>NZ_RAWI01000373.1 GCF_003612125.1 Corallococcus praedator
GTCCCCCACGGGTGGGACGCCGGTGTCGCGTCCGCCGCCGGTGGCCTCGCGCTTCGGGCTGGCGGTGATCGCCGGGACGACGCGCGGCCAGCGCTACAAGCTCCCGGTGACGGGCTGCGTGGTGGGCCGTCAACGCGGGGCCATCCTGTTCCCCGACGACGTCTTCGTGTCGCCGCTGCACGCCACCTTCCTGGTGAAGGACGGCGCCCTCTTCGTCCGGGACGAGACGAGCGCCTCCGGCGTCTACGTCACCTTCTCCGGCACGGAGCCCCTGGCGCCGCGCGCGCTCTTCAGCGCCGGCCAGCGGCTGTTCCGCTTCACGGGCCGCGTGGAGTCGCCGCCGCCCGTCGCCGGCCGGCCCAACCTCTACGGCTCGCCGGTGCCGCTGGGTCAGGCGCTGTACGGCGTGGAGGAAGTGCACATGGGAGGCAGGGCGGGCCGGGCGGTGGTGACGGCTGCGGCGCTGCTGACCATCGGGCAGGCCCACTGCGACCTCGCGTACCCGCATGACGAGGGGCTCGCCGGCCGGCACTGCGAATTGAGCCCCACCGCGACGGGCGCGATGCTGCGCGACCTGTCCGGCGGCCTGGGCACCTACGTGCGCATCCCGCCCGCCACGGAGCGCCCCCTGCGTCCCGGAGACCGGGTCCGCCTGGGCCAGCACGTGGTGCAGGTGGAGACGCTCGGCTGAAGAAGCGTGGGTCGCCGCGTCCGCCGGACGGGGCCGAACCTTCAGCGGACGGAAACACTCGGGGGCTCCATGGGCCCCCACCCGTCAGCCGGAGGGCGCCAGTCTGGAGCCTTCCAGCTCCGGGGAAGCCGCTCCATGCAAGCGTGGACCGGCGGGGCGCCACCGGATTCGCCCCTTCGCCAGGGGAACAGCCCCCCAGGCCTGCGTCCCCGCGTCAGGGTGCCGCGGGGCGGGCCACGGCGCTGCCGAGCCGCAGCTCGATGTATGCCCGCGCCTTGGAGTCGGGCATGTCCCGCAGGTGGCGCTCCCACCAGCCACGCGCCTCGTCCGTCTGGTCGCGCTGCCAGTACAGCTCGCCCAGCTTCAGGGCCAGCTCCGCCTCCGGGTTGTAGCTGAAGGCTTCTTTGTAGCTGGCCGTCGCGCGGTTCAGCTCGCCGGAGAGCACGTCGCGGTCCCCGTCCTGCGTCAGCTTGCGGGCCTTGTCCACGTTGCGCGAGGTGCTGGGAATCTGCCGCAGGTACTCGGGCGGCTGGTTCGGGTCCGTGCCGGCGGTGAGCTGCCGGGGTGCATTGGCCGGCGGCAGGTAGGTGTTGCCCTCCGCGCCGCTGCCCGCGCCGATGCCGAAGTAGTAGACGAAGAAGCCCACCGCCCCCAGCACCAGCACCGTGGTGAGCGCCTTGAAGAAGAGGATGAGCCCCTCACCGCCCCCCGACCCGGCCGCGGTCTCCGACGTGCGTTTGGCGCGCCGGGCCTCCTCGGGCGCCAGCGTGGCTTCCTCGGACACGGGGGTGCGCGTGTCGGGCAGCGCCCGCACGGTGGCTTCCACCGTCACGTCGTTCCAACCGGTGTTGTTCTTGGCTTCCTGGTTCTGGGCCGCCTGGGACTTGCGCGGAAGGGGCGCCAGCACCCCGGCCGCCTGCGGACGACGGGGCGCGATGTCATTCGCACCGCCGCGCCGGCGCTCCTTGTCCACCGCGAGCAGCTCCGCCTTGAAGGCGTTGGCGTTGGCCGGCCGGTCATCCGGGTCCTTCGACAGGACGCGCAGGATGAGGCGCTCCATCCCCGGGGAGATGCGCGCCTCCGGACGGCGGCGCGAGGGCGGAGGCGGCTCCTCGGTGAGGTGCTTGGTGGCGAAGCCCACCGCCGAATCGGACTCGAAGGGCAGGAGGCCCGTCGTGAGCTGGTAGAGGATGACGCCCACCGCGTACAGGTCCGAGCGGTAGTCCAGCACCGCGCCCCGCGCCTGCTCCGGCGACATGTACTCGGGCGTGCCGCACACGAAGCCCGCGCGCGTGAGGGCCGGCCCCTCGTCCTGCACGTCGGTGATCTTCGCGATGCCGAAGTCCAGCACCTTCACGAAGTCCGGCTCGTTGCGGCGCTGCTCCACCATGATGTTCTCGGGCTTCAGGTCCCGGTGGATGACGCCCGCGCCGTGCGCGTCCGACAGCGCGCTGAGGATCTGCAGGGCGATGCGCACCACGCGCGCCTCACCCAGCGGCCACTCGCGGCTGAGGATCTGATGCAGGTCCTGCCCGGACACGTACTCCATCGCGATGAAGAGCGCGCCGTCGTCCGCCTGACCGAAGTCCAGCACGCTGATGGAGTTGGGGTGATTGAGCCGGCTGGCGGCCTTCGCCTCGCGCTGGAAGCGCGCGACGGTGCGCTCGTCCGACAAGAGCGTGTGGCGCAGCACCTTCAGCACCACCACCTTGTCGAGTGCGAGCTGACGGGCCCGGTACACCTTGCCCATGCCGCCCTCGCCGATGAGGGCCTCGACCCGGTACTTGGAGGCAATCGTCTTGCCGACGTACTCGTCGCCGCCCTCCGCCGCGCGCAACAACGTCGCGCCGCAGGCGGGGCAGTAGCGGGAAGAGTCTTCGGCGTCGGCGCCGCAGGAAGGGCAGTACACGTCAGCGTCCAGTAGGTGGGGTCGGGACTTCACCATGCCCTTCGGGTGCGGAGCAAGCCATGCGCGCCGGGCCCCCCAACACCGCTCCAGCCTGCTAGAAGAGGGCCTCTCATGGACGCCGTGGACTATTGCCCCCGCTGTGACACCGAGAATTCCCGGGATGCCACCGTATGCCGCGCTTGCGGCTCGGCGCTGCGCTCCGGGACGATGGTGATGGCCGTGGCGCACGTCTCCTCGCGCCCGCAGGTGTCCATCCGCGTCGTGCGGGCGGACGGCGGCCCCGAGTCCCTCGTGCGCATGCAGCGCGACACCCTCACCTGCGGCCAGCAGGCGGACATCGCGCTCAACGACGACCCCTTCATCATGCCCGTGCAGGCGCGCTTCTTCTTCTCCGGCGCCCGGCTGGCCGTGGAGGACGTGGGCGGCGCCAACGGCGTCTTCGTGCGCCTGCGTCAGGAGCGCGAGCTGCCCGCGGGCGGAGAGCTGCGCCTGGGCCGTCAGCGCCTGGTGCTGGAGCCCATCCCCACCGCGGCGCTCGGGCCCGGCGGCACGCAGGTGTGGGGCTCACCGGATCCCGGCTACCGGCTGCGGCTCATCCAGCTTTTGGAGGGCGGCCTGCGCGGCGCGGCCTTCCCGCTCAAGGACGGCGACAACCTGCTGGGTCGCGAGCAGGGCGACATCGCCTTCCCCACGGACGGCTTCGTGTCCGGGCGGCATGCGCTGCTGCAGGTGCGGGGGGACCGGCTGATGGTGCGGGACGTGGGCTCGTCCAACGGCACGTTCATCCGGCTCGCCGGGCCGACGTTCGTGGACAACGGCGACCACTTCCTCATCGGCCGCCAGCTGCTGCGCGTGGAAATCCAGGCCGTCGTCGCCTGAGCGGACTTCCCTGAAGGGCCCTGCCGCATGAAGGCGACATGGCCGCACGGCGCTTCAGGGCCCGTGCGGCCAGCATCCTTCACGCTCCGGCGTCAGCCGTAGGACTTCTCCTTCTTCTCCTGCTCTTCCTTGCAGCGGATGCAGAGCGTCGTCACCGGACGCGCATCCAGACGCTTGGGGGAGATGTCCTCCTCGCAGCGCTCGCAGATGCCGAAGGTGCCGTCCTCGACGCGCTTGAGCGCGCCGTCGATCTTCTGCAGCAGGAACTTCTCGCGGTCCCTCAGACGGAAGACCATCGACTGGGTGTACTCGGAGGCGGCCTGGTCGATTTCATCCGGCAGGTCGTCGGTGTCGAAGGAAGACTCCTCCACCAGGGTCTTCTTCGCGCTCTCGAGCAGGCTCGCTTTACTGTCCTCGAGCATCTTCTTGTAACGCTTGAGATCTTTCTGGTTCACAGCCTGCGCTCCAGGTGGGGCGGGTAGAGGGGGCCTGGCCCCTGAAAAAAAGGGCCCGAAAGCTTTATCTATGCACCTTGCAGTGTCAAGCTGACCTGCTGGAATTTATAGGTGCACGAGGGGCGGCTTGAGCGACAACACGAAGTTCGATCGGGAATTCTTGCGCTCGGCGCTGACATTGGCCGCCAAGAGCGACGTCGACCACTTCCTCTACATCTGTGACACGCCCATTCCTCCCGAGGACCTGCGGGGTCGTCCTGCCCGCAAGAAGCTCGTGTACGCGGTGACGCTGGAGGCGCTGGCGCACGAGCACCAGCGCAAGAAGGTACGCGCACTCGTCATTCCCGCCTACGACTACTCGCGCACCGAGCGGGTGAAGGTAGCGCTCGTGTCCGCGCTTTCCCAGGGTGCTTTCAAGGAAGGTGACCTGGTGTTGTGCATGACGGGAAAGGTGGGTCGGGCACCGGACACGTTGATGCAGATGCGCATTGGCGGTTCGCTGGACGACCGGCTGGCCATCGAGGGCGTGAAGCTGGGCGAGGAGTTCAACTCGCAGGTGGTGGACGCGCTCATCCAGTTGGCGCTCCAGATCGGCCAGGAGGGCTTCGAGGGCCACCCCATCGGGACCATCATCACGATTGGCGACCACACGAGCGTCCTGGAGAAGAGCCGGCAGCTCACCATCAACCCGTTCCAGGGCCTGTCGGAGGCCGAGCGCAACGTGCTCGACCCGAAGATCCGCGACGCCATCAAGAACTTCTCCGTGCTGGACGGAGCGTTCGTCATCCGCGAGGACGGCGTGGTGCTGTCCGCCGGCCGCTACCTGTCCGCCAACGACGACACGGTGAAGATTCCCCTGGGCCTGGGCGCGCGGCACGCGGCCGCCGCGGGCATCACCTCCACCACGCACTGCATCGCGCTGGTGGTGAGCCAGACGTCCGGCGCGGTGCGACTGCTCAAGGGCGGCAGCATCGTGCTGGAGCTGCACCAGACGGCGCGGCGCTCCTGAGGCCCCTGCCCTACTCCTTCGCGCGCTCGGGCGTCGCGGCGGGGCCGTGCTCCTCGCGGTAGATGTCCGCCAGGGCGTGCGCCTTCTCCACCTCGTCGCGCGCGGCCTCCAGCGCGAGCACCCGGTCGAAGCGCTCCACCTGCTCGCGCAGCGTGTCGGTGATGACGCCGCCCACGGCCATGCGCGCGGACGCGCTCTCCCGTTCGATGCGCAGGTCGGCCACGCGCTCGCCCAGGTCTCCGGCCGCGGAGAGCAGCAGCTCCGCGTCCCGCTCCGCGCGGCGCAGGGATTCGCGCGTGGACTCCAGCAGGCGTTCGGTCTGCACGCGGTCGCGCTCCAGCACGCCCACGCCCTTCGCGTCGCCCCGGTCGTGGGCCGTCTGGCACCTGCCGGCGATGTCGCCCAGGCGGGCCGTGTAGCGCGTCACCCCTCGGGCGAGTGCTCCCTTGAGGGCCAGCAGCGTGGCGGCGGACTTGCGCACCTCCGCCGCCTGGCGCTCCAGGTCCTCGATGAGCCGGTCGAACGTGGCCAGGGGATCCACGGGCGCCGGAGGCGTCTTCTTGCGTTTGAGGAAGCCGAACATGGCGCGTGCCTTGAGGCCCGAAGCCTACCCGAATGGACGGCAGAGCAGTCGCACGCGTTCGAGCGCGGTCGCTACCGGGCGATCGCCGCCGGACAGCACCGCCAGGTAGCGCGCGGGCGTCAGTCCATAGACGGACAGCAGGTGCTGCAGCAGCACCACGCTCTCCGTCGCGCGCCGGTCCGTGGGCGCCAGCGACGCGGCCTCGCCCACCGCCTCCAGGATGTCCACCACGCGCGCCGCGAGGTCCGCGCCAGGAACTTCCGGCCCGGGGGACGGCGCGGGCACCGCCGGGAAGAGCGCGTCGAAGGACGCCTCCACCGCCACGCCCGCGAGGGGCGCACGCCCGGAGGCCACCGCCTCCAAGGCATCCAGGTGCGGCCCCAGCGCCTCCAGCGCTTCCATCGTGGCCGGCACGTCGCGCGGCAGCAGCGTACGCCAGGGCGTGTCGAACTCCGTGCGCGCCCAGCGGATCTCCTCGTCGGAGAGCGGGTGGTAGAAGGCGCGGCCTCCGGCGGCGCGCTGCTCGAGCACCAGGGACTTGAGGTCGGCGTTCTCCTCGCCCAGCGAGATGAAGCTCAGCGCGATGTCCAGGGCGCCCATCGGCGCGCGGGTGCGGCGGATGAGGTCCAGGTCCACGCGGTCCTCGCCGTCGGTGATCAGCACCACCGTGGCGCGGGCGAGGTACGGGTCCTTGCCCTGCGCGGCGCGGATGGAGTCGAACGCGGACAGCAGGGCCAGGGAGATGTCCGTCTGGCCCTCGGCGGGCGAGTCGCGGAAGAGTTTTTCAATCTGCCGCGTCGCCTCCGCGGCGGTGTCCACGCGGGCCAGCTCCGTGGGCACGTCGTTGAAGAAACTGAAGTAGAGCGGATCAAAGGCTTCGTCGCGCCGGGCCTTGACCCGCAGGTTGTTGAGCTCCGCGATGATGAGCGCATCGCGAAAGCGCGCCCGCGCGCCGTGCATGGAGCCGGACGCGTCACAGACGTAGACGCGCACGGCGGTGCGCTTCACCTTGCGCGGCTTGGGCGGAGGCGCGTCGTCCAGGTAGGTGCGGACGAGCTGCCGGTGCGCGGCCAGGTCCTGGAGGATCCGTCGCGGGTCCGTGATGACGAACTGGTGGATCTCGTCCAGGCTGCCCGTCGTCGCGAACGACATCGTCTGCGTCGGATACGGCACCTGGCGCGGAACGGCTCGCGCGGCGGACGCGTTCGACTCGACGATCTCCTCCGTCAGCGAATCCTCCACGTCGAAGAAGCGCGCGCACCCGGCCGCCAGGTCGAACGTGGCCAGTTGTTCCGGCTGGAGCGAGAACGCCAGGTCCGCAAGCCGCTCGTCCGGCCCGCCCTCCGCCTGTCGCTCCACGTCCTCGGCCGCGTCGTCCGCCTCCCCGAGCCACCGGACCAGCGACTCCGACTCCGCGTTCTCCACCATCCGCGTCAGCCGGGGCTCCGGGGGCAGCAACGGGGTGAGCGCGCTCCGGGCCGCGGCGGCCAGCTCCGAGTCTCCGGCCTCCAGGGCGCGCTCGTAGAGGCCCTGCAACGACCGGTAGGCGCCCCGGGGATCCTTGTGGGCGGTCTCACGCACGCCCCGCACCAGCGCTTCAAGAGAGCGCGTGGGAGGAACTTCGCGCACGCGCTCGCGCGCCTCCGCCACGTCGTTGCGCAGGGCCATGCTCCGGGCACGGTCCGCGTCCGTGCCCAGGCGGAGGAGCATCTCGTGGGCCAGGTCCAGGTCGCGCCGCTTCTGCACCAGGTCGATGACGTTCTCACGCGCACGCATGGCCAGCAGCTCCGCGACCGCCAGCTTCGCGCTGACAGGCGGCCGCTGGCGATCCGTGTCGCTTGGGCGGTCGAAGATCTCGAACGGAGCCTCTTCCTCCAGCGGCGCCAGCGGGCGTCCGAAGAGGTCCGCCACCTTCACCGCGCGGGCCAGTCGCACGAAGCCCCGGTCCAGCGCGGTGAGCGCGCCCGCCGGCACTTCCCCGGAGCGGTGCGCCCGCTCCACGCGGCGCAGACATTCCTCGAACTCCTCCAGGGCCTGGGCCGCGCGCCCCGCCAGTCCCTGCGCGAGCACCCCTGCCCTGCCCCGCTGGGTGCCCAACGCGAGCAGCAGCCGCGCATCCGCGGCGGTGTGGATGCCCACCCGATCCATCTCCCGGTCGAGCGCAACGAGCACCGGCAGGGACAGGTCCTCCGGCCCCTTCACCTTGCGGCCGAAGGGCCAGGACCACGACGCGCCGACCCGGCCCGGTGTCGCGGGCTGGCGCAGCGCATCCAGGCGCTGCAGCAGCTGGGTGAGTCGCCGCGCCAGCACGTCTCAGCGCCGCCTTCCGTCCACCGGTGCCACGCTCACAGCGCGGTCCGCCGCTCCAGCACCTGCCGGCTGAAGCGTCCGAAGTCCTCGTCAATGCCGCGAAGCTGGGCGGACAGCTTGTGCGCGCTGGTGCCCAGCTCGCCCGGAAGCGTCTCCAGCATGCCCAGGGTGGCCTTGAGCCGCACCAGCTCCCCCTCCTTGAGCGCGAGCAGCGGGAAGCGGCTTCGGACCAGCCGCTCGAAGGTGCGCTCCGCGTCGCCACGGGCCGTCAGGGACTCCGGCGTGGGCAGCGCGGACAACAGCTGCGTCAGCCAGCTGCGCAGGTACTTGATGCGCGACTGGAGGAAGGACAGCTCGGCCTGGGCCACCGCCGCGCGCACCGTGTCGGAGAGGAACGCCGCCGCGGAAGCAGGGCGCGCCGCCATCAACTGACCGTCCAGGCCCACCAGCGCCGCCAGCTCCCCATCCGGCGCCTGCGTGGTCAGCTCCCCCCGGTAGTAGGTGTACGCGTCGCCGTTGAGCACCGCCGTGGGCGCGGGAGGCGGACTCGCCACCTCGCGCGACAGCACGCGGGCGTGCTCCTTCAGGCGCGTCTCCATCAGCTCGCGGCACTCGACGAGCACCGGCTCGGCCGTCACGCCCTCGCGCCGCAGGTTCTCCGCCACGGCCTGCACCGCTCGGCCGTACTGCTCGATGCGCTCGAACGGCGTCGCGCCCAGCACCTCGCGCGCGTACGCCACGCTCAGCGGCTTGAGCAGCTCCTGCTTCAATCCGGCCTGCGCGGGGTCCAGCGCCGTCAGCGCCTTCTCCAACTGCGTGAGGCGCCGCGAATCCGCGGAGAGCGCATCCAACGGATCCTTGCGCCCCCGGGCCGTCCCCGCGGGGAACGCCGCCGACACCCGACGCCGCAGCGCCGTCACCACCCGCTGGCGCGTGTTCCGGTCGGCATCGCGCAGGGGCTCGTGCAGGGCGGGCACGGTCTCCGTGAGGAGCACCGCCAGCGAGCCCATCACCCCCAGCTCCTCCTCCAGGTTCTCCGCGAGCCCGACCAGCCACTCCATCTTCACGCCGTCCTCGAAGGCGAGCCCCTCCGCCGCGGACGCGCTCATCTCCAGCGCCTGCTCCAGGAACCGCGCGGACGCCTCGCACAGCGCGGGATGGCCCGGCCGCAGCTCCGGCACGGCGCGGCACAGCTCCAGCACGTCGCGGATGGCGGTGAGCAGCGCCACGCCGCCCCTGCCCTCCCCC
>NZ_RAWI01000374.1 GCF_003612125.1 Corallococcus praedator
GGGCTGACCGCGCGGGGGGGCGCCTGGGGGGCGGTGGACTCCAGCTCGCGCGCGGGCCGGTACAGGGGCAGCACGAAGGCGGCCATCACGGCCAGCAGGCCCATCAGCACCAGCATCAGCGCGATGCCACGGCCCGGGCCGGTGCCCAGCAGCCCGCCGAACACGGGCCCCAGCGCGCCGCCCGGCAGCATGGCGGGCTCGAAGACGTGGTCCGCCAGCGGCCCGCCGATGAGGTACGCCACCGGCGTGGAGAACCACGCCAGGGCCATGCGCGCGGAGAACACGCGACCCTGGAGATCGGCGGGCACCAGCGACTGCCACAGCGCCTGGCTGCAGCTCGCGATGGGGGCGTTGAAGAACGTCAGCAGGAAGGCCGCCGCCGCGATGAGCGGCAGCGAGGGCTGGAGCCCCGCGAGCATCAGGCTCACGCCGTAGAGGATGCCCGCGCCCACGATGCCGGTGAGCCGCCGCTTCGGGCCGCCCCAGACGGTCATCAGCGCGCTGCCCACCAGCATGCCCACGCCGCTGCACGCGAGCACCTGTCCCAGCAGGGTCGGGGTGAACGCCTTCAGCACCAGCGGCGTCACCAGGATCTCCGCCAGCCCCAGCGTGAGGTTGACGATGGAGAAGTAGGCCAGCAGCCCCATCAGCCCGCGCCGCTGGAGGATGTAGCGCAGGCCGAACGTGAGGTTGGAGCCCAGGCTCTCGCGGGCCTGCTGCTCCCCCTGGGCGCTGCGCGTCGGCCGGGGCACGCGCACGACCAGGTTCGTCACCACCGCGACCGCGAACCCCACCAAATCCAGGGTCATCACCGTGGACAGCCCGTGGTGCATCACCAGCAGCCCCGCCAGGGGAGGGGCCAGCGTGCGGCCCGCCGCCTGCGCCAGCTGCACCATCCCGCTCGCCCGGCCCAGGTGGCGCTCGGGGATGAGCACCGTGGAGGCCGCCATGAACGCCGGCTCCTGGAAGGACTCCGCCACGGCCGTCACGCAGACGCCCAGGTACACGTGCCACAGGCGCAGGTTCCCGCCGGTGTACAGCACCATGAGGCTCAGCGTGCTCAGGGCCGCCAGCGTGTCGCTCACCAGCATCACCCGCTTGCGGTCCCACCGGTCCACCACCACGCCCGAAACGGGCGACAGCAGCACGATGGGCGCCACCGCGCACAGGGTCATCGTCGCGAACTGCGTCACCGAGCCTGTCTGCTCATACACCCAGATGCCCAGCGCGAAGGATGTCAGACCCGAACCCAGGATGGACACGAGCTGACCCAACCACAACACCCCGAACGTCGCCAGGCCGCGGCGCGATGTCTGCGTACTTGTCATGAAGTCGGATTGCTCACGCTGTTTCGCGGATTCAATGGGAGTTCCATCCTGCCACAGGCGTCTCTCAATTGCTGGTGGGGCGCATGATGCAATGAATGTCTGACACGTTTGCTTTGATGGGCGCGGGTCCGTGGAACGCGGACAGCGAATGCTTTGCCTTCACCCCTCTCTTCCCGCTGGATATCGGACATGTCTACTTCCGCTGAGCCGCAACCTGTTTCACGCCTGTTCTCGGTGTACCTGCATGGGCTCGCGTTCCTGGGTGGCTTCAACGTGATGTTGCTGGAGATGTGTGCCTTCCGGGTGCTCCAGACCACGTTCGGCTCATCCATCTATGTGACGGGCGTCCTGCTCGCGTTGGTGATGATTGCCCTGTCGGCGGGCTATTTCCTGGGCGGACGCTTCTCCCAGCGCAATGCGCCGCTGGAGTTCCTGCTCGGGGTCATCTCCCTGGCCGTGGTGTATGTCTGGGTGACGGGCGGGCTGCTCTCCGAACCGCTGCTGGATTTCAGCTTCGACCTGCGCAAGGTCTTCTCCAGCGGGCTCGCGGGGCACCTGATGCCACCGGCGGTCGCCACGTTGATCTTCTACATGGGGCCCATGCTGGCGCTGAGCCACGTCTCGCCGTTCCTCATCCGGCTCCTGGCCACGCACCCGCGCGGGGTGGGCGCCACGGCGGGCAACCTGATGGCGGTGTCCAACGTGGGAAGCATCGTGGGCACGACGCTGCCCTCCTTCGTGCTCATCCCCCTGCTGGGCGTGCCCACGACGCTGGGCATCTTCATCGGGTCGCTGGGGCTCATCGTGGTGGCGGGGCTGGTGCTGGTGCGCAAGCGCGCGCCCGTCACGGCGCTCGCGGGCGGCGTCTTGCTGGTGGCGGTGGTGGCCACGCCCCTCCTGCGTGACGCCTGGGCCGCGCGGGCCCCCGCCTCAGCGGCGGAGCGCCCCGTCTTCGAATCCGAATCCCTCTACGGGAACGTGAAGATCTTCCGCTCCCAGGACGGCGACGGGGACGAGAAGCTGGAGTTCATGCCGTCGCGCGACTACGTGCACTCCACCGTCTACCCGGGCCAGCCGCTGAAGGATCAGTTCACCACGGCCTACGCGAACGTGGGCCTCTCCCGCGGGGCCGGGCGCTACCTCATCCTGGGGACCGCGCTGGGCGGGGTGGTGTCCGCCATCCTGGAGGCCAACCCCCAGGCGCGCATCACGGCGGTGGAGATTGATCCGCTGGTGATGGACCTGGCGCAGCGCTACGTGCCGGCGATGCGCAGCCCCAACGTCCGCCGGGTGGTGGAGGACGCGCGCCTGTTCCTGCGCGAGGACACCCAGGAGTACGACTACATCGTCGTGGACATCTTCTCCGGCGAGCAGCTGCCCGCGCACTGTGTCAGCCAGGAGTTCTTCTCCCTGGCGCTGGCGCGGCTCGCGCCGGACGGGGTGCTCCAGATGAACACCAACCTGTGGGACTTCCACATCACCACGGGGCTGGAGCAGCCGGAGCCCTTCGTGCCGGTGCGGCACATCCACTCGGCGCTCTTGCGCGCGGGCTTCGCCTCGCTCTACCAGAGTGACTTCTTCGAACACGGCCACCTGTACGCGTTCCGCCAAGCAACCCCGGAGGCGGAGGTTCGCGGGGCGCTGGCCCGGGGCGCGTTGGATCCTTCCGTGGAGCCGAACCTGCGGGCCTCCTACGGGATGACGGCGCTGGCGCTGGTGCCCATCCCGGACGCGGAGCGGGAGCTGCGGCCCTTCACGGACCACTGGCTGCCGGAGCACCTGCTGCACCTCAAGGACAACTTCGACCTCTACCTCCGGGCGCTGGCGCGCGCGCGGCAGTCGCCGGAGTGGAAGACGCGGGTGGAAGCCGCAGGGGACACGCAGCTGCGCTTCATCAGCGCGCGGCACTACGCGGACGTGGGCGCGTCCGGCGCTCCGTCGTATGACGGCTACCGCGCGTACATGAAGGGCGAGGGCGGCGCGGACTACTGCCGCGACGTGCTGGCCTGGGCGAAGCAGGCGCCGGCGAACACGCTGTTCCTGGACCTGTCGCGCTACCTGCACACGCGCGTCATCCACGCCTGTGAGCACGCCCTGTCTTCCCAGGGGACGGAGCTGCCCGGGGCGGGGACCCCCGAGGGCGCCTTTCGCCGCTACGTCAGCGCCGCGCTCCTGGTGGATGACAACCAGGGCGCGAAGGCCGTGCCGCTCCTGGAGGAGATCCTCAAGGCCCGGGCCGTGCTCTGAGCGTCCCGGGAGCGGCCCCGTCCCACGCCCGGAGGCCGCTCAGGGAATGAGCTTGCGGCGGCGGAAGTCCGCGAAGAGGTCGCGGAACATCGCCTCCGTCTCCACATGTTCGTGGAAGCCGAACCGGCGGGCCTTGGAGCCGTCCGCGACGAAGTCGTAGCCCGTGGAGAACACACCCTGGGCGAACGGCCACGCGGACACGTCCTGGTACGAATGGCGCGCGAGCCCGTGCTTCTCCACCATCGCGTTCCAGCGCGGCCCCTTGTCCGCCATCACGTCCACCAGCGACAGGGGCAGGGGAGGGGCCACCTCCAGGTCGAACGAGCGGGCGATCTTCGGCCACATCTCGCTCCACCGGAACTGATCGCCGTTGTTGATGTTGAACGCCTGGTTGGCGGCCCTCGGCTCCGTGGCGGCCCACACGGTGGCGCGCGCCAGAAGCCCGGCATCCGTCACCTCCAGCAGGATGTCGTACGCGGTCGGTGTCCCCGGGAAGCGCAGCGGAAGGCCCAGGTCCTTCGACATCGCCGCGTACACGGCGATGGCCAGCGTCAGGTTCATCGGGTTGCCCAGCGCGTAGCCGGCCACGATGGACGGACGGATGGCCGACCATGTCCACGCCTTGCCTTGCTGCCGCTGCTCCAGGAAGTCCTGCTGCTCCACGTTGAACTCGGGCGGCATGTGGGCCGCGTCCGTCTCCCGGGCCGGCGTCTTGAACGGGCCCAGGTGCGCGCCGTAGACCTTGTAGCCCTGCATCAGGCTCACGTGCTTCAGCCCCTTGGCGACGGGCTCCACCGCCTCCACCACGTTGACGAGCATGGCGAGGTTGGGCGCCACCATCGCCACGGGGGTCGGCCGGTCCTGGAACGCGGTGTAGAAGAGGTGCGTCACCTGCGTGAGGCCGCCCAGCTTCTTGCGGCAGTCCTCCGCGTCGAGCAGGTCCACCGAGACGTAGCGCACCCTGTCGCGATCCTCGCCGCCGCGCCGGGACAGGCCGATGACCTCCCAGCCTTCCAGTGTCTCCAGGTGGGCGATGAGGTTGAGTCCGATGATTCCATGGGCCCCGACGACCAGGGCCACGTTCTTGTGCGTGCGCATGCTGTCCTCCACGCGGCCCGTTGTGGGAGCGCTTCCGGCGCCGCAAGAGGTCTAGTATTCGCGGGCGCTGGCACCGGACAGGCACTCCGTGGGCACAGCACTTGTGAGTTCAATTCCATGGCGCGTCTGGACATCAACCGCTCCGGAGAGATGGAAGTCTTCGTCCGGGTCGTCGAACAGGAGGGGTTCTCCGCCGCGGCGCGCACGCTGCGGATGACGCCGTCGGCGGTCAGCAAGCTGGTCGCCCGGTTGGAAGCCCGCCTGGGAGCGCGCCTCCTCCACCGCAACACCCGGGGCTTCCAGCTCACCTCGGAGGGCTGCGTCTTCTACGAGCGCAGCGTCCAGGTGCTCGCGGAGCTGGAGGAAGCCGAGCGCGGCGTCGCCACCAACGAGGCGCCGTCGGGCCGCGTGCGCGTCAACACCAACGTCCCCTATGGCACGCACTTCCTCCTGCCCCAGGTGCCCGCGTTCCTCGCGCGCAACCCGGGCATCACGCTGGACGTCGCGCTCACGGATCAGGTGGTGGACCTGCTGGAGGAGCGCGCGGACGTGGCCATCCGCGCGGGCCCGCTCAAGTCCTCCAACCTCATCGCGCGCAGGCTGGGGGAGACGCGCAAGATGATCGTCGGCGCGCCGGACTACCTGAAGCGCGCGGGCACGCCGAAGACGGTGGCGGAGCTGGAGCGCCACAACCGCATGAGCGCCAGCCATGTGCCCACCCTGGAGCACTGGCCCGTGGTGGAGCGCGGCGCCGTCGTGAACGTCCCCTGCGCCGGCAACGTGCAGGCCAGCGACGGCGAAGCGCTGCGGCGGCTGGCGCTCGTGGGCACGGGCCTCGCGCGCATCGCGGCCTTCCAGGTGCGCGAGGACGTGGCGGCCGGACGGCTGGTCCCGGTGCTGGAGGAGCGCAACCCGGGGGACACCGTGGTCTTCCACGCGGTGTTCCTGGATCCCGCGAGGCACCTGCCGGCGCGGATCCGGGCGTTTCTGGACTACTTCAGCGAGGTGGGCATGGGCTGACGCGGGAGCACCCGGGCCATGGGGCCCGCCGTGGTGTCCATGCCGTGGATGAACGTGTGCTGCTCCACGTGCACGGACTCATGGAAGTCAGGCTCGCCGCCCTGGCCATTCCAGTCCACGCGGTCCATGCGGATGATGCGCGACGAGTGCGGCAGCAGCGTCGCGGGGTCCGTCACCAGCTCCAGCTCCACTCGCGCGTAGGTTCCCTCCGTCTCGTCCGTCTGTCCCACGGGCTCCCGCACGACATGCAGCCGCGCGCACCGGGGCTCCGGATCCGCGTCGGAGCAGGGCACGCCCACGTCCAGTTGCTGGCGCTCCTCCGCGGGGACCTCTTTGACCTTCTTGCGACCGGCGCCCACATTGATCGTCGAGGCGATGACCTCCAGCTTCCCTGGCTTGAGGCGCGCCCCGTGCCAGCTGCCCACCCACTGGTTCCACTTGTCCCGGACATCCTGCTCCAGCCCGGCGGCGATGCCTCGGGTCATCTGGGCCTTCTTCCGTGGGCTGAGCGGCAGCGCGTCCAGGAAGGCCTGGGCGGGGCTGTCCTCCAGCGGATCAATGCCCTGGAAGTCGCCCTGCGCGTCGATGATGCCCGTGGCCAGGGGCTCGACGAAGGTGGGGACCGGGGACTCGATGAGCTCCACGTCGTGGAAGGACAACCGCCGCTGGCCCTCGTCGTCCACCGGGCCCAGCGTCATCGTGAACCGGCGCTGCGCCGTCGTCCGGCCGCTCCAGTCCGTCCGCACGTCCAGGGTGTGGGTCACCCGCATGGACGCCTGTTCCGGCCAGCCGTAGTGCAGCGTCACCAGGCCCTTGCCCCCGGCACCGCCCAGGGTGGCGCACCCGGAGGCTCCAGCGGAGAGGACGGCGGCGATGAGCCAGGGACGGAGGAAGGAGGCCATGTCTCGTCAGGATAACAACGCCCCGGCGCCCGCGCGGCATGACGTGAAGCCCCGCCGCGCGGATCCGACACCGGCTCAGGCCAGGGCCGCGGTGCCGCGCCGCAGGCCCGCGTACTCCAGCGCCGCGAACAGCGCGACCGCCGCCGCCTGCGCCGCGACGAACAGCATCCCCAGCCCCGTGGGCGTCGTGGGGCCGTGGGTCATCAGGAGCACGCTGTCCACCACCCACAGCCCGTTCACGGCGACCACGAACCACACCGGCCACGCGGGCAGGGTGTCCCGCGACGCCAGGTACCCGAGCAGCAGGGCGAACGGAATCAACCCCAGTCCCGCCGCGCGCAGGAGCCCGGGCTCCAATCCCAGCAGGGGACCCAGGGGGCCCGCGGCCGCCGCCATCAACAGGCCCATGGCCCCACTGGCGACGCCGTCCAGCAGCAGCGCGCGACGCAACAGGCTTCCCGACACGTTCTTGAGACTCATGGCACACGTTCCCTTGCGAGGAGGTTGGAGACGACGGGGCACAAGATGCGAGCCGGCCCGTGCGCTGTCGATTACCTCCGAGGGAATGGAAGCGATGACGTGCGCCCCCTATCTTCGGGCCATGACCAGCCTTCAGCAGAGCCGTCCCGTCGGAGAGCTGCTGCGCGGTTGGCGTCAGCGGCGGGGCCTGAGCCAGATGGATCTCGCGTTGCGCGCGGAGGTCTCCACCCGTCACGTCAGCTTCCTGGAGACCGGCCGCTCCCAGCCCAGCCGCGACATGCTGCTGCACCTGGCGGAGGAACTGGACGTGCCCCTGCGAGACCGCAACGGGCTGCTGGTGGCCGCGGGCTTCGCGCCCGTCTACGCCGAGCGCCCCCTGGACGACCCCGCGCTGCGGGCCACGCGCGAGGCCGTGGAGCTGGTGCTCGCGGGCCATGAGCCGTACCCGGCGCTCGCGGTGGATCGGCACTGGACGCTCGTCACCGCGAACCGCGCGGTGGGCGTGCTGCTTTCGGACCTGCCTCCGGAAGTGCTCCAGCCGCCCGTCAACGTCCTGCGCCTGAGCCTGCACCCGTCGGGGCTCGCGCCGCGCATCGAGAACCTGCGCCAGTGGCGCGACCACGTCCTCACGCGGCTGCACCGGCAGGTGGACGTCACGGCGGATGCAACGCTCGCGGCGCTGCTGGAGGAGCTGCGGGGTTATCCGGTGCCGGAGGCGGCCGTGGAGGGCAAGGAGCGCGACTTCGCGGGCGTGGTGGTGCCCCTGCGCGTGCGCACGTCGCTGGGGCGGCTGTCCCTCTTCAGCACCACCACGGTGTTCGGCACGCCCGTGGACATCACGCTCGCGGAGCTGGCCATCGAGTCGTTCTTTCCGGCGGACCCGGAGACGGCGGAGGTGCTGCGGCGGGCCGCCTCCGAGCGGTCCCGCCAGGACACATGAGGCCTACTTCTTCACGCGCACGGTCTGGAGCGCCGTGCCCCAGGAGACGAGCTGATCCAGCAGGGTGCTCACGCCCTTCTCCTTGCTGGGGTCGGGCTTGAAGACGGCGAAGTTCTCGAAGTCGGTGAAGAGCGACAGTTGCACCTGGGCGCGCACGGTGGCCATCTGGAGCTCGGCGGCGATGAGGCGCAATTGCTCCACCGCGCGCACCCCGCCCGCGCTGCCGTAGCCCACGAAGCCGGCGGCCTTGTTGTTCCACTCGCGATAGACGAAATCGAGTGCGTTCTTCAGCGCGCCGGACGTGCTGTGGTTGTACTCGGGCGTGACGAAGACATACGCGTCGTACGCGGCCACCTTCGCGGCCCAGGCCAGGGTGTGGGGCTGGGTGTACTTGCCTTGGGACGGTGGGGTCGGCTCGTCCAGCAGGGGCAGGTTGAAGTCCTGGATGTCGACGATGTCGTACTCGGCGTCGGTGCGCTTCTTGGCGATGCCGTGCACCCAGTTGGCGACGGCATCCGCCTTGCGGCCCGGCCGGGTGCTTCCAACGACGATGGCCACCTTGATCATTTGCGCGCTGCTCCTGGAAAGGGGCGGAAGACCGCCGCCGCGCCCGACCTTCCCCGTGTGTCGCCCCGAGGGAAAGAAGGTTCGCCAGGAGTCTGTCCGGGACCCGACCCGTGCCCGGCCTTCTGCCCGGAAGGTGGCGGAGGGCCCGCCCCTGGGCTAAGCGTACGGGCAACTTCTCCGCCTGCTTCCTTGCGCCGGGGCAGGCCCTCCGCTACCGATCCGATACCGTGAACGACGACACGCCCGAATCCTCGCAGGAGCTGGCCGAAGTGCTCCTGGACGTGCGCCGCCACCTGCTCTGGCAGGAGGAGAACGGTGGCCGCGCGCTCCTCGTCGACGCGAAGGTCGCCGCTGACCTCCAGCAGCAGCGCGCCGCCTCCGGTTCGGTGCGCTCGATGATTGCCCGCGCCAAGGCGCCCGAGCCGACCGCCGCCCCCC
>NZ_RAWI01000375.1 GCF_003612125.1 Corallococcus praedator
CGACGTCCACCTTCTGTTGCCAGTCCTTCCCCCGGATGAAGCGGAAGTCGCTGCACGTCGAGGACAGCGCCCGCCACGCGTCGAACGCGGCCTCGATGGCGGCGAACTCCGTGGCGTCGGGCGTGCGACGAGGCTCGCGGAGGCGACCGCGCGTTGACCGAGCCGGCGCGTCGTCTCATCCGGACGTCGGGTGGGGAGAGCGACGCCATCGCGGCCGAGGCCGTGGAAGGGCGTTTGTGGGTGGTTCATGATTTACACTCAAATCTCGTTTTGGATGAATTGAGCATGCTATGCCTTTCCGCCTCCTCCCGTCTGGGAGAGGCGAGGCGGGATGCTCAAGCGGTGGAGATGGAGTGTCGGGGTGATGGTGCTGCTGGGCTGTGCTGGCACCCCGTCCTACTGGCAGCGCGGCAGTGAGGTCCTCTTCGGCCGTCAGGGAAACGAGGTCTGGGTCCAGGGGCCCTGGCCCGCGGTGCAGCCGTCGTCGAACGTCGATGAGGTCATCGACCAGCTCTGCCCGGCGGTCATGGCGTTGGACCTCGCCCAGGCGAAGGACTACGGCCGGGAGTACTGCGGGGTCCTCTACTCTCTTGGTAACGGGGAGTACTCCGCGAGCTGGCCTTCACCCTTGGGCCGGACGAGGCTGGTCGGGACGGACCAACGCCGCAAGAGTTGCAGCGTTCCCAGCAGCGTGCGGGACGACCGGGGTGATGTGTCCATCCTGGCCGACTTCCACAGCCATCCCTGGTTCCCCTCGAAGATGTCCCGGGAGGACCGCTGGGCCGAATCCCAGCGCTGGTCCCTGCGCATCCAGTTCGATTCCGGGTGCACCCTCACGAAGTTGATTCCATACAAAGGGGAGCGTCGTCCAGGAGAGGTCTATCTTCGACGGGACAAGGCGTGGAAGCTCGTCGGGTACATCCATGAAGGCGACAAGGACATGGGCTTCGTCACGCCCGTGGAGGACTAGATGGGGCGTGAGCGTTCTGTGTTCCAGCATCGGCGTTTGAAGCAGGCGCTGGTGTTGCTGCTGGCGCTGACCCTTCCCGCCTGCGCGCTCTTCCGCGGGCCGGTGCGTCCTGTCTTCGCTCCGCCCGAAGAGGCGGCCCGCTTCAAGTTCCCGTTGGATCTCCCCGCCGAGGGCCGGATGCTGACCCCCGCCACCGTGGTGGTCGCGACCCAACTGGCGATGGACGACTTCCTCCCCCTGGACATCAAGCCGCACAAGGGCGCCACTCCGGATGAGGTCTGCCTCTACCGGCGTGACTCCTACGACGTGTGGACGTCCCCCGCGTCCGAAGGCGTGTTGCTCGTGAACATTGTTCCCAGGCACAACACCTGTGATTCAGACGGGCCGGTCATGGACATGAGCTCCACCTACGCCATCGACGTGAAGCAGTGGCGCATCCTCGCGGTCCAGCGCTGACGCACCGTCACGCCACCTGGCCCGCGTCCACCGTCACGGGACGCGGTTCTTCCGGAGGCGGAGGCTCCACGCGCTTCAGGCCCAGCACCTTCTCACGCTGGGGCCACGGCCACGCTCCGGTCACCATGGCCAGCTTGCCCGCGAGCACCGACATCACGGCCACCTGGAACGTGCAGATGTACGAGATGATGCCCATGTCTCCGAACACCTGATTCAGGTACGACGCGACCACGCCCACGATGACCAGACACGCCGTGCGGTGCTCCGCCGCGTAGGCCCGGTGGTACGAGCGCGCTGACAGGTACACCGTCACCACCAGGTACATCCACACGCCCGTGAACCCGAACCACCCGCCGAAGGCCAAGAGGCCCAACAGCGAGTTGTGCGGATGGAAGCGGTACGTGGGGAACACGAACGCGATGTTGGGCAGCGGATAGGGTTCCAGGAACTCGTGCCCGTAGCCCGTGCCGAACACCGGGTTGGTGTTCCACGTCGCGATGAGGTTCAGGTTCTCGATGTCGCGGTAGTCCAGCTCTCCTTCGGCGTGCTGTCCCTCGATGATGGAGCGGAAGGTCGCCACCGGCTTGAACACGCTGCTGTTCGAACTCCACCCCACCAGGAAGTACACGACGAGCAGCGGCGAGCACGCGATGAGCCCGCGCGTGATGAACTTCTTCAGCGGCGTCCACGGGTTGAAGAAGTACGCGGCGGCGAGGCCACCCACGAGGCTCACGTACGCGAGCCGCCGGTCGTTGAAGAACATCCCGATGAACACCAGGATGATGATGATGAGGCCCCGGATGGCGTGTCCGGACTTCGGCTTCTCCAGCCACCGTGCGATGCACACCGTGATGGCGCAGATGAACGTCATCGAGTCCGAGTGGCAGGTCGTGTACTCCACCTCCAACCCCTGGGCCGGGATGACCACGAGCGCGAAGTACGTGCTCACCGCGGACTTGGTGAGCGCCGCCAGGATGATGGTGCGCGCCACCACGGGCCAGTCCTCCGGCCCGCGCAGGCTGTAGTGGTACATCATCGCCACCAGCGGGAGCACGGCGGCCTGGTGCCACTGCCACAGCGAGTTCTTGATGTCCCCGCCCCGGACGATGCCCCACACCTCCATCCACATGATGGAGAAGAAGGAGATGGCCAGCACCACCGCCAGCGGCCGGGGGATGGGCACCACGGGCGGGTCGATGGTGGACTTCTTCGCCCGCCGCCAGATGCCAATGCCAATGGACCCGATGATGAGCCCGTCGATGAGCGGGAATCTCAGGGCGCCAATGCCCACCAGCTCATGCATCTGGGTGAAGAGCAGCTTGCCCAGGGGGAACAGCGGCGAGGGCCAGAACATCGATTGGGGGCGCTCGGGCGTGTAGTCCACCGCGAGCACCAGGTAGAGCACCGTGAGCGCCAGGTAGCGCAGCGGCAGCTTCCAGATGACCCACACCACCGTGAGCGCCAGCGTGGGCGCCAGGGTCACGATGGGGTCGCCGTTACCCACGGCGGCGGCACCCAGGGTGACGGCGCCCAGGCCCGCGACCATCACGATGTACTGGAGCCAGGCGGCGCGGGAGGGTGCGAAGGTCATCGGACGGATGCGGGGGAGGCTATATCCCGGGCCCGGGTTGGGATAGATGCGGAAGGCGTATGGCTGGCTCCCGACCCCGCGTCCTCCTGATTGCTGAGCTGTGCAACCCTGACTGGGTGAGCGTCCCCCTGGAAGGCTGGTCCCTGGCCAGGGCACTCGCCGAGGTGGCGGACGTGCACCTGGTCACCCAGGTCCGAAACCGCGAGAACATCCTCAAGCAGGGGCTGGTGGAGGGGAAGGACTTCACGGCGCTGGACTCGACGCTGGTGGAGCGCCCGCTGGAGAAGGTGGGCGAGGTGCTGCGGGGCAAGGCGGGCGTGGGCTGGACGACGGCCACGGCGCTGAGCGTGCTGCCGTACTACTACTTCGAGGAGCTGCTCTGGCGGCGCTTCGGGGACCGCATCCGCGCGAAGGAATTCGACGTGGTGCACCGCTACACGCCCATCAGCCCCACGACGCCCAGCACGCTGGCGGCGCGGTGCGCGGAGGCGGGGGTGCCCTTCGTGATGGGTCCGATGAACGGCGGCCTGCCGTGGCCCAAGGGCTTCGGGGATGCGCGCGTGCGTGAGCGCGAGTGGCTGAGCTACATCCGGGACGTCTACAAGCTGATGCCCTTCTACAAGTCGACACGCAAGAACGCGGCGGCGCTGATGATGGGTTCGCGGGCGACGCGCTCGCAGCTGGCGGCGGAGTACCAGGACAAGACGGTGTACATCCCCGAGAACGCCATCGACGTGCGGCGCTTCGGCGCGTCGAAGGCGGAGGCCCCGAAGCCGGGGGAGCCGCTGCGGGTGGCGTTCGTGGGGCGCTTCGTGCCGTACAAGGGCATGGCGATGCTCATCGACGCGGCGGCGCCGCTGGTGCGCGAGGGCAAGGTGGTGGTGGAGCTCATCGGCGACGGCGCGGAGATGCAGAACCTGCGCGCGCAGGTGGCCCGGGGCGGGCTGGAGAACGGCGTCACGTTCGCCGGCTGGGTGAAGCACCAGGAGCTGCAGGGCCGGCTGGCGAAGAACCACATCTTCGGCTTCCCGAGCGTGCGCGAGTTCGGCGGCGCGGTGGTGGCGGAGGCGATGGCGCTGGGGCTGGTGCCCATCGTGATGGACTACGGCGGTCCGGGTGAAATCGTGAGTCCGTCCACGGGCTTCGCGATCCCCATGGGGACGCCGGACGAAATCGTGCAGCGCGTGCGCGGGGTGCTGGAGAAGCTGGTCGCGGATCCGTCCGTGATTGGGCCCATGGGTGAGCGCGCGCGGGCGCGCATCCAGAAGCACTTCACGTGGCGCGCGAAGGCGGAGCAGGTGCTGGAGGTCTACCGCTGGGTGTCCGGCGAGCGTGGGCAGCCGGACTTCGGGATGCCGCTGGCGGACTGAGGTTCGTGGCGGATCCGCGCCGGTCGCGCCGCGAGGTGTGACCTGGACCTCTACCTCTTCGGAGGAATGGTCCGGATATTCGCTTCGATGGACGCTCCTGCCTCCCACTCCGGGAGCGAAAGGAAGCGTCATGGCGAAGGTCGGAGATCGTTTCAAGACGGGCGAGAAGTGCGAGACGTCGGGCAACTACGTGTTTGATGGCTACGTGGACGGCTCGACCAGTCCGGCACCGACGGCGGAGGAGCGCGTCATTCCCCTGAGCAAGGGGGAGACGTTCCCGCCCATCAAGTCGTCGGCAAAGTCGGCCTACTGGAAGCTCCAGCGCATCACCTGATGAGCGTCCTCCGGCACGGAGCTTCCACTCCGTGCCGGGGTCTTCGCCGCCGTGACAGGGCAAGTCGGTAGAGTCGCAGGCATGAGCCCCGACTCTTCCCTGCTTCGCCGCATCATCCGTGGCAGCGCGCTGTACGATTTGGTCGTCACCCTGCCGTTCGCCACGCCGTGGACGGCGGAGGTGGCGCTCTCGCTGATGGGCCAGACGCACGAGGCGCTGTCGCTGCGCGGTGAGGCCATGCCGGTGTTCACGCCCATGCATCTGTTCTTCGTCTCCCTGTTCGGGGTCCTGGCGGTGCTGTGGGCGGGGGTCCGCGTCATCCAGCCGACCGCGTTCCATGGCGCAGTGGACGCCGTGGGCCGGGCCGTGGTCGCCACGTGGATGGTGCTCGCGCTCTCGCAGGGCGTGACGCAGGTGCTCATCGCGTTCCTCGTGATGGAACTGGCGGGGATGTTCGCGCAGGGCGGTCTCCTGCTGGCCGCGCGGAAGGGCCGTGAAGGTGCTCCGGTGACGGCCCGCTGAGCCCTGTCGTACGAGGGGCGCTTGCCTCTGCACCAAGGTGCAGGGGTTAGGGTTTTCGGCATGAACCCTGACTCCTCCCTGTCCCGTCGCGTCGTCCTGGCCAGTGCGCTGTATGACCTGGTCGTCACCCTGCCGTTCGCCACCCCGTGGACCGCGGACGTGGTGCTCTCCGGCATCCGTCAGGTGCACCACGCGCTGTCCGTGGGCGGTGATGCCCTGCCGGTGTTCACGCCCACGCACCTGTTCTTCGTCGCCCTCTTCGGGACCATCGTGTCGGTGTGGTCGGTGGTGCGGATCCTCCGGCCCTCCGCGTTCCATGGGGCCTTCGACACCGTGGGCCGGGCGCTGTTCTCCTCGTGGATGGTGTTCGCGCTGGCGCACGGGGCCACGCGGGTGCTCGTCGTCTTCCTGGTGCTGGAGCTGGCGTGGATGTTCGCGCAGGGCGGTGTCATCCTCGGCACCAGGAGGTGGCGTGATGGCAGCCTTGCGACGGCCCGTTGAAGCATCCCCGGTGACGCCCCTGCGCATTGGCGCCCTCGCTCGCGCCGCGGGGGTGAAGCTGTCCACGCTGCGCTTCTACGAACGGCGCAAGCTGCTCACCCCGCTGGATCGCAGCGAGAGCGGCCAGCGGCTGTACGGCCCGGAGGCCGCCATCCGCGTGCGCTTCATCCGCCGCTCCCAGGAGCTGGGCTTCACCCTCAAGGAGGTCTCCGCGGTCCTCGCCCTGTCCGACCGGCGCGGCGCCCCCACCCGCGATGTGGCCCGCTTCGCGGAAGCGAAGGTCCAGGCCATCGACGCGCGCATCGACGACCTGCGCCGCATGCGCCACGCCATCACCACCCTGATGGCTGAAGGCTTCTGCGCGGAGGACACCGTGTGCCCCATCCAGGTGTCCCTGGGGGCTCCACGGGAGGTGACGGCTCGGAAGACCCGGTCCGCGTCACCGGCCGCCGTGCGAGGTCCGCGCCGCCGGTCCACGGCCGCCGGCACCTGACTTCCGCGCGACTACCGTCGCTCCGCCTCGCGCGTGGTGCGCACCCACTCGCCGCGCTTCTCCGCGCCGGGGCCTCGCACCATCAGCCACACCTTCCACACCACGTAGATGGGCGCCCACGCCAGGTCCAGCAGGCCACGCGCGCCCACGCCGGACACCCACCAGCCGCGCAGCACGTACAGCGCCAGCGACGTGAGCCCGAACGCCGACAGCGCGGAGGCCGCCACCGCCGTTCCCCCCGACAGCCACACGATACCGGCCGCCAGCACCGAACCGGCCACCGTCGCCAGCACCAACTGGCTCAGCGGCGGCACCAGCACGTCCATGGACAAGTCGAACAAGAGCCCGCTCTTCTGCTTCAGCGCGTCGCTCAAGAGCGGCCAGCCGTGCAGCTTGCGCATCTGCGCGCGGCCCCCCTCCCAGCGCTGCCGCTGCGAACGGCTCTGCTTCTCCGCCGTCACCATCTCCCCCAGCACCTCCGCCTCCCAGGCGTAGTGCACGCGGTGCCCCGCGCGCGCCAGACGGATGCCGTACTCCAGGTCCTCCACCACGCTGAACGCGTCGTGCGGCACCTGCTTGAGCACCGCGTGCGTGAAGCACATGCCGTTGCCGCGCAGGCCGCAGGACACGCCCATCCGCTCGCGCCCCATGGAGCGCACCCGGTGGAACATGCCCAGCGCGATGGTCATCAGCCGCGTGCGCCACGACGCCGTGGGGTTCATCACCCCGTAGTGCGCCTGCGCCGCGTGCGCCCCGTCCTCCAGCCGGCGGGAGAACGCATGCAGCAGGTTCGGCGTCACCACCGTGTCCGCGTCCACCACCACCACCGCGTCCGCGAAGCCGTCCTTCTGGCTGCGCTCGAAGGCGTGCGCCAGCGCGTAGCCCTTGCCGCGCTTCTCCGCGTCCTGGCGCTCCAGCACCGTGGCGCCCGCCTCGCGCGCCTTTTCCGCCGTCGCGTCCGAGCAGTTGTCCGCGACGACGATGATGCGCCGCAGGTGCGTGGGGTAGTCCACCGCGGACAGGTTCGCCACCGTCCGGGCAATGCCCAGCTCCTCGTTGTGCGAGGGAATCACCACGTCGAACTTGCGCGCCGCGGGCGACGGCGGCACCGGCGCTGCCTTGCGTCCCGACAGCAGCGTCAAGAGCAGCAGGTAGCCGCAGCCTCCCGCCACCGGCAAGAGCCCCACGCACAGCGCCACGTCCACCCAGGTCCAGACCGTCACAGTGTCACCCCCGCGCGCGTCGCCTCCAGGCCACCGCGCGCTTGAACCTTCAGCGGCGTTCCAGCTCCGCCAGCACCGGCAACTTCAAGAGCCGCTCCACCTGCCACTTCTCCAGGATGCGGCGCCGCAGGATGTCCAACGCCACCGCCGCGAACACCGCCAGCGCCACCCCGCCCACCACGCCCGCGATGGCGATGAGCTTCGGGTTCGGCTTGGACGGCTTCTCCGGGAAGAGCGCCGGCAACAGCACGCTGTAGCGGTGCTTCATGGACACCTTCGAAATCTCCAGCTCCGTCTGCGCTTGATCCAACCGGCGCAGCTTCTCCTGGTGCCGCATCACCACCATGCGCATCCGGTCCGTGGCCACCGCCACCTCCGGATCATCCGGCGTGCCCAGCATCGCGCCCGCCATGGGGCCACCCAACCCGGCCAGGTTCGGGCCCTCCGAGGTGGTGGACTCCACGTCCGTGCCACCCATGCGCAGGTACTCCTGGATGAGCGACTGCTCCTCCGAGCGCAGCGACGTGAGCTGCGGCGAGTCCGCCTGCATCGTCGCCACCCGCTGCTCCAGGTCCACGATGACGGGGTGCTGCGGTGAGAAGACGACGCGCTGTTCAGCCAGCTGCGAGCGCAGCTCCGTGAGGCGGCGGCTCCTGAAGTCCTCCACGTCGCGGATGGCGCGGCGCTTGGCCTGCACCAGGAACTTCAGCTGCGCGAGCGCGTGGTCCGTCTGCAACAGCGCCTGCCGCGCGCTGGCCTGCTTGGGGTCCGCTTCCCGCTTCTTGCGGCGCGCGTCCGCCTGCTTCACCGCGCGCTCCAGGTCGTTGATGGCCTGCTTGATGTTCGCCGCTTCGTTCTCCACCTGCGACTTCAGGATGTTGACGGACTCCGTGATGGCGCCCATCTCCGAGTCGTGCCGCATGTCGAGGAAGTTCTGCGACGCGGCCTCCACGATGTTGAAGGCCATCTGCGGGTCGCTCCAGTCCACCCCGATGGTCACCGTGCCGGAGCCGCCCTCCGCCATCACGTTGAGGCTGGTCTCCAGCATCGCGATGAGCGCCTCTTCCTTGTCCGCGTCGGACATGGGGGGCGGCGCCTTCTTCGTGTACTGCTCCTTCAGGCGGCTGATGGGCGACCGCATGTTGTCCCAGTACTCGATGAGCTTCGCGTTCTTGATGACGGACTTGAGGTTGCCCCGGCTGAGCACCATCTCCCACGCGGCGCGCGTGGGCTGATCCGCCTCCACCGGGATGGAGCGGCCCGGGTTCACCAGCGAGGAGATGATGAGGTTGCGGTACGTCAGCATCCGCGTTTCGACGTGGTACTTGCGCGGCATCAGCTTCGCCGCAGCGGAGCCCAGGGCGCTCATCACCGCGATGATGCACAGGCCCAGGAACCAGTGCCGCAGCACCGCCCGGCGCACGAACCCCAGCCCGTCGAAGAGGAAGCCCCAGTCGATGAGGTCCGCCGGCGCGTTCGTCTCCTCGCGCTCGGGGACGTACGGCGGACCTCATCGACTGGGGCTTCC
>NZ_RAWI01000376.1 GCF_003612125.1 Corallococcus praedator
TGTATAAGAGACAGACCCAAGCCATCATCGCGATTCTCCCCCGTCCTCACCCACCCCGAAGCTAGGGATGGGAGGCGGGGGAGCAATCCAGCGGAGGCCTGCCGCGGAGGATCCACCCCTCCCGAAGCGGAGTGGTGGACACACATCCACCGCGCGACGCCTCCCGGTTCACGGAAGAAGCGAAGCGCGGCGGGTGGAAGCGACTACTTCGCCTTGCGGCGGCGCGTGCCCGCGTCCGGCACGGTCGTGCCCGCGTCCACGCCCGTGTCCAGGGTGCCCGCGTCCGACACCGTGCCCGCGTCCGGAACGGCCGTGGCCAGCGGCGGCGGCGGATTGACGAGCTTCAGCGAGTCGAAGAACGCGTCCGCGGCCGGCGCGCCGGAGTTCGGGTTGAAGAGCACCAGCAGCGTGTACATGCGCGCGCCCACCAGGATGTTGCGCGCCCGGAGCTCGCCCACCGTCGGGGAGCTGACCGTGTAGGCCTTGCCCGGGTAGCCACCCTCCAGGGTGAAGTCCTTCTCGTCCTTCAGGGTGCCGTTGACCTCCTTGGCCAGGCCGTCCCGACCCTCGTTCAGCAGGGCCTCGGGAGGACGGCTCGCCACGAGCTTCTCCGGGTAGTCCGCGATGCTCACGGAGTAGAGGACGTCCATGGCCCGAGCCGAGTACGCGGCCGTGGACACCGTGCCGGAGCCCAGCGGGACCTGCTTGCGGGCGATCTGCGGCTCCGCGGGCATGCCGATGCTGAAGCCTTCGGGCGCGTCGTAGGCCTTGAACTCCGGGCCCGTGGGGGCGACGTCCCCGCCCTCGTTGGGGACATCTTCGATGGTGGACTGGGCCTGCCGGCCGTCACCGCCGCCAGAGGAACCGGAGCTGCCGTCGGTCTTCTGCTGGCTGGCGCACGCGCCGGCGATGAGGGCGAGGGTGGTGAGCGAAGCAAGAAGGAGGCGGGACAACGGACGCATGGGCACGCTTCCTGATGTGAAAGATGGGGAGAAAACGAGATGTCCTGTCGGACGCTAGACGAAGTGCTCCGCCGCTGACTACCCGAGTTTCAAGGCGCGGCGAGGAACTGGCGGCGCCTCCTCCCCCACAAGCGTCGGGGGGAGGACACCGCCCCCAGGCCGGAAAGTCGGCTTTGGGAACTATTCGCCCAGGTACGCGCGCCGGACCTCGGCGCTCTCCAGGAGCGCCTTGCCGGCGCCGGCCATCACCACCTCGCCCGTCTCCAGCACGTAGCCGTAGTGGGCGGCGTTGAGGGCCAGGTGCGCGTTCTGCTCCACCAGCAGCACGCTGACGCCGGTGGCGTTCACCTCGCGCAGCGTGCGGAAGATGGTCTCCGTCACCTGCGGCGCGAGGCCCAGGGACGGCTCGTCCAGGAGCAAGAGCTGCGGCTTGCTCAAGAGGGCCCGGGCGATGGCCAGCATCTGCTGCTCGCCGCCGGACAGCGTGCCCGCGAGCTGGCGGCGGCGCTCCTTGAGCACCGGGAAGAGCGTGAAGCCCTTCTCCATGTCCTGCTCAATCCGGGCGGTGTCCCGGCGCAGGTACGCGCCCAGCTCCAGGTTCTCCTGCACGGTGAGGTTGGGGAAGATGCCCCGCCCCTCCGGCGCGTGCGCCATGCCGCGCGGCACCAGTTGGTGCGCCTTGAGGGACGTGGTGTCCTTGCCCTCCAGCGTGATGCGCCCCGCCGCGGCCTTGAGCATGCCGCTCACCGCGCGCAGGGTGCTCGTCTTGCCCGCGCCGTTGGCGCCAATGAGGGCCACCATCTCGCCCTTGCCCACCTGCAGGGACACGCCCCTCAGCGCCTGGATGGCGCCGTAGCGGACCTGGAGCCCCTCCACCGTGAGCAGCGGCGCGAACGCGCGGCGCTCGCCCAGCACCTTCACCGGCTCGCTCACGCCGCGCCTCCGTGGGATTCCAGGTAGCTGTCGCCCAGGTACGCCTCGATGACCTTGCGGTCGCTTCGCACCGCCGCCGGGGCACCGCGCGCGATGGTCTCTCCGTGGTCCAGCACGGTGATCGTCTCGCAGATGCCCATCACCAGCTTCATGTCGTGCTCGATGACCAGCACCCCCAGCGAGAACTCGTCGCGCAACCGGCGGATGAGCACCATCAGGTCCGCCTTCTCCCGCGTGTTCATGCCGGCCGCGGGCTCATCCAAGAGCAGCACCTTGGGCCGGGTCCCCAGCGCGCGGGCGATCTCCAGGCGGCGCTGTTCTCCATAAGGCAGGTTCTTCGCCTCCTCGTCGCGGCGGTGCGACAGGCCCATCACGTCCAGCAGGTGCTCCGCCTGGTGCGTGAGTTCGCGCTCCTCCCGCTGGAAGCCGGGGGTGAGCAGGAGCGCGCGCCACCAGTCGCGGTAGTTGCGCAGCGCCGTGCCCACCTTGGCGGCCTGGCCCAGCTTCACCGGGTGCAGGGCGCCCTGCGCGCGGCAGGCCACCTTCACGTTGTCCAGCGCGGTGAGCGCGCGGAACAGGCGGATGTTCTGGAACGTGCGCGCGAGGCCCAGGTGGTTGATTTGATGCGGCACCCAGCCGTTCACCTTCTGCCCGGCCACGCGCACCTCGCCCTCGGTGGGCTGGTACACGCCGGTGAGCACGTTGAAGGCGGTGGACTTGCCCGCGCCGTTGGGCCCGATGAGGCCCAGGAGGTCCCCCTGGCGCACGGAGAGGTTGAAGTCCGTGAGGGCCTTGAGGCCCCCGAAGCGGATGCTCACCCCGGACGCCTGGAGCATCGCGTCCTGTGACGTGGCGGCCACGCTCATGACAGCCCCTTCTTCCTGCGGGGAAGCCAGCGCGGCAGCACGTCCCACAGCTCCTTCGTGCCGAACAGGCCCTGGGGGCGGGCCAGCATCAGCACCACCAGCAGCACGCCGTACACGGGCATGCGGATCTGATCCACCTTCTGCGCCAGGCTGCCCTCGGCGCCCATCGCGCCGAACAGCGAGCGCAGGCCCTCCGGCAAGAGCGTGAGGAAGATGGCCGCGACGATGGCGCCCGTCGTGGAACCCAGGCCGCCCAGCACCACCATGACGACGATCTCCATCGACTTCACGAAGGTGAACGAGCCGGGGTTGATGATGGGCACGAAGTGGGCGAACAGGCCGCCCGCGATGCCGGCGAAGAACGACGAGATGACGAACGCGCGGACCTTGTAGCCGGTGGTGTCCACGCCCATGGCCTCGGCGGCGACCTCATCCTCGCGGATGGCCCACAGGCTGCGGCCGTGACTGGAGCCCGCGATGCGGCGGGCCACCAGCACCACCAGGAAGACCCAGAAGTACACCATGGCCACGCTGGAGTACTGCGGGATGCCCGACAGCCCCAGCGCGCGGCCGAACGCCTCCGTGTTCTGCACGAAGACGCGGATGATTTCACCAAAGCCCAGCGTCACGATGGCCAGGTAGTCCCCGCGCAGGCGCAGGGACGGCAGCCCCACCAGGAAGCCGCAGAGCGCCGCGCAGACGCCGCCCGCGAGCAGCGCCACCACGAAGAGCACCTGGTCGCTGGCGGCCACCGGCAGGAAGGACAGCGCCACCTCCTTGAGCGACAGCGACGTGACGCCGGCGATGTACGCGCCCACCGCCATGAAGCCCGCGTGGCCGATGGAGAACTGGCCCGTCATGCCGTTCACGATGTTGAGGCTCACCGCGAGGATGATGTTCACCCCCACGACGGACAGGAGATACGTGGCGAAGGGGGAGGCGCCCAGCGTCCACTCGGCCAGCGCCAGCACCGGCAGCGCAAGGAGCACGGGCAACAGGCCGCGCAGCGCCGGGGGAATGGGGCCCGCCATGTCGTCGGGCAGGGTCGTCGCGCCAGGGGTCGCCATCAGACCTTCTCCGCCGCGACCCGGCCGAAGAGGCCGCCCGGCTTCACCAGCAACACCAGGATGAGGAAGCCGAAGGCCACCGCGTCACGCCAGGTGCTGGCCGCGTAACCCACGACGAACTCCTCCACGAGTCCCAGCAGCAGCGCGCCCACCACCGCGCCCGGCACGTTGCCGATGCCGCCGATGACCGCCGCCACGAAGGCCTTGAGGCCCACGTACAGGCCCATGAGCGGACTCACCGACGTGTCCTTGATGGCGTAGAGCAGGCCCGCGCCCGCCGCCAGCGCGCTGGAGAGCATGAACGTCAGCGCGATGATGCGGTCGGTGGGGATGCCCATCAGCGCCGCGGTGCGGTGGTCCCAGGACACCGCGCGCATCGCCTTGCCGAAGCGCGTCCGGTACACGAGGAACTGGAGCGCGCCCATCAGCGTCACGGCGATGAGGAAGCTGATGACCTGCCAGTTCCACACCACCACGTCGCGGTCGCCCACGATGAACCACTCGGTGGGGACGATGACCTCCGGGAAGGCCCGAGGGGAGGCGCCCGGCAGGAAGCCGATGTCCAGTTGGAAGCCGTACGACAGCGCGAACGAGATGCCGATGGCGGTGATGAGCGCGGTGAGGCGCGGCTTCTCGCGCAGCGGCCGGTAGGCGAAGCGTTCAATGAGGAAGCCGAGCAGCGCACAGCCCCCCATGGCCACCGCGAAGATGACGACCACGCCCCAGAGGGAACGCTGCGCCTCGCGCCCGAGGGCGAAGGCGGTCGCGTAGCCCATGTAGACGCCGACCATCATCACGTCGCCGTGGGCGAAGTTGATGAGCTTGAGGACGCCGTACACCATCGTGTAGCCCAGTGCGACCAGGGCGTAGATGGTGCCGGAAGCCAGTCCGTTGATGAGGTGCTGGAGAAGCTGCGACATGCCGGGTGGGGGCCCTGACTACGGAGCGATGGTGGTGACGTAGGTGGACTTGCCGTCCGCGACCTTCAGCACCACGGCGGACTTCACCGCGTTGCGCTTCGCGTCCAGCGTGATGACGCCCGCCACGCCCGGGAAGTCCTTCGTCTGCGCGATGGCCTCGCGCAGCGCCGGGCCGCTGGTGTCCGGGGCGCGCTTCAGCGCGTCGATGGCGACCCGCGCGGCGTCGTACGCCAGCGCCGCGAGCGCGTCCGGCACCGCGCCGTTGTAGTCCGCCTTGTAGTCCGCGATGAACTTCTTCACGCGCTCGTCCGGGTTGTCCGGCGAGTAGTGGTTGGAGAAGTAGCTGCCGTCGATGGCGCTGCCGCCCAGCTCGAAGAGCTTCTCGGAGTCCCAGCCGTCGCCGCCCATCAGCGGCACCTTCAGGCCCAGCTCGCGCGCCTGCCGGGCGATGACGCCCACCTCGCTGTAGTAGCCCGGCACGTAGATGCCTTCCGGCTGCGTCTTCTTGATGGCGGTCAGCTGCGCGCGGTAGTCCGTGTCGCCCTGGCTGTAGCTCTCCGTGACGGTGATCTTCCCGCCCAGCTCCGCGAACTTCTGGCGGAACACCTCCGTGAGGCCGATGGAGTAGGCGCTCTTGTTGTCCTGGAGCACCGCGACCTTGTTGAGCTTGAGGTTCTCCCGAGCGAACTTGGCCATCACGAAGCCCTGGAACGGGTCGATGAAGCAGACGCGGAAGATGTTGTCGCCCTTCTCCGTCACGGTGGGGTTGGTGGACGAGGGCGTGATCATCGGCACGCCCGCCGCCTGCGCCTTCTCCGCCATGGCGAGCGAGCTGGACGAAGCCACCTCGCCCAGGATGAGCACCACCTTGTCCTGGGTGATCAGCCGGGTGACGGCCTGGGCCGCTTCCTCGGGCTTGCTCTGGTCGTCGTAGACGCGCACCACCAGCTTCTTGCCCTTCACCCCGCCCGCCGCGTTGGCCTCCTTCAGCGCCAGCGCGATGCCATTGCGGCTGGAGATGCCGAAGGTGGCCTGTCCGCCCGTCAGCGCGCCCACTTCGCCCAGGACGATGACGTCGTCACCCGCCGGAGCGCCACCGCCCTGCGCCGTGGCCGGGACCTGCGCCGCGGGCTGGCCGCCGCCCTCTCCCGTGGGCTGCGTCTTCTTCTCGCAGGCGACCGCCAGGACGGCGAGCGCGGCGAGGAGCATCGGGGCAAGTCGTCGCATGTGGGGGTTCCCTCCGGGGGGAGATGACGGCAAAGCCCCGGTTTTCTAGGGGAGCCCTCCCCATGGGTCAAGCGCACAGCTTGGGACCGGACGCTCGCGAACACCCTGGAACAGCGCTGTCGTGCGCCCTGCCCCCTCCCGGACGTCCCCCGGGACTCAGCCTCCGGAAGGCGTCCCCGGCTCCCTCCAGAAGTGCTCCCGGCCCGACGGACCGCGTCGAAGCGGGGGCGCCGGCCGGACGTCCCGGTCCCCTTCCGCCTCTTTCCCCGACACGCCCAGTGCGCGCGCCAGCGCGTCCGCGCAGGGATGCCATGCCCCGTCGTTCGAGGGCCAGGCAGGCGGCTCTCCGGCGAGCGCCGTCGTTTCAGCGCGGGCCTTCGCCAGGGGGAACGCGGTGGGAAGGACCGCCTTCGACGCGGCCGTAGAGGCCCGGCGGCGCAGGAGCCCGCCGGCCACCAGCACCCCCACCATGCCGGCCATCCACCCCAGGCCGCGGCCCGGAGCGCGGAACCGGGCGCCGTGAGCACCGTGACGGCGGGGAGTGGAAGGGCTCCCGCTCCACGGCATGCCGCTCCACCGCTTCAACCCCCGGCCTGGACCCGTGCCACGCATGGAAGGCTCCTCTGATGGGGACCGGCACACCCGGACCCGCGCCAACACAGTGGGGCGTCCGGTGCAGCGCGGCCAGCAGGGGGATGGGTCGCTTCACTCCTGCACGCCCGGTGTCCAGACAGGAGGCAGGGAAGCGCGCACCAGGGGCCTGACAACGGCGGGCTGGGTGACGAGCCCCCGGATCACCCAGGGGCAGGGGTTTCCTTGTCAGTTACTGGACCCAACTTCCTGCTGATGGCCGTGGCGGGCACCTCGCGTCCCTTTCCCCCCAGGAGCCCCGACCCATTGCGACGGACGACGTTCCGGCGCTCCGCCTGGCCACAACCGACCCGACGTGAAGTCACAAGGAGCCAGTCCATGATCAAGCGCATTGATATCAAGGAAGGCATGGTCGTCCGCAGCAGCGACGGCGAGAAGCTGGGCAAGGTGTTCGCCATCAGCGAAGGCGAGTTCCACATCGAGAAGGGCATGTTCTTCCCGAAGGACTACCTGGTCCGCTACATGGAGGTGAGCGACATCCGCAACGGGGAGATCTACCTCAACCATGGCCGTGAGGCGTTGAGCAGCCTGTCCGATGCGAGCAACGCCGGCGCCCTGGGGACGGCGACCACCGGCACGATGGGGACCGTGAAGACGGGGACGCAGAAGGTCGTCGGCGACGTACCGAGGACCGGCCTGAAGGACACCCGTCTGGAGTCACGGGCCAACCTCAAGGACGCCGAGCGCATCGCGAGCGAGGACGTCACGCTGCGCACCCACCACGAGGAGCTGGAAGCCATCAAGCACCAGCACCGTGCGGGCGAGGCCCAGGTGAGGAAGGTCGTCGTGGAGGAGATGCGGACCATCACCGTCCCGGTGCGCCACGAGGAGGTGGAGGTCGTCCGCCGCGCGGTGGCGCCGAACACGCCCGACACGGCCGACTTCCGCGAGGAGACCATCCGCATCCCGCTGAGCGCGGAGGACGCGGAGCTGCAGAAGCGGGTCTACGCGGATGAGGACATCGACATCCGCAAGCGCTCCATGGAGGAGACCCGCAGCATGGAGGGCCGCGTCCGCCACGAGGAGGTGGAGGGCGTGACGGTGGTGCGCACCGAGGAGGAGCTGGACGAAGACAAGCGCCGCATCGGCTACAAGGCGGACGCCGACCTGGATCCGCTCAAGCGCCGCTAGTCCTCACCGTGCGACATCCGTCGGGCCTTGTGCCTTCCTCCCGCATGCCGCCTTCCCGCGGCGTGCGGGGACTTCTTCAGCGCCGCTTTCCACCGGGACGCGGCGCGGGAGGGGCGACCGGAGTCGCGCGCGTCGGAGCCTCGCGGGCCGGATTGACGCCCGTCTCCATCCGCTGCGAGTCGCGCAGGCGCTCCGGGAAGAGCCGGGCCGTGAGGGCCGCCAGCACCGTGTCACGCGCGGGGGGACACGCGGCCACCAGCCGGTCCGCCATGGCGTGGGCGGTGTCGAAGCGGGACTCGGGCGCCTTGGACAGCGCCACCGACAGCACGTTCCACAGGGGCATCGGCACCTCCGGGGGCCGGGGCAGCTTGTCCTGGCAGATGGCCTTCATCGTGGCCAGCTCGTCATCGCGGTCGAAGGCGCGCGTGCCGGTGAGCGCCTGGTAGAGGATGAGCCCCATGGCGAACAGGTCGCTTCTCGCGTCCAGCCGCTGGCCCAGCGCCTGCTCCGGGGACATGTAGAGCGGCTTGCCCTTCACGATGCCCGGCAGCGTCACCGTGCGCTGCGCGCGCACCTTCGCCACGCCGAAGTCCAGCACCTTCACCTGACCGTCGAACCCGATCATCAGGTTGTGCGGCGACAGGTCGCGGTGCACCAGCTCCAGCGAAGCGCCGTCCTCGCCCTTGAGCGCGTGCGCGGCGTGCAGCCCCATCAGCGCCTGGGACACCACGGCGGACGCCACCGCCGGCTCCAGCGGGCCCTTGTTCCCGCGCAGCAGCCGGTCCAGGTCGATGCCGTTCACCAGCTCCATGGCGATGTAGTACGCGCCCTGCGCCTCGCCGAAGTCGTAGACGTGCACGAGGTTGGGGTGCGACAGCCGCAGGCCGATTCTCGCCTCGTCCAGGAACTGCTGCACCATCTCCGGCTGCGCCGTCAGGTGCGGCAGGATGCGCTTGAGCGCCACCAGCCGGCCCAGGCCCTCCGGCCCGCGCGTGCGCGCCACCAGCACCTGCGCCATGCCGCCCGTGCCCAGGGGCTTCACGACCTCATAGCGGCCAATGCGCCCGCGCTGCACGGGCGTGCCGTCCGAGTCCAGTTCGTCCAGCCGCTCCAGCGGCCCGCGGCCGTCCGTCAGCGCCAGGAAGGACAGCACCGCCGAGTCCAGCTGTTCGCCAATCGCCTCCACCAGCCCCATCACCCGCCCGCCGCCGTCCTCGAA
>NZ_RAWI01000377.1 GCF_003612125.1 Corallococcus praedator
CACCGCACGTACACCGACCGTCGCGCCGCCGCCCAGGCGGACCTGACGGTGTTGGACCGCATCAGCGCGAGGTACGCCAACCTGCGCACCGTGGCCTTCGTGGTGGCCGCCGGCATCGCGGTGCTCACGCTCCTGGGCCGGCTGCCCAAGCCCTGGTGGTGGGCGGCGGCGGGCGCCCTCGCCGTCTACGGCCTGCTGGCGGTGCTGCACCACCAGGTGTTCCTCAAGGAGCAGCGGGCCCGGCTCTTCGTGCTCCTCAACGAGCGGGGGCTGGCGCGGCTGGAGGGCGGATGGCACGCCTTCACGGACACCGGTGAGCGGTTCCTGTCCGCCACCCACCTGTACGCCACGGACCTGGATGTCTTTGGCCAGGGCAGCCTCTTCCAGCTCATCAACGAGACGGCGACGCGCGCGGGCGAGGAGCGGCTGGCGGCGTGGCTGGCCGCCCCCGCGTCCGCCGACACGGTGGTGACCCGGCAGGGCGCGGCCCGGGAGCTGGCCCCGCTCGTGGACTTCCGCCAGGAGCTCTGCGTGGACGCCCGCGTGGTGGCGAAGGAGAAGGCGGACCCGGAGCTGTTCATCCAGTGGGCGGAGTCCGGCCCGTCGCTGGACGCCATCCGCTGGTCGCGGCCCCTGGCGGTGGCGCTGCCCCTGATGACGCTCACCCTGTTCATCCTGGGCACGGTGGGGGTGATTCCAGACAGCCTCGTGTGGATTGGACTGTTCGCGCAGTTGGGCATCGCGGTGGCCACGCGCGCCACGCTCAAGCGGATGGACGAGGCGGTGGAGCGCGGCGAGCGCGGCTTCGTGCGCTACGCGGCCCTCTTCGAGCGCGCGGAGAAGCAGTCCTTCCAGCACCCCCGCCTGAAAGAGCTCCAGTCCGGCTTGAACCCCGGCAAGGGCCCGCCCGTGTCGGCCCTCTTCCAGCGCTTCAGCCGGCTGTACTCGCTCATCGAGTTCAAGCGGCACCAGTTCCACGCCGTGGTGCACTGGCTCACGCTCTGGGACATCCACGCCCTCTTCGCGCTGGAGAACTGGCGCGCCGCGCACGGCCGCGACGTGCGTCAGTGGTTCGAGGGCCTGGCGGAGCTGGAGGCCCTCTGCTGCCTGGGCGGGCTCGCCCATGACCGGCCCGCCTTCACGTGGCCGGAGCTGGAGTCGCAGGGCCCGCGCGTGGAGGCCACCGCGCTGGGACACCCTCTCCTGGACGCGCCGGTGGCCAACGACGTGTCGCTGCCGGGCCCCCGGCACGCGCTGATCATCACCGGCTCCAACATGAGCGGCAAGACGACGCTGATGCGCGCGCTGGGCGCCAACGTGGTGCTGGCCCTGGCCGGCGCGCCGGTGTGCGCGGCCACGCTGCGCCTGTCACCGCTGCAGGTGCTCACCAGCATGCGCGTGAAGGACTCGCTGGAGCGTGGCGTGTCGTACTTCTACGCGGAGGTGCAGCGGCTGAAGATGGTGCTGGACGCGGCCCAGGCCGCGCACGGCCAGGCCCTGTTCCTGCTGGACGAAATCCTGCTGGGCACCAACACCCGCGAGCGCCAGATTGCCTCGCGCGAGGTGCTGCGGCTGCTGCTCGCCTCCGGCACCTGCGGCGCGGTGACGACGCACGACCTGTCCATGACGGTGCTGGCGGAGGAGAAGGACGCGCACGTGGTCAACGTGCACTTCCGCGACCACCTGGAGGACGGGAAGATGGTGTTCGACTACCGGCTGCGGCAGGGGGTGGTGGACACCACCAACGCGCTGCGGGTGCTGCGCCTGGCGGGCGTCCCGGTACACGACCCGGACGCCCCGGCCTCCTGACATCGCCTTTCGCGCCCCTCGCGTTCAACCGAGGGGCGCGAAGCGGAAGCGGATTACTTCGCGAGTTCCACGAGCGCCGCGGCGCCCATGCCACCGCCGATGCACATGCTGACGACGCCGTAGCGGCCGTCGCGGCGCTTCAGCTCGCGCAGGATGGTGGCCACCATGCGCGCGCCGGAGACGCCCAGCGGGTGACCCAGGGCGATGGCGCCGCCGTTGGGGTTCACCTTGTCCAGCGGGATGCCCAGCTCGCGGATGCAGTGCAGCGCCTGCGCCGCGAAGGCCTCGTTGAGCTCGAAGACGCTGATGTCTTCCACCTTCAGCTTGTTGCGCTCCAGCAGCTTGCGGATGGCCGGCACCGGACCCACGCCCATGATCTCCGGCGGCACGCCGGCGACCACGTAGTCCACGAAGTAGCCCAGCGCCTTGGCGTTGAGCTCCTTCGCCTTCTCCTCGCTCATGAGGACCGCAGCGGCCGCGCCGTCGGTCAGCGGAGAGGCGTTGCCCGCCGTCACCACGCCCTTGGCGTTGAACGCCGGGCGCAGCTTGGACAGGCCCTCCACCGTCGTCTCCGGACGCATGATGGTGTCCACGGAGACGGTCACCTGCTTCGCGACGCCGTCCTCGTCGTACATCGTCGTGGTGACAGGGAAGATCTCATCCTTGAGCTTGCCCTGCTCCCGCGCGGTGGCCGCCCGGCGCTGGCTCTCCGCGGCGAACTTGTCCGAGTCCTCGCGGGTGACGTTGTAGCGGGACGCGATGTTCTCCGCCGTGGCGCCCATGGAGGTGTAGACCTCCGGCAGCTTCTCCATGATCTCCGGGTTGGCGGAGACCTTGTTGCCGCCCATGGGCACCATGGTCATGGACTCGGTGCCACCGGCGATGGCCACCTGCATCATCCCGGACTTGATGCCCTGCGCCGCCTGCGCCATGGACTGCACGCCGGAGGAACAGAAGCGGTTGATGGTCATGCCGGGAACGGTGTCCGGCAGGCCCGCGAGCAGGCTGGCGTTGCGGGCGACGTTCATGCCCTGCTCGGCCTCCGGCATGGCACAGCCCATGATGACGTCTTCCACGTCCGACGCCTTCAGGCCGGGGACCTGGGCGACGGCTTCCTTGATGGCAAGGGCCGCGAGCGTATCCGGACGCGTGTCCTTGAACTCACCCTTGTGCGCGCGGGTGAAGGGGGTGCGCACCGCGCTGGCAATCACGACTCGGCTGGACATGTCAGGTGTCTCCCTGCCCGGACAGCGTCCGGGCGTGCTTCGGATTTCGATTCTGGCAACCCATGGGTAAACGCCTCGCGCTAGTTGCGCAGCGGCTTGCCCTTCTCGAGCATGAACATCATGCGGTCCTGGGTCTTCTCCTCACCGATGAGGCTCAGGAACGCTTCCATCTCCAGCTCCAGCAGCTTGTCCTCGCTCACGAGCACCGAGGGGCTGGTGTCGCCGCCGGACAGCACGCGCGCCAGCTTCTGGGCGATCTTCCGGTCGTGGGCGCTGATCTGGTTGTTGAGCTGCATGTCGTACAACATCATGTCGATGGTGGCCGCGCCGTTGGGGCCCGGCAGCCGGAAGCGCGTGGGACGCGGCGGGCGGAAGCCGCCATTCGCCAGACCCAGCACGCGCGACTTCGCGTCCGACAACAGGAAGTCACGGTTGCCCGTGATGCCGTCCTGGGCCGACAGGAAGCCGAACTCGCGCGCCTCTTCCGCGCTCGTCGCCACCTTCGCGGTGCCGATGGCGAGGAACACCTTCTTGAGGAAGGGCAGCGAGTCGAAGTCCTTGTCCGCCGCGTACGCGCCGAACACGTTGCGCAGCAGCATCATGGTGCCGCCGCCGCCGGGGATGAGGCCGACGCCGACCTCCACGAGGCCCATGTACAGCTCCGCGCTCGCCTGCACCGCGTTGCCACCCATGGTGACCTCCGCGCCGCCGCCCAGCGTGAGGTTGAAGGGCGCCGTCACGACGGGCACGGGGCTGTAGCGCATGCGCTGGTTGGCCTGCTGGAACTTGGACGCCATCGCGCGGATGGAGTCGAAGTCCTCGCTCTTGGCCGCCATCAGCATGGCCATGATGTTCGCGCCGGCGGAGAAGTTGGACCCGTCGTTGCCGATGACCAGGCCCTTGTGGTTCTTCTCCGTCTCGTCGAGCGCGGTGTTCATCATCGCGATGATGTCATCGTCGATGGAGTTCATCTTGGAGTGGAACTCCAGCAGCGTGACGCCGTCGCCGGTGTCCCACAGCGTGGCGCTGTCGTTGCCGGTGATCTTCTTGTTGCCGCGCTTGAGGTACTCCACGCGGAAGGTGCGCGCGTTCTCGACGACGGCCTTCTCCGACTTGGACGGGATGTCCCAGTAGGTGTCGCGGCCGTCCTTCACGCCGTAGAAGGACGTGCGGCCCTTGGCCAGCATCTCCTCCACCCAGGCGGCGGGCTTCAGGCCCAGCGCCTTCATGCGCTCCACGCCCTTCTGCACGCCGTACGCGTCCCACACTTCGAAGGGACCCAGGTCCCAGCCGAAGCCCCAGCGCACGCCACGGTCCACGTTGACCACGTCGTCCGCGATCTCCGGGATGCGGCGGCTGGAGTAGGCCAGCACGTCCAGGGTGACGCGCTCGGCGAACGTGCCCGCCTTGTCGGTCGCGTTCATCACGGACGCGACGCGCTCACGGACGTTCTCGATGTCCTTCGCGGCGCCCAGCGAGTCGAAGCGCACCTTGGCCTGGGGCCGGTACTCCAACGACTTCAGGTCCAGCGCGAGGATGTCCTTGCCGCCCGCGGACTTGTCCTTCTTGTAGAAGCCGCCGCCGCTCTTGTCGCCCAGCATCCCCTTCTCCACCATCTTCTGGAGGAAGTCGGGGATGGCGAAGACGTTGCGCTCTTCGTCGTGCGTGAGCGTGTCGTAACAGTTCTTCGCCACGTGGGTGAACGTGTCCAGGCCCACGATGTCGGCGGTGCGGAAAACTGCCGACTTGGGACGGCCCATCGCCGGGCCAAAGATCTTGTCCACCTCTTCGATGGACATCTCCGTCTTGGACATCTCGGAGATGGTCCGCATCATCCCGTACACGCCGATGCGGTTCGCGATGAAGTTGGTGGTGTCCTTGCCGTAGACGATGCCCTTGCCGAGCACCTCTTCACCGAAGCGGTGGATGGTCTTCACCACCTCCGGGTCGGTGTGCTGGCCGGAGACCAGCTCCAAGAGCTTCATGTAGCGCACGGGGTTGAAGAAGTGCGTGACCAGGAAGTTCTTCTTGAACTCCGCGCCACGGCCTTCCGTCATCCCGACGATGGAGAGGCCGGACGTGTTGGAGCTGATGATGGCGTCCTTGCGCGCGTGCTTCTCCACCTTGGCGAACAGGGCCTGCTTGACGGCCAGGTCCTCCTTCACCACCTCGATGATCCAGTCGCATTCCGCGAGCCGGGCGAGGTCGTCCTCCAGGTTTCCCACCTCGATGGCGGTGAACACCTGCTCGGACACGATGGGGCTGGGCTTCTGCTTGCGCAGGTTGGCGAGCGCGCCTTGGGCGAACTTGTTGCGGAACGCCTTGGAGGCGGTGTCCTCCCCCGGTGCGGCCTTGGGGGGAACGATGTCCAGCAACAGGGCGCGAACGCCGGAGTTGGCCAGATGCGCGGCGATGCCGCTGCCCATCACGCCAGCGCCAAGCACCGCCACTTTTCGGATCCGGGTCGTCATCGGAAATTGGCTCCCTTAAGGGAAGTAGGGGACTGCACAAATGTAGGCGATTGACCCGGAAGTCAACCGGCATTGCCGTCGGGTGTGCTCGCCAGGAGGTCGCCTCCCCGACTACAAGTCGGGGATGGCTCGCCTCGACCCGCACTCGTACAACGACAGCACGCAGCCTGAGACGGAAACGCTGGACTGGAAGGCCCGCGTCGATTTCCGGACGCGTCGCCTGCACGCGGAGGCCACGCTGACCCTCAAGGAGGCGTCAGCCGGCCCCCTCGACCTGGACACCCGCGACCTGGACATCCGCGCCGTCGTGGATGCCCAGGGTCGCCCCTTGCCCTACATCCTCTCCCCTCCCGAGCCCATCCTGGGGAGCCGGCTGCGCATCCAATTGCCCGAAGGGCTCAAGCAGCTCACGGTGCGCTACCGCACCTCCCCGGAGGCGAGCGCGCTGCAGTGGCTGTTGCCCTCGCAGACGGCGGGGGGACATCAGCCGTTCCTGTTCAGCCAGTGCCAGGCCATCCACGCGCGCAGCGTGGTGCCGCTGCAGGACACGCCCCGGCTGCGCATCCGCTACCGCGCGTCGCTGCGCGTGCCCAAGGGGCTCAAGGCCGTGATGGCGGCGAGCTTCGTGCGCCGCGAGGAGCACGGCGTGGAGGCGGAGGAGCACTTCGAGATGCCCCAGCCGGTGCCCCCATACCTGCTGGCGTTCGCGGTGGGCAGCCTCGCGCCCAAGGAGCTGGGGCCGCGCTCGCGGGTGTGGGCGGAGCCGGAGGCGCTGGAGGACGCGGCGGACGAGTTCGCGGGCGTGGACGACATGCTGAAGGCCGCGGAGTCGCTCTTCGGGCCGTATGACTGGGAGCGCTTCGACCTGCTGTTGATGCCGCCCTCGTTCCCGTACGGCGGCATGGAGAACCCGCGCCTGACGTTCCTCACGCCCACGCTCATCGCGGGCGACAAGAGCCTGGTGAACGTGGTGGCGCACGAGCTGGCGCACTCGTGGACGGGCAACCTGGTGACGAACGCGTCCGCGGAGCACTTCTGGCTCAACGAGGGCTTCACCGTCTTCGCCGAGCGCCGCATCCTGGAGGCGCTGGCCGGACCGGAGGTCGCGGCGCTGCACGCGGCGCTGGGGCGCCGCTCCCTGGACGAAGCGCTGCACCACTTCCGCGCGCACCCACAGCTCACGTCGCTGCGCACGCACCTGGCCGGCGTGGATCCCGACGAGGCCTTCTCCCAGATTCCCTACGAGAAGGGCTACCTGCTCCTGCGCGCGCTGGAGGACGCGGTGGGCCGTCCGGCCTTCGACGGCTACCTGCGCCGCTACCTGGCGACGTACCGCTTCCAGGCGCTCACCACGGAGGACTTCATCCTCTTCACGGAGAAGGAGCTGCCGGGCGCGCTGGCGAAGGTGGACGCGGACGCGTACCTGAACCGGCCCGGCGTTCCGCCGAGCGCGCCCCGTCCGCATTCAGCGCGGCTGGAGGCGCTGGAGGCGCTGCGCGGACAGGTGCCGACGCAAGACGCGGTGAAGGACTGGACGCCCACCGAGTGGCAGCTCTTCCTGGAGTCCATGCCGCCGGACACGTCGCTGGACATATTCCGCCAGCTGGACGCGCGCTACGCGCTCACGAAGAGCCGCAACTCGGAGGTGCTGGTGGCGTGGCTGGTGGCGGCGCTGCGGGCGGGCTTCGAGCCGGCGCTCCACCGTGCCGAGGAGTTCCTCGGCGAGGTGGGCCGGATGAAGTACCTGAAGCCGCTCTACAGCGTGCTCGCCTCGTCGCGCGACTACCGCAAGGTGGCGCGCGCCGCGTTCGAGAAGCATGGGGCGCGCTATCACCCCATCGCGCGGCAGGGCGTCGAGCTCATCCTCGCCCGCGCGTGAGGCGGAACTACTTGCGCGCCGCTTCCAGGCGCTTCTTGGAGAGCGCCAGATACTCCGGGTTCATGTCGATGCCCACGTAGCGGTGGCCGTGCTTCAGGGCGGCCACGCCGGTGGTGCCGCTGCCGTTGAAGGGGTCCAACACCAGCGAGTTCTCCGGGCAGCTGGCCTCCAGGATGCGCTCCAGCAGGGCCACCGGCTTCTGGGTGGGGTGGCTGCCGAAGGCCTTCTCCTCGCCACGAGGCGCCGTCTGCGTCCACATGCGGCCGGCGCCGTCGGCGGTGAGCTCCTCGTCACCGTTGCGCGGCAGGGCCCAGACGTCGCGCATCTGCTTGCCGCCGTTCTCCGCCTTCATGCGCTGGTAGTTGAAGACGTGCTGGAGCTTGCCGCCCGTCTTCGGCGAGGCCCAGATGAGCAGCTCCGTGGAGTGCGTGAAGTAGCGGCACGCCAGGTTGGGGCTCGCGTTGGGCTTGTACCAGGTGACGGTGTTGAGCAGCTTGTAGCCCAGCTTCTGCATGGCGAAGCCGGCGTTGAAGATGACGTGCTGGGTGCCGCTCACCCACAGCGTGCCGGAGGGGCGCAGCAGGCGCTGGCAGGCGGCGAGCCACTTCGTCGTGAAGGCGTGGTCCTCCTCCACCCCGCGGGAGACGTCCCACTGGCCCTTGGCCACGGAGACGCGCTTGCCGTTCTTGCAGGTGGTGCCGCCGTTGGACAGGAAGTAGGGCGGGTCCGCGAAGATGAGGTCGAAGGACTGCTCCGGCAGCTGCGCCATCAGCTCCAGGCTGTCGCCCTGGAGGAGCGTGTAGTCCTCCCCGCGCTTCGCGTAGACGCTGTCGTTGAGGGAGCGTCGAACAACCTTCAGGCTAGGGGCAGCAGCTTCCGCGAACATCTCGCCTCCGTCTTCGGACACACGTCTTCGGGACGGGGCGGACTGTGCGGTCAGTCTGCTGCTACGTCGAATTTCTGGCCTGTAGCACCCTGAAACTTGACGTGGCACCAGCGCCAGAAACACCGCGAGCAGGACGGGAGCGCCTCTGTTTCTGGAGGCCCTCCACGACCTGCTCGTGGGCACTGCGAATGTCTGAGCGGAAGCGGCTTTAAGCCTTCTTCTCGGGCTCGGCGACTTCGGTCGTCTTCGCGCCGGTCTTGATGCTGGGCGGGTTGTTCGCGTAGCGCTTCTTGAACTTGTCGATGCGGCCCGCCGTGTCCATCAGCTTGTACTTGCCGGTGAAGAACGGGTGGCAGTTCGAGCACAGTTCCACGCCGAACGAGCCGCGGGTCGACTTCGTCTCGATGACGTTGCCGCACGAGCAGGTGATGCGCGCGGGCGGATAGACGGGGTGCATGTCGGGCTTCATGGTGCTTCTCTCCAGTGCGCCTTGCCCCCACCCCTGACGGATGGGAGGTCCAGCGTTGTAGTTGGGTCGGAGCTTATAACGGCCGGCCCGCGCTTTCTCAAGGTCAGGTGACGTCCCCGGGGCCTCCCCAGAGGGGAACCGGGAGCGGAAAACCAGGTCGCCCGGGGGGCTTGCGGGGGGACGGGCCCTAGGTCGTACCCGGGGTG
>NZ_RAWI01000378.1 GCF_003612125.1 Corallococcus praedator
GTACTGGGGGATGGGCGGCGCCGGGGGGACCGACTCCAGGCCCAGCCGCCAGATGGCGACGGCGAAGATGAACAGGCCCACCACCGCGATGCCGGCGCAGATGACGAGCAGCCGCTTGCGGCGCGTCACCATGTCCACCGCCCCCATGCGCGGCGTCTCCACCGTGTCGAAGCGCTGGGCCACCGGCAGGTGCCGATCCGACGGCGCGGGCACCGCCATGTCGGAGCGCCAACCGCCATCATCCCGGCCCTGGGCGGCGGCGCGACGCGACGCTCCGCTGCCGGGTTCGGCGGGGAGGGCCTCGGTGGGCTCGGCGCGGCCCCGGCGCTCCTGGCGGGGTGGTTCCGCGCCTTCGGGGCCCCGGTTCGCACCCGGCGGGGAGGCTCCGGCGGACGGAAGCGCCAGGGTCTCCTGGACGGGCGACCGGCCGGCGGCACCGCGCGCGGGGCGCAGGGCCGGGCGTCGTCCGGAGGGCGCGGGCGGTTCGTCCGCTCCCAGCGGCGGCGGCGTGGAGAAGTCCTCCACCACCTTCATGCGCGGGTTGCGCCCGACGCGCGTTCCCGAGTGCCCATCCGCGCCGCCCTGCGGAGTCACCTGGCGGCGGGACTTCTGCGCGAGCACGCCGGGGGGCGCATCCCAGCCCTGCTCCAGGGGGCCGGCATGGGCCGGTTCGGTGCCCCGCCCCTCCCTCGCGGCGAGCGGAGGCGCGGCCTCCTCCGGGCCGTCGTCCTCCGGGAAGGAATCCGGCGCGTAGTCCTCCGGGCGGAACGCCTCGAAGGCGGGGGCGGCCTCCTGCGTGCTGGCGGACGCCTCCTCCTCCGTGGGCGCGCGGGTGTACGGCATGCGCTGGACGATGGACGCCTCGTGCTCCTCGGCGTGCAGGTCCTCCATCTCCGCGCCGGAGATGGGCTCCAGTTGGAAGGGCTCCGCGAACGGCACGGGGCCGGGCACGGCGATGCTCACTTCATTGGGGAACAGCTCCGACACGAAGCGCGCCACGTCGTCCGCGCCGGGCAGGCCGCCGCCCGCGGAGAGGAAGTTGCGCAGGGCCTGGGCGAACTCGCCGCACGAACGGAAGCGACGCTGCGGCGCGGGGTCCAACGCGCGCATCACCGCCGGATCCAACCGCGCGTTGATGCGCCGATCCAACCGACTGGGGGGCGGCAGCGTTTCGCGGCGGGTGCTGACGCCGCTGCCGGGCACCACGGCCTCGCGCAGCGTGAGCAGCTCGTAGGCGATGGCGCCCAGCGAGTACACGTCGGACGCCTCCGTGGGCGGCTCGCCCCGCGTCACCTCCGGCGCCCGATACGCGCTGCGGCCGCGATGCGCGAAGGTGCGCTTGAGCTGGGGCACGGAGAGCAGCGCCTGCAACGCGCCGAAGTCACAGATGGCCGGGTAGCCTTCGCGCGACAGCAGCAGGTTGCCGGGGGTGAGGGCCCCGTGGACGACGCCCGCGTCGTGGGCCAGCTGCACCGCTTCCAGCAACTGGATGACGATGGACAGCGCCACGGTGGGCGGCAGCAGCACTTCCTTGGTGTTGAGGCGCTGGAGCGCGACGCCCAGCGTGAAGCCGTCCACGTCCTCGCGCACCACCGCGAGCCGCTGGCGCACGAAGCCCAGGTCCACGACGTGGAGGATGCCCGGATGGCGCACGGACTGGAGCCGCCGGACGGTCTCCGCCAACTGACGGGCGTAGGCCGGGTCGGAGGTGCGCTGCAGGAACAGCTTCACCGCGACGGGGATGGTGGGAACGAGCAGGGCCTCGTACAGCTCCGCCAGGTCCCCCGCCTCCGTGCGGCCGATGAGCCGGTACGTCCCGCTCATCGCGTCTTCCGCGCCGTCTTCGCGGCGGACCTTCGGGGACGGCGGGCCACGGCGGCGAACACGAAGCCGCACCACACGCACGACTCACCGCGTCGGCCCCGGGGCAGCTCCAGGGTGCAGCCGGGGCAGCGCGGGCGGGCACGGCCCACGTGCACGGTGGCCGCGGAGACATTGGGGCGCGAGCGGACGGACGGGGGCTTGCTGGCCTCCAGGAGGAGGCGGGCTTCCAGGCGACGCACCCGGTCCTCCAGCGCGGCGATCCGTGCGGACAGTCGCGCGTGATGGTCCTCGGCGGGAGCCGGGGATGGACGGGGGGAGCGCATCGGGGACAGAGCGTGCCAGCCCCGTGCGAAGCCCGCAAGGACGGGGCGGCAGGGAGCGCCGCGTGTTATGTCTTGCGGTCCCGTGCCGTCCATCCTCTCTCCCATCAAGCCCATCCCTGGCGGACCCTCCGTGGATCCGCTGCACGGGAGCTTCCGTTCCTCCATCAACCGGGAGCGCGCCGACGATGCGGCGCACCGCGCCCACGAGCTGCTCACCGACGAGCTGCTTGGCCGGCTGCTCTCCACGCCCCGGGAGCCCGCCGCCCTGGTGCCGCGCGCGAGGGAGGTTTTCGTCAACCGCAACCTGCGCATGGACCACGTCGAGCTCATCGGGTTCGACATGGACTACACGCTGGCGATCTACCACATGCGCCGGCTGGAGCAGCTGTCGTTCGACATGACGATCGCGAAGCTGATCAGCGAGTACGGCTATCCGCCCTTCATTGGCGGCCTGCTCTACGACCACCACTTCGTGATGCGTGGGCTCGCGGTGGACCGGGTGAACGGCAACGTCCTGAAGATGGATCGCTTCGGGCACGTGGGGCGCGCGTACCACGGCCTGCGGCCGCTCAAGCGCGAGGCGTGGAAGGAGCTGTACCGCAACAAGCGGGTGCGGCTGCGCAACCCGCAGTTCGCGTGGAACGACACGCTCTTCGCGCTGCCGGAGACGTGCCTGTTCTCCGGCATCATCGAGCTGATGGAGTCGATGGGGCACACCGTGGGGTACGGCAAGCTCTACGACGACATCCGGGAGGCCATCGACACGGTGCACCGGGACAACTCGCTCAAGCGGGAGATCCGCAAGGACCTGGCGCGCTACGTGTTCCTGGATCCGGAGCTGGGGCCGGCGTTGCACAAGCTGCGCTCGGGCGGGAAGCGGCTGTTCCTGCTGACGAACTCCGCGTGGGACTACACGAACGCGGTGATGCGCTACCTCTTGGACGGGCAGCTTCCGGAGTACCCGAGCTGGCGCAACTACTTCGACTTCACGGTGACGGCGGCGGGCAAGCCGGCGTTCTTCACGGAGAGCCGGCCGTTCCTGGAGCTGGACTCGACGACGGAGGAGGGCAAGGTCGTGGGCGAGGCGAAGGCGCTGGAGCGCGGCACGGTGTACTCCGGCGGCAACCTGGCCCAGTTCGAGGAGATGACGGGCTACCGGGGCGAGCACATCCTCTACGTGGGCGACCACATCTACGGCGACATCCTGAAGTCGAAGAAGTCGTCGCTGTGGCGCACGTGCATGGTCGTCCAGGAGATTGAGGACGAGATCACCTACACGGACCAGCGGCGCGCGGACATCGACACGCTGTCGGAGGTGGAGCTGACGCGGGCGCGGCTGGACGACGAGGTGAACCACCGCAAGACGGTGCTCAACTCCGTGGAGCGCCGGCTGGAGCGCGGGGAGCTGCCGGAGGCGGAGCGCCTGGAGGCGGAGGAGCTGCGCAAGAAGACGAAGGCGGAGCTGGAGAAGCTGCGCAGGTCGCTGAAGGAGACGAACGGCATCGCGGACACGCTGGAGCGTGACGTGGAGGAGGGCTTCAATCCGTACTGGGGCCTGCTGTTCAAGGAAGGCAACGAGAACAGCCGGTTCGGCTACCAGGTGGAGCAGTACGCGTGCCTGTACACGAGCCGGGTGTCGAACTTCCTGCACCACTCGCCGATGCAGTACTACCGCTCGCCGCGCGACCTGATGGCGCACGAACAGGCCGGAGCGCTGTCGAGCAAGATGTCCCCGCTGGGGAGCGAAGGGCCGCCGAAGGGCTCGGAGCAGGGGTAGGCGGCGCTACGGTGTCGCGGGCAGCCGGCCCCAGATGACTTCGCTGAAGCGCGAGGTGGGCGCGGGTTCGATGCCCAGCTTGTGCAGGTCATCGGTGTGCCGGGCGCCCTTCACGACGACCCAGCGGCGGGCGACGCGCCTCCCCTCCTCCAGGGCTTCAGGGGTGAGGGGCGCGTGCTCCGCGAAGCGGCGCAGCACGTCGAACGCGGGCTGGGCCTTCTTGGGCTTGGCGAACATCGGATCGAAGAAGACGACGTCGAAGGACTTCGCGGGCAGGGCCTTCAAGTAGGCGTGCGCATCCGCGTGGTGGACCTCGATGGCGCAGGAGTCCTCGCCCCGCTCATAGCGCTGGAGGCCTTCCGCGGCGACGACGCACAGGGCCAGACTCTTCTCCAGGCCCACCACCCTGCCCTGCGGCCCCACGGCGAGCGACGCCACCAGCGCGTCCTGCCCCAGGCCCAGGGTGCAGTCGAGCACGGCATCCCCGGGAACGAGCTCCGCGAGCTTGAGGAACGTGTCGTCGCGCTGGCCCTGCCGCAGCCGCATGCGCCGCAGGTGCGCCATGCCCGCGTGGAAGGCGAAGGAGCCCTGGGGCTCCCACAGCGTCACGCCATCACCGCCCACGACGAGCAGCGCGTCCACCCGGGTGCCGAGCCACGGGGCGATGCCCTCGCTGGAGCGGCGCGGAAGGAACGGCAGCCCCCACCGCTGCGCCACGGCACGCGCCTCGCGCACCGTGGGCACATCCGTCTTCGTGCTGGTGGTGACGGCGAGGGGAATCGGCGGCATCGGTACCGCCGCCCTACTCCGCGACCGCCTGGAGCTTCCGGCCGCCCTGCATCTGCGCCACCGTCACGGCCTGGTTCCGGCCGTTGCGCTTCGAGTGGTACAGGCACTGGTCCGACAGGTCGATGAGCTGCTGCTTCTCCTGCCCGTTGTCCGGGAACGTGGAGATGCCCAGCGACATCGTGATGCGCAGCGGGCCCATCTCCGTCTGGAAGACCTCCGCCATCACCGCCTCGCGGATCCGCTCGGCGATGACCTTCGCGCCGTGCGCGTCCGTCTCCGGCATCACCATCACGAACTCCTCGCCGCCGTAGCGCGCCACCACGTCCGTGTCCCGCGCCAGCGTCTTGATGATGCGCGCCACGCCCTTGAGCACCTGGTCGCCCGTCGGGTGTCCGTACGTGTCGTTCACGTTCTTGAAGTGGTCCACGTCCGTCAACACGATGGAGCACTTGCGGTTGTACCGGCGCGCCTGCGCGAGGATCTCATCCGCCCGCGACTGGAACGTGCGGTGGTTGAGCAGCCCCGTGAGGCCGTCCGTCGTCGCCATCTTCTCCATCTGCTCGTAGAGCTGCGCGCGCAACACCGCCTGCGCCGCCTGGATGGCGATGACTTCAATCATCCGCAGCACGTCCTGCTCGAAGGCCGCCTTCTTGCGCGACCCCGCGACGAGCGTGCCCAGGATGCGGTCCCCCGCCACCAACGGGAAGATCTTCAGCGCGCCCAGCCCGCGCACCTGCGTCTCCTCGTCGAAGATGACCTGGCGGTCCATCGCCTTGATGTCCCGCCCCGGCAGCGGCGCCCCGTAGCGCACCACGTTGGCGACCAGCCCGTTGTTGTCCGGGAACGTCCGGCCCTCCATCGCCTTGCCCTGCGCCGTCACGCCCGACATCCGCACCACGCGGTGCACCCGCTTGCCCTCCTGCTCCGACACCAGCGTCACCGCGCAGAAGTCCAACCCGGCCAGCTGCCGCGTCGACTCCAGCACCGCGACGAACACCTGGTCCGGACTGCCCGCGCGGTTCAGCTCCTCGATGGCCCGGAAGAACCGGTCCTTCTCGTCGCGCGTCTTGCGGATGTAGCTCATCACCCGCTCCACCTCGATGGAGCGCAGCACCTCACCGGCGATGGTCGTCAGCAGCTTCTCGTCCTGGTCCGTGAACGGCTCGTTCTTCTGCTTGTCCGCCACCAGCACGCCGCGCACGAGGCCACTGCCCTCCAGGATGGGCACCGCCAGCAGCGCCTGCACCGTGGGGCCGCCGCTCTCGTAGTACGTGACGCCCTTGAGCCCCTGCGGCGAGTTCATCCGCACCGGCGCCCGGCGCTTCAGCACGCCGCCGATGATGCCCTCGCCCGCGTTGAACTTCTCCCGCTGCACGCGCTCCGTGGGCGAGCGGCAGTCGTACAGCTTCAGGCTCCGGTCATCCGACGTCAGCAGGAACGCCGCGCAGGTGTCCGTGCGCAGGCCCGTCTCCGCGATCTCCAGCGCCGCGTGCACCGCGCCTTCAATCTCCTTCACCGACGCCACCAGCCACTTCTCGTCGGAGCTCATCCCGCTGAAGCTGTCCTGCGTCCCGGAGCTCACCAGCCGGAAGGTGCGCGCGCGCTCCTCCACCTCGCGGATGCGCTTCTGCACCGCGTCCGACTCCGCCCGCTTCGCCACCGCCATCCGCGCGGACAGCACCAGGTGGTACAGCCCCGCGAACAGCGCCAGGAACAGCGTGTGCGTGAGAAACCCGGTGACGTTCACCACCGTCCCGCCCAGCGTGACGAGCCCGTCGTACACCAGCGCCACACCCAGCAGCGTCATGCCCGCGTTGCGCGGCAGGAACGCCACCAGGAACGCCATCAACAGGTAGACGATGGGAAACAGCTCCGTGCCGCCAATCGCCACGACGATGAACGCCGCGGAGATGAGCCCGCCGCCCAGCTCCAGGTCGTCGCGCAGGTCGATGATGGCGCCCACCGAGGAGCGCATCGCCCGGCGCCACGCTGCCATCCCGATGCCGACGAGCAGCCCCACCACCAGCGCCGCTTCCGTCCACCCCAGCGTGTGCAGACCCCGGAAGCCACCCCGCGCCAGATGCACGAAGGTCGCCAGGGCCACGGCCGCGGGGATCGCGCGGAAGAACGCGCGCACGAGCTTCGCCGGAGAGGGCACCGAGGGCAGCGAGGTCATGGTGACTCCAGGTGGAAGACGATTTCGCCCGGCTTCACGTAGCCAAGCTCCTCACGCACGGACTGCTCCAACGTCGCCGGATCCTTGCGGAGCGCGGCGATCTCCCGGCGGAGCGCGTCGTTCTGCGCGGCCAGCGCGCGGTTGCGCTCATCAAGCCCCGCCACGTCCTGCCGCAGGCGCAGGTAACGCCGGAAGCCCTTGGCGTCCGCCACCGAGGCCAGGCTCAAGGCCACCGCCACCACCGCCGCCGCCATCAGGAGCTTTCGCCGAGACGTCATGAACGCCGGCGAAGGTACCAGCGGCCCCCCTGCCCGCAAGAATTCCGCTCCAGCCCTGTAGCACCGTCAGAAGCGGTGCCCACCGGCATGAAAACTCAGTCTTCCTTGAGCAGCTTTTCGATGGCCTTGGCCACGTCCGCCTGGCCTTCCACGCCCTGCCACGCGGCCACCGCCCGGCCGCGCTTGTCCAGGAGCACCGTGCTGGGCAGCGCGCGGATGCGGCCGAAGGCGCTCTGCCCCGCGCGCATCCGCTCATCCGACACCAGCACCGGGTACGGGAACGCGTAGTGGTCCGCGAACGGGGCCATCACCTTGCCCTCGTCCAGGTCCATGCCCACCGCCACCACCTGGAAGCCCCGGGGGCCGTACGTCCCCTGGAGGTTCTTGAGCGTGGGCAGGTCCGTCAGGCACGGGAAACACCACGTGGCCAGGAAGGACACCAGCACCACCTTGCCGGAGAGCTGCCGGGGGTCGTAGCGCGTGGGGCCCACCGACGGAAGGTAGAGCGCCCGCAGGAACGCGGGCCCCGCATCCACCGGCCCGCTGTTCCGGTGACACCCGGACAGCGACAGCACTCCCACGGCCACGGCACACGCCAGGGCGCGCGCTCGCACCGGGGTCACGCCTCCGTCGTCGGGGGGCCACCCCGGAGCTGACATTCGCGGCACAGGCCGTACAGCTCCATCTTGTGCGACGTCACCGTGAAGCCGTGCTTGCGCGCCACCGCGTCCTGGAGCGTCTCGATGCGGTCGTTCTCGAACTCCACGATGGTGCCGCAGCTCGTGCAGATGAGGTGGTCGTGGTGCTCACGCCCGGCGGCGGCCTCGTAGCGCGTCTGCCCGTCGCCGAAGTTGCGCGCGTGGGCCAGGCCGCACTCGTTCAACAGCTTCATGGTCCGGTAGACGGTGGCCACCGACACCTTGGTGTCCTGTTCGCGCACCTTGTTCCACAGCTCCTCCACGGACAGGTGACCGCCCACCGCGAAGAACGTGTCGATGATGAGGCTGCGCTGACGCGTGCTCTTCAGGCCGTGCTGGGCCATGTAGCGGGCCAGCACCTCCTCCTTGTTCTTGTCGTCGTCGTGCGAGTGGGCGTGGGAATGATGGCTATGGGTCGTCATCTGCAATCTCTGGAGCACCACATGTGTTGAGGCTGGGATGCCCGCCCCCGCAAGCCAATTTCGCCTGCCGCCCTCAGGAAGCGCCCGCTCCCCTGACTACCACGGCGATCGACTTGCGTCGCACGTGGGCTGTTTACATTGGGGTCGGACTGGCTCATTGACACCTGTCTGGCGGCGAAGATAGAGGCAACCGCCCTCGTAAACGAGCATTTTTCCGAACCTTTCCATGATCAGTCCCTGGCAGAGAAGACGGCAGCCTGACGACGTACCCACGCCGGTGGCCGTGGCGGTGTCGGACTTCTGCCGACGCGCGAAGGCCCCCGCCCCCGCACAGGAGGTCCGCGAAGCGCTCGCGCTCCTCTCCGAGGAGGAGGACTTCCGGGTCCGGACCCTCACGGACGGTGAACCGGAGACCTCTCCGCTGGGGCCCTTCGCCCTGGTGGACATCCTGCGCGGCGTCCCCGCGTCGCTCGCGGCCCAGCGCCAGACGTGCGGCTATTACGCGCTCGCCCAGGAGCTGGCCCAGGTGCGCGAGGAGAAGACCCCCGCGCCCCCCCCTGTCTCC
>NZ_RAWI01000379.1 GCF_003612125.1 Corallococcus praedator
CCCTCCCCCTCAACAGGGCCCCCATCCCTCTTATGCGTCTCCGTGGCCGGGCTGAATTCCCACGATGCGCGCCATAGGATGAGGGGCTTGCGAAGATCTCCAGCATGCCAGGCCCGCTCATCAAGGACACCCCATGCGCCTCAACCTCCTTTCCATTATCGGATTGCTCTTCCTTCCTGCCTGTGGATCAAAGTCGGAGCAGGCAGAGAGCGTGGGATCCTTGCAGGGCGACAAGGCCTTCCCGGTGACCTGGACCGGCGAACTCCTGCCGCGCGGCCCCGACGGCGGGACCTCTTTCTCGATTGCCCTGCTGGCCGACAGCGACCTCTCCGGGCTCTGCACGGCACCCGCGGACGCCGGCTACGACCTGCCACCGTCCCGCTTCGTGACGGTCTCGGTCATTGGCCCGCCCGCGGCAGGGACCTTCGAGGTCGGCAACGCCACCGGCCCTGGGTTCGTCCAGGTCCAGCAGCGCCTCATGGACGGAGGGACGCAGACCCTCGGGGTGGCCACCAGCGGAAGCATCAACCTGACGACCGCTACGACGGACCGCCTCGTTGGAAGCTTCAATGTCCAGGTCCAGGGAAGGTCAGACGCAACGACGACGGGTTTGTCGGGAACCTTCGACGCCGCTTTCTGCGCGAACCGGAAGTGATGCCTCCGCATCGAGGCGCACCCGCGGCACACGGCACGAGACTGGCCCCAAAGTTGTCCTGAGGTGGCCTGAAGTACCTCGATCTGGGCGGCTCGACCGCTGCGTTGTGCTGGGTCGGCAGGTCCTGGACCGTTCACAGGCCGCGCCATCGGCCTCCGTATCAGGGTTGCCCCTGATGTCGACAGCGTCGTGCCGACACGACGCGCAGCGCTTGCCCCAGCCGCAGTGCGGCCCCGGCTCGCGCGCCGGGTCCGTGGGCAGCGGCTGCGGCTCCAGCCCAGGTGCGTGAGGATCTCCTCGATCACCGGCCGCTCCAGGATGGCGGCGATGAACTTCATCTCGCCGCCGCAGTTCGGGCACTGCTGCATGTCGATGTCGAACACGCGCTTGAGCAAGCGATCCCAACTGATTCGGTGCGGCCGGGCTGAGGCCCCTGCTCCCTCAAGCAGGTGCGGAGGAGGCGAGCGCGGGGCTTGAGGCAGCGGCAAGGAAGGAGCGGATGAAGGAGAGGACACCGCGAGCATGACGGAGCCCCCGGCTATCGCGGACGGTGAGCCGGTCGGGCATCACCCGCGAGTAGTCCTACAGCTGTAGTTTGAGCCGCGCCCCTCGGGCCCGGTAGTGACACCGCATGGCAACGGCTTGGTGGTGGCGCCGCCAGCGACTCCACGCGAGGACGTGCGCGAGCGGAGCGACCGCACGCCGCAGCAACGCCACCAGGAGTCCCCGCACTTCCTGGACGGAGTAGCGGACGAGGGCTGTCAATGAAGGCCGCGCCGAGCAAGAAACGCGCGCATGGGGTTTCTTCGCCTCGGCAGGCCGGGCGCTTTTGGGGGCATATCCTCCTGGGGCGGAAGGTTGGCCATGGAGCGCTGCGGCGAGATAGACCTGCGCCACCAAGCACAGCGTCATGTGCCGGTGCCAGGCCATCCAGGTGCGCACTTCGTACTCGACGGCAGCGCTGTGTGCCTCGCGCCTGCGGAAATAACAGCCTCTAACAAATGTCAGGGTAGAGGCTGTAAATCAACTTCCATGGCCCCGCCAACCTGCAATGAGTTCCCAGGCTTGAATTGAAGCTCACGGTTCTCGTTTGACGATTGCCATCCCAACAGCAGACCCGGCAGCCGCAATCATCCACGGCACGCTCGTCCCTCAACGATTCGATGAGCCAGGCCGGCGGCTCTCGGAGACTCCAGGAGTCGCCGGCCCCGGCCTTCCTGCGCGCCAGCGCGGCGGCGGGCTGCGCCACGGAGTGCTCGGGTCGTCCCGGATTCACCTCAGCCGTACTTCAGCGCGCGCCGCTCATCGATGACCTCCTGCGGGTGCAGACGCAGGTAGCGCAGAAGGTCCTGGGCGAATTCGCCCGAGTGTCCGAAGCGGACGCCCAGGCGGTGCTCGGCGCGCAGGGTGTTCTCCGAGAGGTCCGTCCCGCGGATGGTCTCGTACTCCTCCCGGTTGCTGTAGTCGCACAGGGGGAACTGGCCGCGGGACGTTCCATGGGCGTTGTGCAGGGCGTGGATGAGCTCGTGGGCGATGGTCAGGAACAGCGGCGTGGCCAGGGGATTCTTCAGGCCGTCGAACGCGACGAATGACGCGTCCGAGATTCTCGGGTCGATGGCAATGATGGAGCCGCTGCCGGAGTCCGGGAGCCTCGGGAGCTCGGTTCCGGTGATGATGTCGATGTTGGCCTTCGCGCTGCCCATGGCCCGGGCCATGCCCTGAATCGTCCCCGCCTCCGAGAAGACCCCCGTCACGGCGGGGCCGAGGTCGCCGCTGGACACGTTCTCCGGGATGGGCATGCCACACCTTCGGTTGAGTTCGAGCAGCCCCTGACGGAGGGCCTGCGCCGACAGGACGGTGGACTGGGTCCTGGGAATGATCTTCACCTTCTTGCCCTGCGCCAGGAGTTGGGTGACGAGGCTGCGGCCCCCTGCGGTGGACAACATGCGCGCGAAGGCCGCCAGGACCGTCACGCGGAAGCCCTCGATACGCCGGGGCGCCTGACGAATCGGCTGGGCGACGACATGGTCGGTGTCGAGGACCTCGATGGCCCTGTTGCCCCCCTTGAGCGCCCGCCAGGCCAGGCCGGTCACCATGTCGTCGGCATCCATGGCGTAGACCTGAGGCTCCGGCATCACCTCCTGGATGACCGCCGTGTGCTCCGCCTGGATGACTTGCAGGAACATGAGCAGGTTGATGAACACCGCGTGCCCGACATTCCCGGAGCGCGCCAACTGGGGGTTCGCCGTGAGGAACTCATAGACGCTGTGCTCGACGAGGCAGAGCGACTCCTGCCGCCGGCGGTAACGCTCGCCCCGAATCTCCAGGTAGTCCGCCCAGAAGTCCTCGATGGTCCCGAACAAGTCGGCGCGAGCGATCGAGCCATCCATGCGATTGCGAATCGCGCGCGTCAGCGCGATGACCTGGGCCTTGGTGGGGAGGTTCGGAAGCAAGGGCATGTTGGCTCTCCTGGTTTTCCCGAGTAACTGCAAGCAGCAGACCAGAGTCGTGCCCGCACGAAGCCCAACGCGCGTCCTCCGGGCAGGCCCGCCTCACGCGTCACTCGTGGACGCGTCCGCGTCCAGGGAGGAAGCGCATCCCTGTACCGCACCGGATTGTTGAGCGACTATTTCGCGGACACGCTCCAGGTGGGCTCGGGCGCGAGCGACCGGAGCGCCGCCTCCAGTCGCTTCGCGAGGGCCTGGACGTTCGGGGCGCGCAGCAGCGTGTAGTGGTTGCCCGGAAGCGTCTCGCGCACCAGCGGCCCGGTGATGAGCGCGCCCCAGCCTTCATCGCCGGGGCCCTCGGGTGCGGGCGCTTCGCTCGCTTGCAGCAGCAGGACGCGGCCAGTGAGCGGTCCGGGGCGGTAGTGCTTCAGCGCGCGCAGGTTGTGGGTGAACACCTGGAGGAGCGTGCGTCCCTGGGGGCCTTCGGCTTCCGGCGCCGCGAGCTGTCCCTGGTCGAGTTCGAACAGGGACGCGACCTGACCCGCGTCGCCCACGTCGAACGGCACCCGGTCGTCCTTCGCCGGGCTGGGGTCGATGAGGGCCAGCAGCTCCACCGCCTCTCCCCGGGCCTGGAGCTGGCGGGCCATCTCGTAGGCCACCACGCCGCCCATGGACCAGCCTCCCAACCGGTAGGGGCCCCGCGGCTGCACCGCGCGGAGGGCGTCCACGTAGAGCGCCGCCATCGCCTCCACCGTGTCCAACGGCGGACGGGTTCCGTCGAGCCCCTGGGACTGGAGTCCATGGAAGGGCTGGTCCGGACCGAGCTGCTTCGCCAGCTCCGCGTACGCCAGCACGTTGCCTCCCACCGGATGGACGCAGAAGAAGGGCCGCTGCGTGCCGTGGGGCTGGATGGGCACCAGCGGCGAGAAGGCCGTGGGGGCCTGCCGCAGCAGCCGGGCCAGCTGCTCCACCGTGGGCGCCTGGAACAGCGCGGCCAGGGGCAGCTCGCGGTGGAGCCGCTCGCGGATGCGCGCCATCAGCTTCGCGGCGAGCAGCGAGTGTCCCCCCAGGTCGAAGAACGGCTGCGTCACCCCGATGGGCCGCCTGCCCAGCAGCGCCTCCCAGAGCTCCACCAACTCCCGCTCCAGCGCGTCGCGTGGCGCGATGACGGTGGCGGGGGGGCCGGCGTCCAGGCTCCGGGGCTTCTCCGGGAGCACCTTGCGGCCCAGGGCCTCGGCGCTCAGCAGGGGGGCCAGGTCCAGGGGCGCGTCCGGCCTGGCGAGGACGCCCTCCAGCAGCGCGTGCCATTGCTCCATCAGGTGCCGCACCGTGGCGGCATCGAAGAGGTCCGTGCTGTAGCAGAGCGCGCCCTGGAAGCCGTCGGGCAGGCGCGTCAGCGCGAGGTCCAGATCGAACTTCGCCGTGGTGGAGGTCACCTCCAGCGCCTTCAGCGTCAGGCCGGGGAGGCCCACCTCCGACTCGGGGGTGTTGTGCAGCGCGAAGAGGGCCTGGAAGAGCGGGGTGCGTCCCAGGTCCCGCTCCGGCTGGAGCGCTTCCACCAGCCGTTCGAAGGGCAGGTCCTGGTGTTCGTACGCGCCCAGCGTGTTGGCGCGCACCTGGGCGAGCACCTTCTGGAACGACGTGCCCGCGTCGAAGCGGGCGCGCAGGACCAGCGTGTTCACGAAGAAGCCGATGAGGCCCTCGGTCTCCGCGTGGCGCCGGCCCGCGATGGGCGTTCCCACCAGCACGTCCTCCTGCCCCGCGTACCGGGACAGCAGCGTCTGGAACGCGGCCAGCAACACCATGAAGGGCGTTGCGCCCTCGCGCTTCGCCAGCGCCTCCACCGCGTCGCTCACGGCCGGAGACAGGTGCACCGGCAGGGTTGCACCCCGGGCCGAGCGCTTCTCCGGACGCGGCCGGTCGGTGGGCAGGGCCAGTGTGCGCGGGGCTCCGGCCAGCTGGTGCCGCCACCAGTCCAATTGGGACTCCAGCACCCCGCCTTCCAGCCACGCCCGCTGCCAGACGGCGTAGTCCGCGTACTGCACGGGCAGCTCGGGCAGGGGGGCGGGCTGGCCCTGGCGGAAGGCCTCGTAGAGCGCGACCAGCTCGCGCACCAGCACGCCGAAGGACCAGCCGTCGGACACGGTGTGGTGCAGGTTCATGAGGAGCAGGTGCTCACGCTCCTCCAGCTTCAGGAGCGTGAAGCGCGCCAGCGGCCCGGTGCCCAGGTCGAAGGGCCGCAGTGACTCCTCGTCCGCGCGTCGGCGGGCCTCGGCTTCGCGGGCTTCCCCGGGCAGGTGGCCCAGGTCCTCCGTGCGCAACGTCCCGGTCAGGGCCGGGTGGATGCGCTGGCGGGGCTCTCCGTCCCGGGTCTCGTACGTGGTGCGCAGGACTTCATGACGCTGCACCAGCGTGTCGAAGGCCCGCTGGAGGGCGCCTGGCTCCACCGTGCCGGACAGGCGCAGCGCGAAGGGCAGGTTGTAGAGGCTGCTGCCCGGCTCCAACTGGTCGATGAACCACAGCCGCTGCTGCGCGAACGACAGCGGCGGCGGGCCCTCCCTGTTCGCCCGCGTCAGGGGCGGCAGGGCGGTGGTGGTCGCGGCGTCCGGCAACCGCCGCGCCAGGGCCGCCACGGTGGGCGCTTCGAAGAGGGCGCGGACTGGCAGCTCCACGCCGAAGCGGGCCCGCACCCGGGCCACCACCTGCGTGGCCAGGAGCGAGTGGCCGCCGAGTGCGAAGAAGTTGTCGTGGCGTCCCACGGTGGGCACGCGCAGCAGCTCAGCCCAGAGGGCCGCGAGGCGCTCCTCGGTGGGCGTGGCCGGGGCTTCGTAAGGGCTCGCGGCGAGGTGCGCGGCCTCCGGGGGGGGAAGGGCCTTGCGGTCCACCTTGGCGTTGGGCGTCAGGGGCAGGACGGGCAGGGCGACGAAGGCCGTGGGCACCATGTACGCGGGCAGGTGGTTGCGCAGGTGTTCGCGCAGCGGGGCCGTGTCCTGCTCCGGCGTGACGTACGCCACCAGCCGTGCATCTCCGGGGACGTCCTCGCGGACGAGGACGACCGCGTCCCGGAGGCCCGGATGCGTGCGCAGGGTGGCTTCGATTTCGCCCAGCTCGATGCGGTGGCCGCGCAGCTTCACCTGGAAGTCCAGGCGGCCCATGAAGTCGAGCGTGCCGTCCTCGCGCCAACGCGCCTTGTCCCCCGTGCGGTACAGGCGCGCACCGGGCTCGGGATTGAACGGATCCGGGAGGAAGCGCTCCGCCGTCAGGTGCGGACGGCCCAGGTAGCCCCGCGCCAGGCCCTCGCCCGCGAAGCACAGCTCTCCCGGCAGGCCGAAGGGCACCAGGTCCTGACGCGCGTCGAGGACGTAGGCCCGCAGGTTGTCGAGCGGACGCCCGATGACGGGCTGCTCGAGGGACGTGCCCTGGACGTTCCAGACGGTGGCGTCGACGGTGCACTCGGTGGGGCCATAGGCGTTGAAGGCCCGGGTGCGCGACGTGCGGGCGAGCTGCCTCCAGAGCACCTCGTCCATCGCCTCGCCGCCCACGCTCAGCACCGACGGCACGTGCGCGCGCTCCAACAGCCCGGCCTCCAGCAGGGACTTGAGCTGTCCGGGCGTGCAGTCCAGCACGTCCACCCGCGTCGCCTCCAACCACGCGAGCATCCGCTCCGGATCCAGGCGCACGTCCTCGGGGACGACGTACAGGCAGTGGCCATCCAGGAGCTGGAGGACCTGTTCGATGGATGCGTCGAAGTAGAGCGGCGCGTTGACCGTGACGCGCTGGCCCTGCTCCAGGCCCGCGTAGAGGGTCCGCGTCAGTGCGCGGTGCAGGTGGAGCACGGAGCGGTGCCGCACCATCACGCCCTTGGGCAGGCCCGTGGAGCCGGAGGTGTAGATGACGTACGCCAGGTTTCCAGCGAGCGCCGCCGGAGGGGGATTCTCCCGGGACAGCGTGGACAGCCGCCCCTGTTCGGCATCGAGCCGCACGACGTGGGCGACGTCCGGAACCCATGCCTCCGCGAGGGCTTGCGAGGTCACCAGCACGCGGGCATCGCAGTCGCGCAGGAGCAGCGACCGGCGCGTGGCGGGCGCGTTCGGATCCAGCGGGACGAAGGCGCCACCCGCCTTGAGCACCGCCAGCAGCGCGACGATGAGCTCCGCCGAGCGCTCCAGGCACAGGCCCACGGGCACCTCGGGTCCCACGCCCCGGGCCCGCAGCTCCCAGGCGAGCTGGTTGGCGCGCGCGTTGAGTTCCTGGAAGGAGAGCGTCGTCTCCCCGAACACCACGGCGTCCGCCTCCGGGGTGCGGGTTGCCTGTTGCTCGATGCGTCCGTGCACGGTGCCTTCGCGGTCGAAGTCCGTGACGCCGCCGCTCCCGAGTTCGAGCAGATGCGCCCGCTCCTCCAGCGTGACGAGGGACAGCTCCCTAAGGGGCGCTTCGGGTCGGGCGAGCGCGGCCGTGAGCAGCACGCGCAGGTGGGCGACGAGCCGCGTGGGGGTCGAGCGCTCGAACAGATCCGTGGCGTATTCGAGCGTCCCCCGGAACCCGTCTTCCTGACGGTGGAGGTCCAGGCTCAGGTCGAACTGGGACGTGGCGCGGCCGTCGATGCGCGCCGGGCGGAACGTGAGCCCGGGCACCGACAGCTCCGGCACCGGCGCGTTCTGGAGCGCGAACATCACCTGGAAGAGCGGCATGCGGCCCAGGTCGCGCGTCGGTTGCAGCGCCTCCACCAGCCGCTCGAAGGGCACGTCCTGGTGTTCGTAGGCGCCCAGCGTGTTCGCACGCACCTGGGCCAGGAGTTCCCGGAACGTCGTCCGGGCCCCGAAGCTTCCGCGCAGGACCAGCGTGTTGACGAAGAAGCCGATGAGCCCCTCGGTCTCCGCATGGCGGCGGTTCGCGATGGGGGAGCCCACCAGCACGTCGTCCTGTCCGCAGTAGCGGTGCAGCACGGTCTGGAAGGCCGCGAGCAGCACCATGAAGGCCGTCGCACCTTCGCGCCGGGCCAGGGCCTCCACCTGCTCCGCCAGCTCTTGTGGCAGGTGCACCGGCACGGTGTCACCACGCTGCGTGGAGACGGCGGGCCGGGGCTTGTCGGTGGGCAGCTCCAGGGCGCGGGGCGCGCCTTCGAGCTGCTGTCTCCACCATGCGAGCTGGGCATCCAGCGCCTCGCCCTGGAGCCAGCCGCGCTGCCAGAGGGCGAAGTCGGCGTACTGCACGGGCAGCTCCGGGAGCACGGGCGTGCGTCCCTCGCGGAGGGCTTCGTAGAAGGCGGTGAGCTCCCGGGCGAGCACGCCCAGGGACCAGCCGTCGGACACGATGTGGTGCAGGTGGAGCACGAGCACGTGCTCCTCCGTGGCGAGCTTCAGCAGCAGGGCGCGGATCACCGGCCCTCGCGCCAGGTCGAACGGGCGCTGGGATTCGGCCGTCGCGAGTCGCTCCGCCTCCCGCTGACGCTCTCCGGCGTCCTCCAGCTCGGTGAGGTCCACGCGCTCCAGGGGCACCCGGGCCCCGTCGTGGAGGTGTTGCACGGGCTGGCCGCCTTCCAGGCGGAAGGTGGTGCGCAGCGCTTCGTGTCGCGCCATCAGCGCATCCAGGCTGCCTTGCAGTGCATCCTCGTCCAGCGTCCCGAGGAGCGTCAGGGCGAAGGGCATGTTGTAGAGGCTGCTGCCCGGCTCCAACTGATCGATGAACCACAGCCGCTGCTGCGCGAACGACAGCGGCAGGGCGGAGGGGCGGGGCC
>NZ_RAWI01000037.1 GCF_003612125.1 Corallococcus praedator
ATTCCCGCCCGTGCCCACCCGCGCCTCCTCGCCCCCCGCGTCCGCACGGAGGGCAGCCAGGCAGGCACCGGATGTCCGCAAGGCGTCAGCAACACCGCCCCCGCGCCCACTGCACGCGCCCCAGGCCAATGGCCACCGTGCCCGACGCCGGAAGACTGGCTTGGCCCTGCGTGGGCGGCGGGTCGGGGAACAGGGGCATACCGTGACGACGAAGACGCTGCGCTTGCGGGTGGCGCGCATCACCCCCGTGGCCGAGGGCATCCGGTCCTATGAGCTGGTCTCCAGGGACGGCCGCGCACTGCCCGACTTCGAGGCCGGCGCCCACCTGGACGTCCAGGTGCCGACGTTGAACGGGATGCGGCAGTACTCCCTGTGCAACGACCCGGGCGAGACGCACCGCTACGTCATCGCCGTGCAGCGCGATGCGAACGGACGCGGCGGTTCGCGGGCCATGCACGACCACGTCCACGTGGGCGACACGCTCACCGTGAGCGAGCCCATCAACGACTTCCCCCTCCTCTACGCCCGCAGCTACGTGCTCATCGCGGGCGGCATCGGCATCACCCCGCTGCTGGCCATGGCGCGCCTGCTGGAGCGCACCGGCGCGGAGTGGGTGCTGCACTACTGCACGCGCGACGCGGGCCGGACCGCCTTCCGGGAGCTCCTGTCCTCGCCCTCCTTCGCCGGCCGCGTGCACCTGCACCACGACGGGGGCGACCCGGCGAAGGGCCTGGACGTGCGCACGCTGCTGAGCACGCGCGGTCCGGGCACGCGGCTGTACTGCTGCGGTCCGGCGGGCCTGATGAGGGCCGTGCGCGAGGCGGCCCTCCTGAACCGGTGGCCCTGGGAGAAGGTCCACTTCGAGGCCTTCACCGCCGCGGGCACCGCCGCCACCCACGCGACGCCGGAGGAGGACTTCGAGGTGGCCCTGCGCAGCACCGGCCAGGTCCTGCGCGTTCCGGCCGGCAAGAGCGTGCTCAACGTGCTGCGCACCCACGGGGTGAAGGTGGAGAGCGACTGCGAGGCCGGCTCCTGCGGCACCTGCGTCACCCGCGTGTGCGAGGGCACCCCCGAACACCGCGACACCTTCTTCCAGGCGGAGCCCGCGGGTGATGCCCGCATGCTCGTCTGCGTCTCTCGCGCACGTTCCAAGCGGCTGGTGCTGGACCTGTAGTAGGAGCGCGGGGTCGGGACGCGCTCGCTTCGGGCGCGTTCCTGGCGCCGCACGGGCGGCCTGGGGTCCAAGCCCCGCTCGCGCACGAGAGAGGCTGATGAGCGACGGGACGTTGTTCTCCATGGAGACCATTCCCACCGAGGCCCGGTATCAGGGCCGGCTGTGGGTGGCGGATCTGCTGGACCTCACAAGCTCCGCGCTCGTGGGCTGGGGCGCGGTGCGCGCGGCGGAGCAGCTGTCCACCCCGGGCGCGCTGGTGCTCGCGGGAGCCGTGGCGTGGTGCGTCCTGTCCGCCGTGGGCGGGCTGACGGGCCGCACCCCGGGCCGCCACTTCCTGGGCCTGAAGCTGGAGCGCGACGGGGGACGCACGCCGGGCCTGGGCACCGGGCTCCTGCGGGGCCTCACCGCGCCGGTGGAGCTGCTGCTCCAGGTGGTGCTGCAACAGCGGCCGCTGGACGCGCGGCTGGGTGTGCACGCGGTCGTGATTCCGGGCGGGGCTCGCGGCTGGTTCCGGGCCCTCCTGCCCCAGCTCCTCGGGGTGGCGCTGCTCGCCGGCGCGGTGTGGAGCATCCTCACGCCCACGCGCCAGGAGATGCTCCAGTACCTGGACCGCACGCTGACCGGCTGGCACTGCTGCCACGGCACGCGCGACGTGACGTGGCAGTGCCGCACGTCCATGTCCCGCGCGGTGCGCAACGCGAAGGCAGGCGACGCGGAGGTGGCGGGCTTCCTGCGCGCGGAGTGCCCCGTGGGCGCCGCGCGACTGGGGCCTTGAGCGGGGGCGTGGCGGAGCGCGCCCACGCCATGACGCGCTACTGCTTGCGCAGCGGGAACTCCCCTTCGCCTTCCTTGCAGATGATCCGCACCGTGCGCTCGGGCACCATGGGCGCGCTGGCCTGCACCGTGAAATAGGGCGCGACCGTCTTCACCTCGTGCTTCGCATATTCCGCGAGCGACGCCATGAACGCCTGCTGCCGCCGGGCCAGGACGATCTTGCACTTCGTCCAGGGGATGGTGTCCTCGTTGATGATGGTGAGGGTCCGGTTGACGTTGAAGCCCAGCAGACCGTCCGTCGTCGCGGAGCCCAGCAGCTTGCGAGGCTCCGCGGGCGGCTCCTCGCGCACCGGCTCCGCGACGGGCGCGGGGGCCACGGGCGTGGACGGGCGCACGGGGAGCACCACGTAGCGCTCGCCCTTCGACGCGTCCGCGTCGTCATCCAACCGCACCGTGAGCTGATCCCGCTTGGGACGGATGTTCTCCACGCGGGCCATCCCCAGCAGCGGGTGCTTGTTGGAGCCTCGCGCCGCCGGTCCCACCACCTGCAATGACACACCCGCGATGAGCCCGGGCCACGCCTCCACGTTCACCACGCGCTGACCGCCCCGCGTCTCCTCGATGGGCGCCACCAGCGTGTTCACGGACACCATGCGAGGAGGCCGCCGCGTCTTCGACACCGACGCCACCTTCACGTCCGGACGCTTGTCGGGGACCTCCACCGGAGCAGGCACCCCGCCCGCGTCCGGCGCCCCGTTCTCCGCGACGACCGGCGCCTCGTCGGGCGGCGGCGCCACGTCCGGGGGCGGCGTCACCACCGGCGGCTCGGGCGCGGCCACCACCGGCTCCGTCGGGGTGACGGGCGCGGGCGGCACGACGGCCGGGGACGCCGTGTTCGTGTGAATCACATACGTGGTGAGGCCCACCGTGGCGCCCACCAGCAGCAACGCCGCCACGGCGATCTGCGCCAGCGGCCGGCGACGCTCGGGCTTCTCCAACGCCTGTCCGTGAGCGCCTTCCACCGGCGCCGGGGCCCGCGGGTCCGACACCCGGTGCACTGCGGTGGCGCCCAGCGCGGACGCGTCCAGCGCCTCATCGCTCCGGGCCACCCCGCCCGAACCCGGGCCCCGGCTGGGAGCGCCCGACACGAACGTGCCCGAGGGCCCCCGCGCCAGCTCCGGTTCGATGCGCCCGGTGTCCCGCCGCACGGGCGCGTCGCCGGGCGTCCGCACCGCCGTGGCCTGGAAGGCCGCGCCCGACTCCGGACCTTCTCCAGGCGCCCCATACAGGCCGGTGCCGGAGGAGCCGGAGCCGGAGCGCGCGACGGGCGGCGGCGTGCGGCGCTCCCCCGCGACGTTGGAGGCCAGCTTGCGCTGCTCGGCGAACGCCTCCGGGCACAGGGCGCGCACGAACTCGCCCACTTCCTCCGCGCCCATCGCCGCCCCGGTGCGCAAGAGCTCCGCGTTGAGCGCGCGACCGAAGTCGTCCGCCCGCAGGTAGCGCTCCGCCGGCACGGGCGCGAGCGCCCGCCGCAACACCGCCTCCAGCGACGGGTCCACGTCCGGCCGGAGGTCCGCCAGCGGCGGCACCACCGGATTCGACATGGCCGCCATCATCTCACCCACGGTCCCGTGGGGAACCAGCCCACGGCCCGCCAGCATCTCCCACACCACCACCGCACAGGAGTAGATGTCGCTGCGGTGGTCCAGGGGCTCGGCGCGCACCTGCTCCGGGGACATGTAGCCCAGCTTCCCCATCACCGTGGCCGGCAGCGTGTACTTGCTGCGCGCGGTGGACTTCGCGAGGCCGAAGTCGATGACCTTCACCTCGCCCTCGTACGACACCATCACGTTGTGCGGGGACACGTCCCGGTGGACGATGCCCAGCGGGTCTCCGTCCGGGCCCGTCTTGCGGTGGGCGTACCCCAGCCCTTCCGCCATGCGCTGCCCGATGTAGAGCGCCACCGGCACCGGCACCGCCCGCCCCTGCACCCGCGCCTGCTCCAGCAGGTACCCCAGGTCCACGCCCGCCACGTACTCCAGGGCCATGTAGTAGGTGCCGTCCGCCTCGCCCATGTCGTACACCTGGGCGATGGAGGAGTGCACCAGGTGCACCAGCACCTTGGCCTCGTGGTGGAACCGGTCCAGGAACTGCCGGTCCTTCACCAGCGCCGGCAGGATGGTCTTCACGATGCAGGGCTTCTCGAAGCCCGCCGCCCCGGTCAGCTTCGCCAGGTACACCTCTCCCATGCCGCCCTGGCCCAGGAGATGGACGAGCTCGTAGCGCCCGAAAAACCGAGGGGACTCTGGGGGTGCGGTGCTCATGGCTTCGATGTGGGAGCGCAGCACGGACTCCCCCATGGAATCAAGCCGCGCCCCCCGCTTCGCCCCTTCTTCTCAAACCCCAGACACCGCGCGCCAGCAAAAGAGAAAGTCCCGGAGCAAACGGAAAACCCGACGGCGTGTTCCTCCTGACAACAGGCGGGGTGTGAACCCGAGCACGTCCGGGGCCCCGTGCCCCGCGGAACGTTGCGACTCCACCCCTGGATGCGTTCCCTGAAGTGCGGACCGCTTCCTTCCTCCGGGAGGGTGGCGGGCACCTTTCGGCCCCCCGGCCGGAGGGAGGCCTCTTGCGAGGTCGTCGTCCTGGAAGGAGTCGCGTCATGAAGCGATGGGGATTCGTCGGGTTGCTGGCGCTGATGGCATGTGGGCCGGAGTCCTCCACACGTCCTCTGTCGCGGGGACAGACCTGCCCGGGTGTCGTCGCCGGAGAGGTGACGACCCGCCAGGGCCTGGACTCGCCGCTGCCTTCCCGGGTGCAGGGCGACGGACGCCAGTCGGTCCTCATCCGCTTCCGCCGGGGCGGTCAGACGCAGGCCTCGCGCGTCACCGCGACCGGCGCCGAGCTGACGCGTGCCACGGGCGCGAAGGTGAGCGCCGTCTATCGCAACATCCCTGCGGTGGCCGCGCGCGTGAACGCCCTGGAACGCTTCATGCTGGAGCACAGCCCGCTGGTGGAGAGCATCGAGGAGGATCAACGCTGGTCCTCCCAGGGCCTGCCGCCCGCGCTGACGCAGCCGGTGGGGGCCTCCACCCTGGGCGCCTCGCCGTCCGACGAGTACTCCGAGGGGCTGCGCCTGGTGCAGGGGCCGGCGGTGTGGGACGCGAACGGGGACGGCGTGCTGGACCCGGGCGCTCCCACCGGCGAGGGCGTGAAGGTGTGCGTCATCGACAGCGGGCTGGACGTGGAGCACCCGGAGTTCCAGGGCGCCGTGGTGGCAAGCCACGACTTCCTGGAGGGCGACGATGATCCAACGGACAAGAGCGAAAAGGGCGAGTGGGGCCAGGGCCACGGCACGCACGTGGCGGGCATCATCGGCGCGCGGCTGGGACAGGGCGGCGTCACCGGCCCCCGGCTCAACGCGGGCGGCATGGTGGGCGTGGCCCCCGGCGCCTCGCTGCTCATCGCGCGCGTGTTGGATCCGCAGGGCTCCACGCAGATGAGCGTGGTGTTCTCCGCGCTGGAGTGGTGCGAGTCCCAGGGCGCGCGCGTCCTGTCGCTGTCGCTGGGCGGAGGCTCGCCCACGCGCAACTCGGTGGAGGCGTTCAAGGCGGCGCTGGACCACGGGATGCTGGTGGTGGCGGCCGCGGGCAACCAGGGCGGCCCGGTGCTGTACCCGGCGTCGGACCCGTCCGTGCTGGCGGTGGGCGCGGTGGACGCGAACGAGCGGCGCGCGAACTTCTCCAGCATGGGCAACGCCCTGGGCCTGATGGCGCCCGGCGTGGACGTGCTGTCCACCTTCCCCCGGGGCCTGGGCACCTTCGCGGAGATGTCCGTGAACGACCTGGTCCCCATGTCGCGCTCGCTGCTGTACTCACCCACCGGCGACGCGCTGGGGCGGCTGGTGGACTGCGGCCTGGGGGATTCCCTGGACGCGTGCCAGGACGCCACCTGTGACGGTTTCGTGGCCTACGTGCACCCGGGCGCGGTGCCCGTGGACCAGGCCATGTCCAACGTGATGATGCAGGGCGCGCGCGCGGTCATCTTCGGCAACGAGGACGCGCCCGCCGGCGGCGCCGCGGACATCCTCTCCCTGCCCCGCCGTGGCCACTGGGCGCCCGCCGTCAGCGTCAACCAGGCCACCGGCACCGTGCTGCGTCAGCGCCTGGGCACCTTCGCGCGGCTGAGCCTGGTCCCGGTGGACTACACCTACGTCTCCGGCACCTCCATGGCCGCGCCCTTCGTGAGCGGCGTGGCGGCGCTCCTCTGGAGCGCCCATCCCACGCTCACGCCGCTACAAGTCCGCGAAGCGATGGAGGCCTCCGCGCGCGACCTGGGCACGCCCGGCAGGGACCCCGCGTTCGGCCACGGTCTGGTGCATGCGCATGACGCCTTGCAGCGACTCCAGTGATGCCTGTTTTCTCATCCGCTGGGAGCAGGCCGGACAGTGTTGATGAGCGGAAATCCCAACGCGGAAACGCAATCGCGAATGCGCTTCCGCGTGGAATGAAGGCGCCGCGCGATTGTACGTGGCGCGCGCGAATGGCTTGCCTGGACGGCGGCCTGCCTGCGCGAAAACCCTTTCATTCTTGAATTGAGGATATCCATGTTGCGAATTGCTGTTGCCGCCTTCGTCCTTGCCGTGACCGGTTGCGCCTCCACGTCGAGTGGCGCGGCGGCTGGAGGGCGCGGGGGCAACGCCACGGTCACCGGCAGCATCACGTACCCGGAGAGCGGGCTGCAGGGAGACCCGTGCTCGTCGGTGAACGTGAAGGTGACCGAGGGAAACTCCGCCGCGCTGGGTTCGGGCGAGGTGAAGCAGAGCCGCAAGAACACCTGCAGCTACACCGTGGCGAGCCTGCCGGACGGCGCGGACCTGAAGGTGGAGCTGGTGGTGGACCCGGCCCTGAAGTGCGCCAGCGGCGCGGCGCCCACGGCCAGCCCGGAGCCCACGACGGTGAACGTCGCCCGCTTCGGGGCGAAGGTCCTCAGCTACAAGCTCTCCTGCGGGTAGCCTCCGCGCGCTGAAGGCCGGAGCATGAAGGACGGGGACGCGCCAGGGTGGGCGTCCCCGGTTTCGCGAGAATGGCAGGAGAGCCTGCGAGTGGGTTCTTCCGGGGACCATTGATTGCTGAACACAAGGGCGCGAAGCTTCGCCCGCCCATGTCCCTGTTCCGTCTGCGTACCGCCGTGCTCGCCCTGGTCCTTCTGGGGACGGGTTGCGAATCCGAAGCCCCCTTTCCCACCGAGGACGAGCTCGAGCAGTTGAGCATCCTGCACACGCCGAGCGTGAAGCCGGAGGTGGACCCCACGAACAAGTTTGGGGACAACGCTTCCGCGGCGGCGCTGGGCCACCGGCTCTTCGAGGACAAGGGGCTGTCGCGCTGCGGGACGGTGTCCTGCCGCGACTGCCACCAGGGGGACAGCTACACGGTGGAGACGGCCACGGCGGAGGGCTGCGGAGGCCAGCGCACGGAGCGCAATCCGCCCAGCCTGCTGAACACGGGCTACAACCGCTGGTTCATGTGGGACGGCCGGGCGGACCGGCTCTGGTCCCAGGCGGTGCTGCCGCTGACGAACCCGGTGGAGATGGACTCGGACGCTGTCGTGGTTCGCGCGCGGCTGGTGGCGGACCCCGCGTACGTGTCCGCGTACACGCAGCTGTTCGGCACGGCGCCCGCGGACGAGTCGGACGGGGACCGGCTGATGGCCAACGTGGGCAAGGTGCTGGCGGCGTACCAGCGCACGCTCAACCGGACGGATTCCCCCTTCGACGCGGACGTGCGGCGCTTCCTCGCGGCGGTGGAGGCGGGCACGCAGGAGAAGGACCCGGCGTACCTGGGGCTGAAGACCTTCGTGCGCAAGGGCCAGTGCGTGGTGTGCCACAAGGGCCGCATGCTGACGGACGACAAGTTCCACAACCTGGGCCTGAAGGACGCGGGCGCCGGGAAGCGCGGCCAGGCGGACGCGGTGGACTCGCTGCTGTCCTGGAAGTTCAACGCCGCGGGCCTCTTCAGCGACGCGCCCACGGGCCTGGACGCGGCGCGGCTGCCCACGCTGCGCGCGCAGGCGCAAGGCAAGCCGGACGAGGTGGTGGGCGCCTTCCGCACGCCGACGCTGCGCAACGTGGCGATGAGCGCGCCGTACATGCACACCGGCGCGGAGAAGACGCTGGAGGAGGTCGTCGACTTCTACAACGAGGGCGGCGACCCGGACGGCACGTTCCCCGGCGTGCGCACGGTGACCATCGTCAAGCTGGACCTGAGCAGCGAGGAGAAGCAGGCGCTGGTGACGCTGCTCAAGTCCATGACGGGCGCGCCGCGCTGACTTCAGCGCACCAGGTGGAAGGTCGTCTGACGCTGGAAGGCCCAGTGCACGGCGCCTTCCGCGTCCAGCACCACGTCCTCCTCCTGGGCGGAGCGCACGGGCTGGCCGTTCCACTCCGGGACGGGGCTCGTCGCCTGCAGCTCGATGGAGAACCAGGAGGACGGCATCACGCGGTGTTCGCCGTTGCCGGGCACGCCCTCCTGCCGGTCCCACATGCCAATCATCGGGCCGGCGCCATGGCCGTGCAGGCCAATGGGGTGTGAGTACACGGTCCCGTCGATGCCCTCCGCCTTCATGCGCGCGAGCGAGGCGCGCAGCACCTCGTTGCCGGTGCGGCCCGGTTTGATTTCCCCGGTGACGATGTCCTGGAGCCGGTTGGACGCCTTCAGCGCGGCCTTCAGGCCCTCGGGGACGTCCGTCTCGCCTTCGCGCAGCACGTAGCCCATGTGCTGGGTGTCGGTGTTGAGGCGCAGCGCGGTGATGCCGTAGTCGCAGTGGAGCACGTCGCCGCGCTGGATGACGGGGCTGTCGCCCAGCTGCTCCTCGGTGGCGCCCTTGCGCTGCACGTCCACGTCCGGCTGGAACCAGGTGTCCAGGCCCTGGTCGGCCAGGCGCTGACGCATCCACCACTCCACGTCCTTCGTGGTGGTGACGCCGGGGGTGATGACCGCGTTGGAGAAGGCGGTCTGGATGATGTTCCAGGCGTGCTTCGTGAGGTCCTCGTAGAAACGGACCTCGTCGGCGCTGCGCCAGCCGAGCACGTCCAGGGGCAGGCCGCCCGCGGGCTTGAAGCGCTTCACCCAGGCGGGGCCCAGGGCCTGGGCCATGCCTTCGTATTCGCCATGGGTGAGGCCGTCGGCGAAGGCGATGGCGGGGGACACGTCGATGGCGATGGACTGCGGCTTGCGCTCCTCCACCACCTGCTTGAGCAGGGGCCACTGTTCGGGGCCCAGGAGTTCGGCGGGGCGCTGGGCGCCGCCCCGGTCCACCAGCTGGGGCGCGCGCCGGGCCTCGTAGAGACCGCCCTGCGTGCTGCCGCCCAGGGCCAGCCGCTCCACGCCCTTGTCACCGCCCCGGTCGAAGAAGACGTAGATGGTGCGGCGGCGGGCGGCGAAGGTGGTGGGGGCCACGAGCGCCTTGAAGACGGGGTCCTCGTTGTACTCGCGCATGGGGACGATCCACATCTGCACGCCGTGCTTGCGCATGAGCTGGGGCAGCGCGATCTCCAGGCGTTCGCGAAGCCAGGCCTGCTGGCGGTCCGCCTGTTCGCGCAGCGTGCCGAAGGGGCGCTCCGGCGCGGCGGGCGCGGGCGCGACGGCCACGGGCGCGGCGGCGGGGGCCGGGGCTTCGGTCTTCGCGGTCGGGACGGGCGCGGTGGCGCAGGCGGTGGAACAGACAAGCGGGACGACGAGCAGGTGTTTCCAGGAGCGCATGGGCGCGCAGTCTGTCACGCACGTCCGCGCGGTGCGAAGAAAGACAGACGCCCGCCGGGTCCCGGGTTGCCGGTCAGCCGTGAAAACCAGACACGCTGTGCTGGCTTCACGCTGAATCCGTGGAGCCTGGGGGTGTGGCGCGAGGGCTGACCTTGCGCAGTTCGTGGAAGTGCTCGCGGAAGAAGCGCGCGGCGTTGAGCAGGGCATCCACGGGGCCGACACCGACCATGCTGACGGTCAGGGGCACCGCGTGACCGATGAGCACGGGGCAGTACCAGTCCCCATTGGCGTCCTGGGGAATGGGCACGGGCCTGCCCAGCGTGACGCGCGAGACGTGCGGGCGTCCGTGGTCGTCCTCGAAGGACCAGTAGTCGTCGGCCACCGGGTCATCGATGGACGTGTGCCGTGGAGGTCCGGAAGTCATGGATGGCAGCGTGCTCGCCTTGACGCGAATCTGTCCATTGCCCACTGGATTCAACTGTCATGGGCCCTGCTCGATGCCAGGAAGCGCGCCCGCCACGCACGGGCCGCAGTCGAGCGTTCCGCCACAGCCGTCCGTCGTCACACCGCAAGCCGGCCCCCGGGATTCACACGTCATGGGGACACAGGTGGCCGGGACGTACTCCTCGCTCGTGGCGAGCGTGCCCAGTTCGTTCACGCCGCCCACCACCAGCACCGTGCCCCGTCGCAGCCACAGCGCGCCCGCCTCGCCTCGCGGCTCATGCAGCGTAGGCGCCTGCGTCCACGTGCCGCGCACCGGGTCGAACCGCTCCGCCGACGCGAGCGTGCCGCGCGTGGAGTGCTCGCCGCCCACCACCAGCACCGCGCCCTCCCCCGTCACCAGCGCCGCGTGGTGCTCACGCGGCACCGAGGGCGACTCCACCAGCTCCCACGCGTTGCGCTCCGGCACGTACACCTCCGCCGTCTGCGCCGCGCGCGACGTGGTGCCTCCCACCACCAGCACGCGCCCATCCGGCAGCAGCGTCACGGTGTGCCCCAGCCGGTGCGTGCCCGCCGCGCCGCCTACCACGCCCGCCTTCTCCCAGTGGCCCGTCGCCGGGTCGTACAACTCCGCCTGCAACCCGCTCACGAAGAGCACCCGGCCGGAGCGCAGCACCACCGCCGTCCCCTCGCCTCCCCGCACGAAGCCCGGGGCCTCCACCGGTCGCCACGTCCCCGCCGCCGGGTCGTACAGCTCCGCCGAGCGCACCGGCCGCAGGTCCACGTCCGTGCCGCCCGCAACCAGCACCTGCCCGTCCGGCAACACCACCGCCGCCGGGTCGTTGCGCGCCTCGCCCATGGGCGCCACCGCCGTCCACGTCCCCGTGTCCGGCGCGTACACCTCCGCGCTCGCCAGCGCCCCCACCGTCACTCCCTGGGAGCCGCCCACCGCCAGCACCCGCCCATCCAGCAGCCGCACCGCCGCATGGTTGCGCCGCGCCGTGCGCAGCGCCCCCGTGGGCCGCCACCGTCCGGTGTCCGGGTCGAAGACCTCGCTGGAGCCCAGCGTGCGGTGCCCGTCGTGTCCCCCCGCCGCCAGCACCCGCCCGTCCTCCAGCGCGACGTAGGGCAGGAGCCGGCGCGGCGTGGACAACACGCCCGGCACCGGCGCCTCCACGGCTCCCGCATCCGCTCGCGGCGCGGGCCCGCACGAGAACATCACTCCCAACCACAGCATCGTGACGCAAGATGTCGAAAGCCGTCGCATGACCCCACCCGGACGTCTGACCGAGGGGGTGTGTCTATCGCACCGGTCTGACACTCCACGGCCGTGGGGCCCAATGATTCCGGGCCCTTGCCCTGCCCTCCGGGTTGGAAACACCCCTGGCGGCCGGGCGTCAGGGAAGCGCTCCGAACTCAGTGCCGCATGGGACCCACGGGGTCGTTCGCGGGCTCCGCGTCCATCCCCTCGCTGTTTCGGGGCGGCAGGGCCCCGCCGTCGTCATCCTCTTCCAGCGCGAGCTGCGGATGGTCCGCGGGCTTGAGCAGGATTTCGTCCTCGCGCACGGCCTCCACGTCGCTGTACTCGATGAGGTAGTCGCGCCGGGGAATGGGCACCAGGCCCTGTTCCAGTTCGAAGTGGGTGTCGCCCACGCCCGCCACCCGGCCCAGCTTCTGTCCATCGGCGGCGAGCACCGCCATGCCCTCTCGCACGTCGCCTGCGTGAATCATCGTGTCGCTCCTCGCGCCTGGGGTCCTCACCAAGAGTGGGGTCGCTCCCGCCGCCGTGCGCATCAAGGCAGGCAGCCCGGGGAGCCCCCGGGCAACCTTCCTCCACGCCAGGGGAACGGCCCGCGCACTCCCGGACGCGGTGCCCAACGTTCACGAGAAGGAGGTCGCCCCCGATGCTGCTGGAACTGTCGAACGACGAGTCACGCGTGCTGCAGGAGACCCTGGATGCGGCCCTCGGCGCCCTGCGGGAGGAGCGGACGCGGACGGAGGCGCGCGAACTCCAGGACGCCCTGGGCCGCCGCTACGCCCTGCTCCAATCCCTCCAGCGCCGCCTGGAGCCGCTGGTGGACAGCGAGGAGGTCTACGCCTGACCCACGCGCCTCACACCGCGCGCCCCGTCTTCCCGTCGAACCGGCGCAGATAACGCGCATCGTGGCGCAGCCACACCGGGTCCCCGCTCGCGGCGCGGAAGTCTCCGGGCGCCCGCGCCACCAGCCGCTCGCCGCCTGTCTCCACCGTCACCCAGACCTCCGCGCCCATGGGCTCCACCAGGTACACGCGCCCCTCGCGCGCATCCGCGGGGCGCTCGCCCTGGCCCACCTGGAGGTGCTCTGGCCTGAGGCCCAGCACCGCGTCCTCCGGGGGCAGCCCCAGCGTGTCCGGCTTCACCAGGTTGATGCGCGGCGAGCCGAAGAAGCCCGCCACGAACAGGTTCGCCGGGGCGTCGTACAGCTCGCGCGGCGGGGCCACCTGCTGCACCTCGCCCTGGCTCATCACCACCACGCGGTCCGACAGCGTCATCGCCTCCGCCTGGTCGTGCGTGACGTAGATGAACGTCGCCTGGAGCTGCTCGTGCAGCTTCTTGATCTCCCCCCGCATCTGCGTGCGCAGCGCCGCGTCCAGGTTGGACAGGGGCTCGTCGAACAGGAACACCTTCGGCCTTCGCACCAACGCGCGCCCCAGCGCCACCCGCTGCCGCTGCCCGCCCGACAGCTCCTTCGGCCGGCGCGCCAGCAGCGCCTCCAACCCCAGCACCCCGGACACCTCGCGCACCCGCGCGTCGATGTCCTTCGCCTCCATCCCCGCCACCTTCAGCGGGAACGCCAGGTTCCCCGCCACGTCCAGGTGCGGGTAGAGCGCGTAGCTCTGGAACACCATCGCGATGTCGCGCTCGCGCGGCGACAGGTCGTTCACCACCTGCCCGTCGATGCGAAGCGTGCCGCCGGACAACTCCTCCAGCCCCGCGATGAGGTTCAACGTCGTGGACTTGCCGCACCCGGACGGGCCCACCAGCGACACGAACTCGCCGTCCGCGATGTCCAGGCTCACGCCCTTCACCGCCGCCACCCCGCCCCGGTACACCTTGCGCACGTCCTGCAGGGACACCGTCGCCACCCGCGCCACCTCCACCTGAAGAAGGACCGCCGCGCCACCCTCACGCGCGGTCCGAAGAGGCGACCAGCATCGCCGCTCCCACCCGGCCGACAAGCCCGTCCCCACCGGCGCGTACGGCCGCGGACATCCCGCCCCGAAGGAAAGCGTTACTTCCAGGGTCAGCGGTTTGTTCCAGGCTCATTCCGTCTCTAGGATTCCCGCCCCAGGCGTCTGCCTCTGGAGGCCCCGCCATGCCGTTCATCTTCCGAGGCAACGACGTCACCGCCCTCCTGGACAACCCGCTCACGGCGGCCAACAGCCTGTTCAGCATCCTCGAGCAGGAGGAACCCGCGTTGGTGGCGGACCTGAGCGCCCTGTGGAAGACGCATGTCCGGGGAACGCCCCTGGTGGCGGGCACGGCCTGGCGGCCCGCGCTGGGCGCCTTCGCGAAGATCTCCTCCTTCTGGGACAACACGTACAGCGACCAGCGCCTGGCGGGCCTGCTGTACGGGCCGAACGCCGCCGCGGCGACGCAGGCGGTGACGGGCGCGGCCTCCGCGAACCAGTTCCTGCGCGAGTTCGAGGCCGCGCGCGACGAGGCCTTCTTCTACGTCTTCTTCCAGCTCAGCTCCGTCAACGAGCTGGCGGGCGTGTCGTTCCTGGCGACCTACTACCACCACGACATTTCCGCGCTGTTCGTCCAGCGCCCCCACAGCTTCGTGAGGGAAGTGGTGTCGCGCCGGGTCATCGAGACGGCGCAGATCATGCTGCGCATCCTCTACGGCAACATGAGCATGGGCTGGGGCAGCTTCTACAGCACGCGCACCCTGTCGACGACGCTGCTGCTCGCCAAGATGCACCACCACGCGCTGGCCACCTACCGGACGCCCGGCACGGGCCGGCGCTGCTACAACCAGAGCTCCGTCGCCTTCACGCTGCTGACGTTCTCCTACGTCGTCGCGCAGGCCTGGGTGGACAAGGGCTTCGCGTACAACGAGCAGCGCTGAGACCTGTTCTTCCAGAACGGCGAATGCCGGGGCGGGCTGCCCACCCCGCATCCCACGAACCTGCAGCGCCGGCGCATCGACATGCGCCTGCTCAATGGCTACAACGTCGAGCCCGAGGCGAACCTCATCCAGTGGATCCCCGCCTTCATCGTCACGCAGCTGCGCAACGCGCCCCGGTGGGTGCGCTACTGGACGGGACGCTGAAGACTCAGCGCTCCACCGTCACGCCCTTCCAGAAGGCCACGTGGTCCCGGATGTTGGCCGCCTTCGCCTTCGGCTCCGGATAGAACCAGGCGGCGTCGGCGTTCGTCTTTCCGTCCACCTCCACGGAGTAGTAGCTGGCCTCGCCCTTCCAGGGGCAATGCGTGTGCGTGGCGCTGGGTTTGAAGTGTTCCCGGTTCAGGCTGTCGGGCGGGAAGTAGACATTGCCCTCCACCTCTTCAAAGCGGTCACTCTTCGCGAGCACGACGCCATTCCATTTCGCGACTGGCATTGAACAAGCCCTCCTGGTTTTTTCTCGGGTAACCGCGCTTCAGCCGGTGTGCGCGGCATTCGTGGAGGCGTGCTCGGTGAGGAAGGGAGCGAGTTCAGCATTCACCAGCGCCGGCTCCTCCACCGAGGAGGAGTGCCCACCGCGCGACAGGCGCACCAGCTTCGAGCCCGGGATGAGGGAGTGGATGCGCTCCGACTTCACAGGCACCGTGGCGCGGTCCTCCTCGCCCACGATGACCAGCGTGGGCGTGCGGATGCGCGGCAGCTCCTCCGCGACGCCCTGGCGCTTCATGACGCCGTTGACGGCGCGCCAGATGTCGCGGCGGTTCTGGCGCAGGCGTGCGCGCCACAGCGCCCGCTCCGCCTCGCGGCCCGGGTCGGTGAGGAACGACGTGCCGAACATGATGCGCATCACCGGCGCCGTCACGGGCGCCACGCCCAGGTAGCGGACCACCAGGTTGAGCGCGGTGTAGCGGGGAATGTTCGCGGTGGGCTCAGGGTCGGCGGAGGTCTCCAGCAGCACCAGCGAGCGCACCAGGTCCGGCCGGCGCGCGGCCAGCCGCATGCCGACAAAGCCGCCCATGGACAGGCCCACGAAGTGGACCGGCCCCACGCCCAGCGACTCGATGAGCGCCACCGCGTCCGCGTACACCGTCTCCATGTCGATGACGGCGTCGGGCGGCACCTCGCTCTGGCCCTGCCCCCGGTGGTCGTAGGAGATGCACCGGAAGCGGCCGCGCAGCGCCTCCACCTGTGGGTCGAACAGGCGCGTGCTCCACAGGAGGCCGTGGCTGAACAGCACCACGTCCCCGGTACCGCCGGTGTCCTCGAAGTACAGCCGGGTTCCATTCACGGACCGCATGGGCATGGGACGGACCTCCTGCTGGGTAAGGGGGACGGCGCCTGACCGCTGTCACCCTAGTCCAGGGCTCCCTGGGTGCGCAGCACTCCCTGGGAGTACGGTGTCCACTGGAGGAGACGGGCTGCCCGGGCTCGCTCGGAGCGCCGCTTGTGCCGCCCGACGGTCCGGAGGAGCATGGGCGCACCTCCGGATGCGCACTTCTCGCCCTGTCCTCGTCGCCCTCGCGGTGGTCGCCGTCCTCGCCGTGGGCCTGTTCTTCGCCCTGCGCCCGGCCGCGACCTCCGCGCCTTCGGCTCCCGTCACCCGGGCCTCCACGCCTCCTGCCGTGCTGGACGCGGGGAGCCCTGCCGCGCCCGTGCCGGTGAAGACGGCGGAGGCCGCCGCGAAGCCGCCGAACCGCTTCGTGGGCTCCGAGGTGTGCGCGGACTGCCACGAGGAGCAGCACACCGGCTGGAAGCACGACTGGCACGCGCGGGCGCTGTCGCCGGCGACGAAGCAGTACGTGGTGGGCTCGTTCACGGGCGCGGGCACGCACTTCAAGGGCGAATCCAGCGAGGCGTGGATGCGCCGCGACGGCGGCAAGTACCTGATGCGCACGAAGGGCGCGGACGGGAACCTGGGCGAGTGGCCGGTGCAGTGGCTGGTGGGCGGCAAGCGGATGCAGGACCCCATCACGCTGCTGCCGGACGGACGCTGGCAGGTGCTGCCGGTGTACTTCCACGTGACGGGCAAGGGCGAGTGGGTGGACTACTCGGAGAAGAAGCAGGGCGCGCTGGCGCCGGACCACCCGTTCTTCTGGGCGAACTTCCGTCGCAGCGCGCAGCACGCGTGTCTGGACTGTCACGTGACGGGCCTGGACGCGAGGTACGACCGGGAGAAGCACCAGTGGACGACGACGTTCGCGGACGCGGGCGTCGCGTGTGAGTCCTGCCACGGGCCGGGCGGGCGGCACGCGGAGTCGCAGGCGCCAGCGGACATCGTCCAGCCTGCGAAGCTGGGCGCGGCGGAGGGCTTCGCGGTGTGCGCGCAGTGCCACGGGCCCCGGCGCACGCTGTTCCCGATGCTGGACGCGGCGCACCGCTTCCAGCCCGGCCAGCGCTACGACGCGAACTACCAGCCCATGGTGTTGCTGGTGGGCAACGAGCGCTCCGGCGACTTCTTCAGCGACGGGCGCCCCAGCACCTCCAGCTTCGAGTATCAGGCGCTCATCCAGTCGAAGTGCCACCTGCAGGGTGGGGCCACGTGCCTGACGTGCCACACGGCGCCGCATGATCCGCACGCGCCCAATGAAGTGAAGCCGCTGACGAAGGCGGCGCCCGCGCGCACGTCCGCGAACGCGGCGACGTGCCAGGGCTGTCACGCGGAGGTGGTGGCGCAGGGGGACAAGCACACGCACCACAAGGCCGCGGCGGCGCAGGACTGCATCGCGTGTCACATGCCGCCGGTGGTGTCGGGCGTGTTGGACCACTTCGCGGACCACGCGCTGGACGTGCCGGTGCCCCAGAACACGGCGCGCCACGACGTGCCCAACGCGTGCAATGCCTGCCACACGAAGGAGACGCCGGACGCGATGGGGCAGGCGTTGACGAAGTGGTGGCCCCAGGCGGCGCAGCGCCAGCAGCGGCGGTTGCGGCTGGCGGACGCGTTCGATGAGAAGACGGCGGCGCAGAGCCGGGGTCCGCTGGAGGCGGTGCTGGCGGACACGGCGGAGGCGGGCACGCTCCGGGGCGCGGCGGCGAAGTTCCTCGCGCGAAGGTTCAAGCGCGAAGCGGTGCCGGCGCTGCGGGCGACGCTGAAGGGCACGACGGACAGCACGTTGCGCTCGGACCTCATCGACGCGCTGGGCAGCGTGAACGCGCGTGAGGCGACGGAGGACCTGGTGCCGCTCTTGAAGGACGGCTCGCTGTGGGTGCGGCAGGGCGCGGCGCTGACGCTGGCGTCGTTCGGGGACGCGCGCGCGATGCCGGCGCTGGAGGCCCTGGCGAACCAGCCGGAGACGAGCGGGCTGGTGCAGCCGCACGTGATGCTCGGGCAGTTGGCGATGCGCAAGCGGGACGTCGTCACGGCGACGCGCGAGTTCGAGCGGGCGTTGGATTTGCAGCCCTACAACGCGGACGTGCTGGTGCGGCTGGCGGACCTGTACATGGTGCAGGGCAACGTGGCGAAGGGCCGCGAGCGGCTGGAAGAGGCGCTCCGGTTCGACCCGCAGAGCCGGTCGGCGAAGCAGCGTTTGAGCATGATGCCGGCGCCGTGAGGAGGGGATGGCTTCCGGGATGGCTGTGTTTGATTCCGGGAGCCGGTCATTCGAGCCGCCGGATGGCTCCGTTCCCCTGCCGTTCATCCTCGAATCCAGCCAGGATGCGGGCACCTGATTTCACTCGGGAGGGCATCGTGACGGACAAACTGGGTCAGCTTCTGGAGGAGGTCACGGACGAGGCGTCCTTCCTCCGCTTCGTCCTCGCCCTGAAAGATGACTACGAAGCGGACCGCGCGGAGGCAGCACGGCTTCCTCCCGCGCCGTACTCACCGGGACCTCTCGGCTGGGAGAACGGCACCATCGGAAGCTTTCTCGAAGCGGGCGCGGACTGGGCAGAGGCGACAAGCCAACAGGCTCCCCACAAGAACCCCTGGCACCGATGCGCGAGCATCCTGTTCGCCGGCAAGTCCTACGAGTAACAGGCCAGGGCCACACCCCCTTCAAGCATCCCCATTAGCCGGCGCCGTGAGCGCTCAGTGCTGGATGGCGAGGATGCGTCGTCCCTTCACATCCACGGCGTAGGTCGCCCCCATGTCCATGAGGGGCCCCTGCTTCTCGCAGAGTTGGGGCTTCAGGGTGATCTGCACGAACGTCACGCCCTCCGGACCGGGCGCGGCGGTGACGTCATAGGACTCACGCTGGTAGAGGCACTGCTCTTCCTCCGTGGCCCCTTTGTGTGGCTTCAGGTCCAGGGGACGGAAGTCATCCAGGGCCAGCTGCATGGCGGTCACCGTCCCGCCCTCGAGCGTCCGCGCGTCCTCGGGAAGGTCGAGCGGGAACTGGACGCGAGCGGCTTCCTCCGGCGGGGCATGAGCTGGCCGCGAATCCCGGTGGAAGAGCGCGCACGCCGACAGCAGCAGGCACACGGGAAGGAGCAGTCCGGACTTCATCAAGGCTCCACGCCAGCCGGTCGCTGGATTTTGAATGGGCATGGGGTGGTTTCTATTCCTCGACCGAGGTCATCAGACCGACGGCCTTGTGCTCTGGCTTCACGATACCAATGAGCGCCCAGCTCTTCCCACGCCGCTCATAGACTTCTCCCGGCCGGGCCTCTCCGATGTGGGGCACGAGCTTCATCACCCTGCACTTCGTGTCGAACTGAAGCCGGATGGAGTACCGCTGACGCGCCTCGGTCCGGTCCGGCCTGGACATGCGCGAATCAGCCCACGGATGACTGTGGTAGTCCGCGTGGATGTTCGCCTCTCCACGCGAATCCCGGACGAGGTTCGGCTGCCTGCAGCTCTTCTCCTTCTCGGGAATCGCCTTCAACAAAGGCCCCAGCGGTGACGGCATGCTCGCTGAATAAGAGCCGTCTCCCACGGAGTAGAGGACCCGGATCCTTTCAACGACCAGGTCTCCCGCGCCTGCGCCGCCGTGAGCATCCTCCTGGTCCTCTGTCATTGATTGTCATCCTGCCCCCAGGGGCAGGACCGACGTTCATCGCCCCCGCCGCCGGGCAATTCCATACGCGACTGTGTTGTCCATTGGAGCGCCACGGGGGCGCCCCCGTGGCGGGGGCATGGCTTCGCCCCTACCTGGGGAGCACCCTTTATGAACGCCCTCCCGTTCGCAGCCCTGCTGGCCCAGCTTGGAGCCTCCGGCGTGGTCTCCGCCCAGCCCGGCCCTGAACATCCCCAGGCCGTGGCCCAGGACACCGCGCCAGGACCTCGCGCCACGCCCACCCCGCAGCCCACCCAGGATCCGCAGGACGTGCCGGAGGTACCGCCACCCTTCGAGGCGAACGTGTCGGATCCGCTGCTCGCCCCGGCATCCACCGCGCCGCTGCAGCTCACCTCGTGGAACCAGGCGCTCACGCTCCTGCGCCAGCGCTCCACCGACCTGCAGGCCGCCCTGGGACAGATTGAAGTGGCCGCGGGCACATGGCGCATCGCGCTCGCGAACCTGCTGCCCAGCGTCACCGGCACCCTGGGCGCCCAGTACAACGTGCTCAACCCGAGCCTGGTCGCCATCGGCGGTGGCGCTGGCGGCGGCCTTGGCGGCGGCGTGGGCACCGGCGGCGGCATCACCCCCACGGAATTGCTGGGCGTGGGCACGATCGCCGCGTCCGTGCCGCTGGTGGACCTGGCCAGCCTCTACGCCCTGGGCAGCGCGAAGGAGAACCGGCGCACCGCCGCCCTGTCGCTCGCGGAGACGCGCCGGCAGCTCACCCGCGGCCTCGCACAGGCGCTCGTCTCCGTGTCCTCCACGGAGCGGCTGGCGGAGGTCAACCGCGTCAACCTGCGCACCGCGCTGGAGCGGCTGGCCCTCGCGCAGCGCCGCTTCGAGCTGGGCGCCGGCACCCGCCTGGACGTCGTGCGCGTGGAGCAGGACGCGCAGGCCGCCCGCCGCAACGTGGTGACGGGCGACGAGGACCTGCGCCAGGCGCGCGAGTCCCTGGGGCTCGCGCTGGGCACCCCTTCCGCCGTGGGCCTGGCCAAGGGGCTGGAGCTGAACACCCTGCTCCAGGGCGCCAGCCAGACCTGCCACCCGCTGCAGTCGCTGGAGCGCCGCGCGGACATCGCCGCGGCCCGCTCCCGGCTGGTGGTGGCCGAGCGCGCCATTGGCGAGGTGAAGCGCCAGTACGCGCCCACGCTGGACCTCACCAGCAACACCACCGCGCTCACCGTCAACCCGGGCTTCGCGGAGGTGCCCATCTGGAACATCGGCGCAAGCCTCGTGCTGCCCTTCTGGGACGGCGGCGCGCGCGAGGGTCGGCTGCGCCAGACGCGCGGCCAGTTGGAGCAGGCCCGCGCGGACGTCGTCGCGCGCGAGCGCAACGTCGTCGTGGAGGTCACCCAGGCGAAGCGCGCCGTGCAGGTGAGCCAGGAGACGCGCGCCCTGGCGGACCGCGAGCTGAACCTCGCGAAGGAGAATGACCGGCTCTCCCGCCGCGCCTTCGAGGTGGGCACCGGAACGAGCCTCGAGCTGGTGGACGCGGCCGGGGCCCTGCGACAGGCGGAGCTGGCGCTCGTGATTCGAGACTTCCAACTGCGCCAGGCGCAGGTGGACGCATTCTTGTCGGAGGCAGCATGCGAGTGGTGAGGGGTGATTGGGGCGCATGGGGACTCGTGCTCGCGCTTGCGGGCGGCTGCAGCGGCGGAAAGGAAGGGGGGCAGGGCGGGCCCGGTGGCGGCCCCCAGGGTGGCCAGCAGGGACAGGGCGGCGGCAAGCCCATGCCCGTGCAGGTGCTCCAGGTCCAGCCCGGCCCGGTGCGCGACACCCGCGAGTACGTGGGCACGCTCATCTCCCGGCGCAGCATCACCGTCTTCCCGCAGGTGGCCGGCTACGTGCAATCCATCGCCGTGCACCCCGGGGACACGGTGCGCTCCGGCCAGGTGCTGCTCGTCGTGGACCCCCGTCAGGAACGGGCGACCCTGCGCGCCACCCAGGCGCAGAAGGCCTCCGCGGTCGCCAGCCGCGAGTTCGCGCGCAAGACGCGGGAGCGCAGCGCGCAACTGCTCAAGGAAGGCCTCGTGAGCCGCCAGGACTACGAGCAGGCCGTGGCCCAGGCGGAGCAGGCCGTGGCCCAGGCCCGCGCCGCGGAGGCACAGATTCAGAACCAGCAGGTGCAGTTGGGCTTCTTCAGCGTGAGCGCCCCCTTTGACGGCATCGTGGGCGACATCCCGGTGAAGCTGGGCGACTACGTGTCCTCTGAGACGGCGCTCACCATCGTGGACCAGAGCCGGGCGCTGGAGCTGTCCGTGCAGGTGCCGGTGGATCAGGCCAGCCGCGTGAAGCTGGGACAGACGCCCCTGGAGGTGCTGGACGACGACGGCAAGCCCGTGGTCCGCGCGCCCGCGTTCTTCGTCGCCACCACGCCCAACCCGGCCACGCAGCTGGTGGAGGTGAAGGCCGCCTTCGTCAACACCGTGGGCCTGAGGGCCGGCCAGCTGGTGCGCGCGCAGCTCGTCTACGACGTGCGCGAGGCCCTGAAGATGCCCACCACCGCGGTGACCCGGCAGGGCAGCCAGTCCTTCGCCATGGTGGTGGGACAGAGCGACGGCGGCACCGTGGCGAAGCGCCAGCCGGTGACGCTGGGGCTGGTGGAGGGCAACGACTACGAGGTGCTCAAGGGCCTGGACGCGGGCACGCAGGTGGTGATCAGCGGCGTGCAGCAACTGCGCGACGGCATGCCCATCACGGCGAAGCCCGCGCAGCAGGGCCAAACGGAAGGCATGCCCGACACCTCCGCGCCAGGCACGGGCGGCGGCGCGGACGCGGGCCGCTAGGGACTGCCATGAACTTCTCCGAGTTCTTCATCAAACGCCCGGTCTTCGCGAGCGTGCTGTCCATCCTCATCACGCTCGTGGGCGCCATCTCCATCCCCAACCTCCCCATCGAGCAGTACCCGGAGCTGGCCCTGCCCCAGGTGCAGGTGACGGCCACGTACACCGGCGCGTCCGCGGAGACGGTGGAGAGCGCCGTCACCACGGTGCTGGAGCGCCAGCTCAACGGCATGGAGGGCATGCGCTACATGTCCTCCACCAGCACCAACGACGGCCAGAGCACCATCATCGCCACCTTCGACCCGTCGCGCGACGTGGACCTGGCGGCGGTGGACGTGCAGAACCGCGTCGCCACCGCCACGCCGCAGCTGCCCCAGCAGGTCAACGCGCTGGGCGTCACCGTGCGCAAGGCGCAGACGCAGTTGCTCGTCTCCTTTGGCGTCTACGACCAGCAGAAGCGCTACGACACGGAGTTCGTCAGCAACTACGCGGACGTCTTCATCCGCGACGCGCTGTTGCGCGTGAAGGGCGTGGGCGACGTGCGCATCTTCGGCGAGCGCCGCTTCGCCATGCGCCTGTGGTTGGATCCCACGGAGCTGGCCCGGCGCGGCCTCACCGCCCAGGACGTGCTGGACGCCCTCCAGGAACAGAACGTCCAGGTGGGCGCGGGCAAGGTGGGCCAGGCGCCCTCCTCCAAGGACCAAGCGTACCAGCTGTCGCTCCAGGTGAAGGGGCAGTTGACGTCCGCCAGCGAGTTCGGCGCCATCGTCATCCAGCGCGGGGCGGAAGGCGCGCTCGTGCGCATCCGCGACGTGGGCCGCGTGGAGCTGGGCGCGGAGAGCTACCAGCAGTTGTTGCGCTTCAACGGCCAGGACGCGGTGGGTCTGGGCATCACCCAGCTTCCGGGCTCCAACGCGCTGGAGGTGCGCGAGGGCGTGGAGAAGGAATTGAAGCGGCTGTCCGCGACCTTCCCGCCCGGCCTCACCTACAAGGTGGCGTTCGACACCACGCTGGCGGTGAGCGCCTCCATCAAGGAGGTGCTCCACGCGCTGGGCGAGGCCATCCTCCTGGTCATCCTCGTCATCTTCATCTTCCTGCACGGCTGGCGCAGCGTGCTGGTCGCGGTGACGACGCTGCCGGTGTCGCTCGTCGGCACGTTCATGTTCGTCAACGCGTTCGGCTTCTCGCTCAACACGCTGACCCTCTTCGGCCTGACGCTGGCCACGGGCCTCGTGGTGGACGACGCCATCGTCGTCATCGAGAACGTCGAGCGCGTGATGGAGCACGAAAAGGTGGACGCGAAGGAGGCCACCACCCGGGGCATGCAGCAGGTGTCCGGCGTCGTGGTGGCCACCGCGCTGGTGCTCTCCGCGGTGTTCATCCCGGTGTCCTTCTTCCCCGGCACCACGGGCGCCATCTACCGGCAGTTCGCGCTCACCATCGCGTTCTCCATCAGCCTCTCCGCGCTCGTCGCCCTCACCCTGTCCCCCGCGCTGTGCGCGCGCCTCTTGCGCAGCAACGAGGGCAAGAAGTTCGTCCTCGCGCGCAAGTTCGATGACGGCCTGGATTCCCTGCGGCGCGGCTACGGGAAGCTCTTGGGCTTCATGCTGGGCAGGGCGAAGTGGTTCGTCGTCGCCGCGTTCGTCGTGTTCCTGGTCGCCACGGGGCTGCTCTATCGGGCCACGCCGTCCGGCTTCATCCCGGACGAGGACCAGGGCTACCTCATCATCGCGGTGCAGGGCCCGGAGGGCACGTCGCTGGAGTACACGCGCCAGGTGCTCCTCCAGGTGGAGGAGATCATCCGCGAGCAGCCGGAGGTGACGGACATCTTCACCGTGGGCGGCTTCTCGCTCCTGGGCACGGGCGCCAACTACGGCTCGCTGTTCATCAACCTCAAGCCCTGGGAGGAGCGCGAGAAGAAGGAGGAGAGCGTGGCCGGGATGGTGGAGCGCCTGCGCGGTCCGCTGGGCCAGGTGGGCGGCGCGCGCGTGCTGCCCCTGCAACCGCCCGCCATCCGCGGCGTGGGCAGCGTGGGCGGCTTCGAGTTCGTGCTGGAGGACCAGCAGGGCGGCCGCTCCCTGGAGGAGCTGGCGCAGGCGACGCAGGCGTTGGTGGGCACGGCGGCGCGGGAGCCGCGCCTGAGAGGCGTGTTCTCCGCGTTCACGGCGGGCTCGCCGCAGCTCAACATCGACGTGGACCGCGAGAAGGCCAAGGCGATGGGCGTGCCCCTGTCCTCGCTGTTCTCCACGCTCCAGGTGTACCTGGGCAGCCAGTACGTGAACGACTTCACCTTCGCCAACCGCGTCTACCGCGTGTTCGTGCAGGCCGCGACGCCCTTCCGCGACAACCCGAAGGACATCGGCAGCTTCTACGTCCGCGCGGAAGGGGGCGGCATGGTGCCCCTGGAGAACCTGGTGAAGCTGACGCCCGTGGCCACCGCGCAGAACATCACCCACTACAACCTCTTCCGCTCCGCGAACATCAACGGCCAGGGCACCCCCGGCGTCAGCACCGGGCAGGCGCTCCAGGCCATGGAGGACGTGGCGAAGCAGGCGCTGCCCACGGGCTTCACCTACGAATGGACGGGCCTGTCCGCGGAACAGAAGAGCGCGGGCAACACCGTGCTCGTCATCTTCGCGCTGGGCATCGTGTTCGTCTTCCTGGTGCTGGCCGCGCAGTACGAAAGCTTCGCCCTGCCCTTCGTCGTCATGCTCGCGGTGCCCGTGGCCATGATGGGCGCGCTCCTGCTTCAGGGCGCGCGTGGACTGGTGAACGACGTGTTCTGCCAGGTGGGACTGGTGATGCTGGTGGGCCTTGCGTCCAAGAACGCCATCCTCATCGTGGAGTTCGGAGAACAACTGCGCGCGCAGGGACAGGGCGTCGTGGAGTCCGCCATCAACGCGGCGGAGACGCGCCTGCGGCCCATCCTGATGACGTCCTTCGCCTTCCTCTTCGGCGTGGTGCCCCTGATGCTGGCCAGCGGCGCGGGCGCCTCGGCGCGCAAGTCGCTGGGCACCACCGTCTTCGGCGGGATGCTCTTCTCCACCTTCGTGAACCTCATCTTCATCCCCGTGCTCTACGCACTGGTGGAGGGCGCGCGCACCAAGGTCCTGAAACACCGCAAGCCCGGTAACTCCACGGGGGGCCCCCCGAAAAACCCGCCGCCGTCCATCCCTCCTGGGAGGGATCCACACCGGCCGCAGCCCGCGTAGAAGATCGCGGATACCGACCCGCACAGCGGGCAGGCACTCCGCTGCGCTATCCGGCGGCGGAGGGTCCTGGTTATCCTTGGGCGACGCATGGCTTCTCCCCTCACGGTCGAAGAGCGGCGTCGGTGGCTGTACACGTTGAAGCAGGCGCCCGCGCTGCGCCACACCCGCACGTCCGTCCTCCTACGCCTGCTGGGGAGGGCACGGCCGGTGGAGCCCGCTCCCGGTGAAGGGGTGTGCCAGGAGGGCCAGGAGGTGGACGGCGTCTACCTGCTGCGCTCGGGCGAATGGAAGGTGACGGCGGGAGGGACGGTGCTCCTGCACCTGCGCTCGGGAATGTCACTGGGCGTGGAAGCGCTCGCACGGGGCATCTGGCCTGTCACGGTGACGGCGGTGTCCGCGTCGCAGGCGCTGTTCATTCCCCGCGCGGAGCTGGAGCTCGCCGCGGGCGCGCCCCGCCACGGCGTCTTCGCGACGGGCCCGCGCGCGGACGTGGTGACGTTCCGGACGCAGGGCCTGGAGCTGCCGCCCGCCGCGCTGTCCGTGCTGGTGGAGCTGGTGGCGAAGGTGATGGCCCACGACTTCGGGGACCGCGTGCTGCTGGTGCGCGCGGGGACGAAGCGGACGGAGGCCGCGGTGCGGGGGCCGGACGGGGTGTTCCGCCGCACCGTGGGGCCCGGCACGCTGGAGTCCTGCGCCGCGATGGCGCCGGACGGGGACTTCGACTGCGTGTTGCTGGACGGGCTCGCTGCGCCGGATGGCGTGACGGTCCGCGAGGTGCGGCTCGTGGCCTCCAGCGACGCGGCCGTGGGCATGGCCGGAGCATCGGTGCTGCCCACGGTGCTCCTGTCGCCGTGGCGCCCGCGCGCCAGCCCCACGCTGCGGGGCCGTCCCCTGCCCGACGAGGATGGCTGGGACGCGGACGCGCCGCCGCCCATCTGCCGGCTGCGGCTGGACTGGGAGCGGCTGGTGGTGCGACCCGGGGACACGCGCCCGCTGGCCGCGCTGGGGCTGGACGCGGGCACGCGGGATGCGCTGTCGCGCTGGGCGCGTGCCATCACCGGCCGGCGCGTGGGACTGGCGCTCAGCGGCGGGGGCGTGTGGGGCTTCTACCACGCGCACATCCTGCGGCGGCTGACGGCGCTGGACGTGCCGGTGGACTTCCTGAGCAGCTCCAGCATGGGCTCGCTGGTGGGCGCGTACTTCTGCGGCACCGCGCGCGACGGACGCGAGGGCCTGGATGGCCTGCGCCGGCTGCGCCACCGCGCCAGGAGCGGCCACCTGTCCGCCGCCGCGCTGTCGTCGGTGGTCACCACGCAGGCCATGGAGTGGCTGGTGCGGGGCGACCTGGGGAGCCTGTCGCTGGAGGAGCTGCCCACGGGCTTCCTGCCGGTGACGACCGACCTGACCACGGGCCGCTGCGTGGTGCTGGAGCAGGGGCCGCTCGCGCTGGCGGTGCGCGCCAGTGGCTCCGCGCCGGGGGTGTGGGCCCCCACGCTCCAGCCGCCCGCGCGGTACGTGGACGGGGCCTTCACCAGCATGGTGCCGGTGGACGTGCTCCTCAACGCGGGCGCGGACCTGGTCTTCTCCAGCAACATCTTCCCGGCGGGCCACCACCAGGCGGCGCGGCCGCTGCTGCCCGGACCGGTGGGGCTGTTCCTCTCCGCGCTCAACCCGGTGGCGCGGGCCATGGACCTGCTGACCAGCGGCGTGTTGCTGTTGCATCGCAGTGGCGACCTGGAGTCGGCGCGCGGGGACCTGCGCTACGACGTGGGCACGCGCGACCATCCGCTGCTGGGCTCCATGCGCTTCACGCACGTGGACGAAGTGCTGGACGAGGCCGCGCGCGACATGGCCCTGGAGCAGAAGCTGCTGGAGTTCAAGCAGGCGTGGGAGTCCCTGCGCGTGCGCCGGAATCCGTCCGGCGGAAGGAGGGCCGCGTGATTCCCGTTCGCATCCTCGGCACGTCCAGCGTGCTGCCCGGCCCGCCGGTGACGACCGCGGAGTTGTGCGCGCGCGTGGGCCGAGACCCGGCGGAGGTGGAGAAGAAGACGGGCATCCGCACGCGGCACTTCGCCCCGGCGGGGACACGCGCGGCGGACCTGGGGGCCCAGGCCCTGAAGGGCGCGCTGGACGCGGCGGGCCTGGAGGCCACGGCGCTCAAGCGCATCCTCTTCGTGTCCTCCATGGGTGGGGACGTCACCACGCCGGCCAATGGCAGTCGGGTGGCGGCGGCGCTGGGGCTGGCCGGGACGTGCGACGCGATGGACGTGGGCAACGCGTGCATGGGGTTCCTGAGCGCGTTCGACCTGGCGGCGCGCTCGGTGGCCACGGGGCTGGGGCCGGTGGGCGTGGTGTCGGTGGAGCTGCTGTCGCGCACGACGCGGCCGGAGGACCCTCGGCCCTACCTGGTGCTGGGCGACGCGGCGGCTGCGGTGGTGCTGGGCGAAGCGCGGCCGGGCGAGGGCGTGCTGGGCGCGGCGTTCGGCAACGACGGCACGCTGCCGCCGGACGTCGTCCTGGACAACCCGCACCTGACGGGCGAGCGCGGAGGGATGCGCTTCCTCACGCCCGCGAAGGACATGACGCGCGTGGCGCTGGGAGCGCTGACGCGCGCGGCGACGGCGGTGCTCCAGGGCGCGGGGCTGACGGTGGCGGACGTGGAGTGGGTGCTCACGCACCAGCCGAACGGGAGCATGTTCGCGGCCATCCTCCAGGCGCTGGAGGTTCCCCCGGAGAAGAGCGTCACGGTGGTGGACACGGTGGGCAGCGTGGGGTCCGCGTCGCTGGGGACGGGCCTGGACCGGCTGTGGCGCACGCGCCCGGTGAAGCCGGGGGACCGGGTGTTGCTGGTGGGCGTGGGCGCGGGCGTGGCGCACGGCGCGGTGCTGTACCGGGTGGGCGGGTGACGGCGACGGGGAGCGCGGCAAGGGCCGCGTGGCTGGCGACGTTCCGCCTGCTCCAGCGCTACCACCGCTATGAGGTGGTGAACCTGGAGCCGCTGTTGCAACCGGGCGCGAAGCTGCTGGTGGGCTACCACGGGCGGCCCCTGGCGGTGGACCTGTGCATGCTGACGGTGACGCTGCATGACCGCCTGGGCTACCTGCCCCACGGCATCGCGCACGGCGCGTTCGACGCAATCCCCGGAATGCGGCAGGTGGCGGACGGGCTGGGCTTCGTCACCGGGGATGGACCGCGCCTGGCCGAGGCGGTGGCGAAGGGCGAACACGTGCTGGTGCAGCCGGGCGGCACGCGCGAGGGCTGCCGCGACTTCCGGCACCGCTACCGCGTGGACTGGGGGGAGCGGCTGGGCTACCTGCGGCTGGCCGTGCGCTACGGGCTGCCCATCGTGCCCATCGCGGGCCACGGCATGGACGACGCTTACGTGGGTTTGAATGACGGCCATGCCTGGGGCAAGCGCCTGAGCCTGCCTGGACGTCTGCCCTTGTGGCTGGGCGTGGGCGCCACGGGCCTGTGGCCGCTGTCCCTGCCGTTCCCGGTGAAGATGACGCAGTGGGTGGGGGAGCCCCTCACGCGCCACCTGGCGCCCGGCTTCGACGCGGCGGACCGGGACGCGCTGCTCACGGTGCACCGCGACGTGACGGGCGCGGTGCAGGGATTGCTGGACGCGGCCCGCTACCAGCGGACGCGGTAGATGGCGGCGCGCCCGTCGCGGGACTCCACGACGGTGGTGAGGCCCTTCACGCCCGTCGCCATGGTGCCGAAGTGGCAGATGGCGCCAATGAACTCCGGGTAGGTCCCGCCCTCGTTCACGCGGATCCGGAAGTCCGTGTCCGACACCTTCTGCACCTCCACGTGCAGGAAGTTGCTGCCGGACGCCAGGTTGCGGGAGGTGCGCTCCAGCGCCCGCGCCGGTCCCAACAGCTTGAGGACACCCTTCAGGGCCCGCCCCATGTTCGTCTCGAAGTAGCCCTCGACGAAGCGCTCGCCCAGCAGCCACTGCGCCTCCTTCATGGGGACGCCCGGGAAGAGCTCTTCCGCGCCCAGTTGCAGCAACCGCTGCCACACGGCGTTGGGATAGGCCGGCTCCAGCTTGCGCTCCAGGTCCAGCCCGGCGGCCTTCAGCTTCGCCCGCAACGGCTCATCCATCCGGCCCTGCAAGGCCAACAGCAATCCTTCGACCGTATGGCCGAACACGAACTCATTCTGAGAGGACACCCGGTGCTCCTTCGCCACGTCTCGGGGGGACGCGGTTCAGTTCCTCCTGGCTAGACCGTCGCGGACTTGTGAACAACCCCTACATCCCCGGGGTGATGAAGATTTTGACCAAAGGACACCGGATCCGCCATGCGACGCGACGTGTCGCCTGGGGAAGGCGACGTGGGGGGTTGCCCCCGCCGGTGCCCGCGAACCAACACACCCACCTCCCCCGGGTCAGACGGTCCCGCGTCCGTCCGCGTGCGACGCTGGTCCAGCGGTCGACCCTGGGGGGGCATGACATGAGCTGGAGCATCAACGTACCCGCCACGAACACGCTGGACCTCGCGCTGGGTGATGCCGCGCATGGACAGGCGGTGTGCAGCGCGGAGGCGGGCGTCGCGAAGGCCATCCCGCTGCCGGGGGGCTCCGTGTCCCTGAAGGCGGCGCTCCGGGTGCCCGTCGAACTCTTCAACGGCCAGGAGGACGCGGACGCCCACGGCGTCATCGGCCGGGCGACGGGGAACCCCGACGGCACCGAACCCGAACCGCTCTTCACGCCCGACGGCGCCGCATGCTGGCTGAAGTACGCGGCGGAGCTCAACGCCCAGGCCAGCGGTGAGGGCAGCTTCCCCTTCGTCGCCCTGAGCGGCAGCGGCGCCGTCAACGTGCTGGTGGCGGACTACCGCCGGCACGCCCCCACCCGGACCCTGGGTGACGCGCTCCGCGACGACGTGAAGTCCCTGCGGCTGCCCTTCCTCCTGGAGGACGTGCAGGCCCTGGTGGCGGGCGACGCGCTGTCCTTCCAGACGCGCATCCAGCTCAAGGCCGGACTCACCCTGTCCTGGCCCGCGGTGACGTCCACGGTTGTGGCCTCGCTCGCGCGGCGCGTGGGTGGACAGGTCGCCCTCCAGCTCAAGGCGGAGGTGGGCGCCAGCCTGAGCGGGGAGCTGAAGCTGGAGGATGAGCTGCGGCTCGTCTTCTCCCGCGCGGAGGGCGGCGGTGCGTTCCAGATCTCCATCCGCAAGGCCATCACGTCCCAGGTGTCCGCCGGCATGAAGGTGGGGGTGACGCTGGATGTCGCCTCGCCGGTGCTCGCCGCGCTGCTGGGGGCGGTGGCGGACACCGCCCAGGCCCAGAGCGTGTCGAAGATTGTCGAGGGCCTGGACAGCGGCACGCTGGGCACCGTGCTGGTGCCCGTCGCCACCTCGCTGTTCGGGGCGCTCGGCTTCAAGCAGGAGCTGGACGGGACCCTGGCCACCGTCAAGCAGGTGCACACGGAGCTGAAGCGCCTCATCGAGGACGGCGTGGTCACCGCGCTGCAGGCCGGCTTCGAATACGAATACGCCCGCACCGCCGGGGACGCGACGCTGATGGCGCTGGAGGTGCCCGCGGACGAACTGGGGAGCGTGCACGCCGCGCTCATCTCCGGGGACCTGGCCAGCATCCAGCGTCGGACGAAGGACGCGTGGGTGCGCCGCTACTTCCACATGCGCACCACCGGCATGCAGCGCACCCGGGGCTTCGGGCTGGGCTGGCGCGACATGTTCCTGGCGAAGGTGGAGGACCGCAAGCAATTGAAGGCCGTCACCCAGCACGCCTCGCGGGACCATGCGCACGGGCCCCGCCGCTACGCCTTCCAGGGCACGCGCTCCTACCAGCACGAGGGCTGGCTCGCGGGGAACAAGGTCCTCCAGGGCATCGACTTCAACGCGCAGATGCCGGCGTTCTCCACCCGGCCGAGCGCGGACGCGTTCGACTACGCCTTCTTCGCGCAATCCCGTGTCGAGGGCAGCCTGTCGCTCCAGGAGCTGGCGGATCAGGCCCGCGTCTGGGGCGCGCTCCGCGACGATGCCTCCGTCGAACCGCTGAGCAGGCTGTTCCAGTCCGTCCCGCGCGGCACCCGCGTCACCGCCCGCTTCGAGGCGCGGCTCGACGCCGCCACGTTCCGCAAGGTGCTCCGGAAGATGGGCACCGACCCGGAGGTGGAGCGTCAGGCGTTCGCGGTGGCCCTGGCCCGCGCGCTGCCCCGGGACTCCGTCGCGTCGCGGGAGTCCCCTTCGGTGCGCCAGAAGCTCTACACGCCGCTGTGGAACACGTACCTGCTGCAGCAGGGCAAGGGCTGGTCCAAGGAGTTCATCACCAACAGCGTGGGGGCCCACCTCAAGAAGCAACTGGGCGCGGGGGGCCTCGTCGCGTGGAACTGGGAGCAGTCCCGGCACTCGGGTGGAGGCCCCACGGCGGGCACCTTCATGGGGGTGATGGAGGGGGCGTCGAAGTACGGCGGCGACACGGGGGGCCAGCCCTACGGGAACATCTTCGTCATCTGGCAGCGGCTGACGCACGCGCTGCAGGACCTGCAACAGGCCATCGATGCGCGCAGCCCGCTCCCGGATGAGCCGGAGCAGTCGATCATCGCCCGGGCGTTCGAGCCGCTGGAGGACGCGGGGTCCAACCCGTTCCGGCTCACGGCCACCGTCGCGTGGCTGGTGGAGCTGGCGCGGCACTGGGGCTTCCGCGACGAGGTCCAGCCGCTGCTCGGCCTCAAGGTCGGGGAGCAGGAGGAGCTCCTGCTCACGGCGCTCTGAAGCGGGCCGGTGTCTTCCACGGACGGGGGCGGCGCATTTTCCTGGCCGTGCCCCGTGTCGCCAGGAAGGGTGGGCACCGATGCTGCTCAAAGCCTGTCTCAATGGAGCCCGCGCGGCCACCGCGCATCCGTGTCTGCCCGTCACACCCGAAGCGCTCGCGCGGGAGGCCGCCGCCTGTCACGCGGCGGGCGCGGGTGCGTTCCACGTGCATCCGCGCGATGCACGCGGCGCCGAATCCCTTCACGCGGCCGACATCGGCGCGGCGGTCGTGGCGATCCGTCGCGCCTGTCCCGGCGTCCCCGTGGGCGTCAGCACCGGCGCGTGGATGCTTCCGGACGTGGAGGCACGCCGCGCGCGCATCGCCGCATGGGCCACGCTGTCCTCCGACGCCCGACCTGACTTCGCCTCCGTCAACCTCTCCGAGTCCAGCTGGGCCTCCATCGCGGACACGCTGCTCGACGCGGGCATCGGCGTCGAAGCGGGCGTGTGGTTCCCGGAGGACGTCCCGCGCCTCGTGTCCTGGCCGCGCGCTTCCGCGTGCCTGCGCGTGCTCGTGGAGACGCAGGCCCCGGAGCCGGAGGCCGCGTGCCAGCAGGCCCGGACGCTGGTGGACGCGCTGGGTGCCACGGGCCTCCAGCGTCCCCTGCTCGTCCATGGCGACGAGGGTGGTGCGTGGGCCGTGCTCGCATGGGCACGGCAGCACGGCTTCGATGCGCGCATCGGGTTGGAGGACACGCTCGTGTTTCCGGACGGACGTGCCGCCCCGGACAACGCCGCGCTCGTGGCCCATGCGTGGGCCACGTCACCGGATCCATCGCGTTGATGCGCGCCTCGGGCCGGCTGACGCCAGGGACAGCGCCGCGCGCGCGGACCCCGCTACCGTCACTGGCAGGACGAGGACCGCTGTTTCTCGGGCATGAGCGCGCAGGCCCTGCGCTTGGCCTCGTCGGACCGACGTTCGTCCTGGGTGACACCCAGCCCATAGCGCAGGGCTCTCGCCAGCATCTCGCAGCCCTGCCAGCTTCCGCGCTCACAGGCCCGTGAGGCGAAGTTCGCGGAGCGCACCGGGTCCTGGGGTCCCAGCCCCTTGTCATCGTGCATTCGCGCCAGGAGCAGACAGCCCGCGCCGCTACCGCCCGTGCAGGCCTGTTCTCCCCACCGGAGCGCGCTCGTCAGGTCGCGGGCCACCAAGGCACCGTGCGCGTAGGCGGTGGCTGCATCGGCACAGGCATCGGGATTGCGGCCGGTCTCACACGCCATCCGCTGCGTGCGCACGAACGGGTCCTCCGACGGCGCCATCAGGTTCAATTCCTTGCATGCCGACATCAGCCGCGTCTTGCACGCCTGGCGCTTGATGCGCTCCAGGTTCGCCGGCTCCTTTTCCGCTGGGACTTGCGACCGCGAGGCGTTCGAGAGCAGCTCGGAGCAGGCCCGGGAACTCTCATGGACGAAGCATCCCCGCTCCAGGGCCCGCATCACCCGGGCCTGATTCTCGGGCCCGACATCGGAGATCGACAGATGCGACGCCAGGACGCGGCAGGCATCGTCACCCCGGGTCCGCGAGCAGGTCTGCTCGAGGAGGCTTTGCCCCAGGGCCTCGTCCTGCGGCACGCCCGGCGCACCGAACAGGTACACGCTCGCCATGCCCATGCACCCGGCAGCGTCCCCTCCGTCACAGCCCTTCTTGAAATCCACCAGGGCCTGCACCGCGTTGGCGACCGCCCCTGACTCGCCATTCTTCACGAGCCAGGCCCGGCGGGTGCAGGCATCGGACCGTCCGGCCCTGCACGCGGTGTCCAGCCGCACCAGCGGATCCAGCACCGAGGCGCTCGGCCCCGGAGCCCCGCCCTGGAACGGGGAAGGCTCCTGCACGGAGGACTTCGGCGCCTCCGCCGCGCCCTGGGACGGGGCGCTCCCCTGGAGTCGCAGCGACTCCAGCACCGACTGCTTCGGCTCCGCGCGCGGCGTGGAAGGCAGGTCCAGCCGCAGCGACTCCAGCACCGACTGCTTCGGCTCCGGCTGAGCCGTTTCCTCGGGCGTGAGTCCCAACATGCGCCGCATCGCCGCGCAGCCCTCCTGCACTTCCTGGTCGCACGCGTGCTTGTAGAACACCGTCGCGCGGCCCGGGTTCTCCTTCACGGAGGCGCCCTTCTCGTACGCCACGCCCATCAGGTAGCACGCCATCCCCTTGCCCACGCCCGTGCCGGCGGCGTCACACATCGCGCGGATCTTCTCCAGCTTCGCGCCCTCCTCGGGCGTGGCGGCCGGCGGCGGTGTCGCGGCCACCGCCGTGGAGGCCCGCTCGCACGCCTTCTGCAAGCCCATGCCGCACGCCTGACGGAAGTAGCTGGCCGCGAGCCTCGGGTCCTTGCGCGTGCGCGTGCCCGAGTCGAACTCCCCGGCCACCGTCTCGCACGCGGTCGCCACCTGCCGGTTGCAGGCCTGCACCAGCCGGCCCATGCCCCCGGCTACATCCTGCGGGAGGCCGAAGCCGCCCATCAGCATCAACACGCCCAGGTTGTTGCACGACAGGCCGTCGTCGTGGGCGCACCCCTGCTGGAAGAAGCGCACCGCCTGGGCCTCGCTCTTCGGCACCCCGCGCCCCTCGCCGTACAGCAGCGCCAGCCGTCCACAGCCCTCGCCGATGCCCCGCTCGCACGCCTGCGCGTACAACTTCGCCGCCCCGTCCGCGTCCTTCGCGACGCCCCGGCCCTCCTCCTTCAGCACGCCCAGCCCCGCGCAGCTCCTCGGGTCCCCGCCGTTGCAGCCCAGCTCGTACAGCGTGGCCGCCCGCGCCTCGTCCTTCGCGACGCCGTCGCCCTTCAGGTGGCGCTCGGCGCCGTTGAAGCACGCCTCCACGCGGGTGCCCCCGCAGGTGCGCAGGTACAGCGTGGAGAGCGGGTCCTCCGCGGCCTCCTCGGAGGAAGAGGAGTGGGCACAGGCCACGAGCACCGCGAAGGCAGGCGCCGCCAGCCACGCGAAGAGGAATCGGGATGAGGGCATGAAGCCATCCTTCCACCCCCATCTCCGCCGGGTCGAGGACCCTCACCGTCGTCCGAGCCGTTCCCGCATCGGCTTCCTATGATTGGGACACCATGCAAGTGCCACGACACCCTGAAGACACTCCTCCGGACGGCACACCCTCACGAACCCCTCCCGCCCCACGTTGGGCTTTGATCCTGGGCGTCTCGTCAGGGTCGGGCGCGGCCATCGCGGAAGCCGTCGCGCGCAACCCAGGCCTGGACGTCTTCGGCGTGCACCGGGGCCGCTACCCGGACGCCGCGCTCCAGATGGAGGCCCGCGTGCGCGCGGTGGGTCGGGACCTCTTCCTGCGGCAGGCGGACGCCTCCACCGCCGAAGCCGCGGAGGACGGCGCGGACGCCCTGCTCGCTCGCGCGGGCCCCCGCAGCGTGAAGCTGTTCGTCCACGCCATCGCGGGCGCATCCGTGGGGCGCTTCCTGTCCGAGGGGCCGGACCGGCTGCACCCGCGCCGCGTGGAGCGCACCTTCGACTGCATGGCGCACTCGTTCGTGTACTGGACACAGGCGCTGGTGAAGCGCGACCTGCTGGCCCCGGACGCGCGGCTGCTGGGTCTGCAGAACCCCCTGGACGAATCCCACCTGGGCAACACCGGCCTCATCAGCGCCGCCAAGGCCGCGCTGGAGATGTACATCCGCTACCTGGCGGTGGAGCTGGGCCCGAAGGGCCACCGCGTGAACCTGCTCAAGTTCGGCACGGTGATGACGCCCGCCCTGCGCCACGTCTACTCGCCGGAGGCCCTGGCCCAGTTGGAGCAGCGCCACGCGGCCATGAACCCCGCGGGGCGCATGTGCACGGTGGAGGAGGTGGCGCGCTTCGTCTCCGTGCTCACCGGCGACGAAGCGGGCTGGTTCAACGGCGCCACCATCGACTTCACCGGCGGCATGACGCTGCGGCTGCTGGACCTGGTGCTCAACCCGTGACGGCCGGCTCCAGCGACGGAACGCGGAACGTGAGGCAGTAGTAGAAGGGTGACACCTGTTCCTCGATGACACCTTCGGCGTTGAGCGGCAGCAGCGAGCGCGGGCTCTTCGCGTCGCGCGTGTAGAACGTGAGGGCGCGGAAGGCGGCGCGCTGGAACAGCGACGGCTGGAAGCTCGCATCCAGCTGTTCGTCCACCACCACCAGCGGCGTGCCGGGGCGGGCCACGCGCGCCATCTCCAGCAGCGCCACCGCGGGCTGGCGGTAGCTGCCAATGGCCCCCACGTGGAAGACGCGGTCGAACGTCGCGTCGCGGAAGGGCAGCGCGTGCGCGTCCGCCAGGAGCAACCGGGTGCCCTCCAGGCCCCGACCCCGGCGCTTGCTGCCCAGCCGCTTCTCGCACTGCGCCAGCATGCCGGTGCTCAGGTCCAGGCCCCACACCTCCACCGCGAGCCCCGGCGGCAGCGCGCCCCGGATGCGCGGCAGGTTGGCGCCCGCGCCCACGCCCACCTCCAGCACCCGCACCGGCTGCCCGTCCTCGCGAGGCTGGAGCGCGCTCAACTCCAGCCGCCGCATGTACCCGTCGCGCATCCGCGACTCGGAGACGGACTGGAACAGCGGCGTCAGCAGGGCCGTCAGCGGATCATGCAGCGCGGGCAGCCCGTCGTAGATGTGGCGCATCAGCCGGTCCGTGCCGCGCACGCGGTCCTCGCGGTACAGCCGGGCCCGCCCCTCCTCCACCTCCCACGTCTCACCGCAGCCGCCGCAGCGCAGGCGTCCCTCGGTGAGCCGGTCCTCCTCGTTCTGCCCGTGCCACACCAGCCGGCCCCGGCAGTCCGGACACGCCAGGAGCGCCACATCCTCCACTCGCATCATCGCGTCATCACCCCGCCGTGCCTTCCGCCATGCCATCCGTCAGCCTGGGCCGAGCCTGTTCGGCCACCGCGCGCTCCAGGTCCTCGCGTGCCTCCAGCCGGGTGAAGTCCTCCACCGCCAGTCGCAGCAGCTCCGCGCGCGCCGGGTCATCGACTTCCAGGTGCCGCGCCCACTCCAGCCGGGCGCGCGCCGCCTCGTAGGGCATCTGGCGCGCCGTGGCCTCCGCGATGCACCGCTTCCACGCCTGGAAGGCCTTGCCGTGCCGGCCCGAAAGCCACGCCTCGCAGCCGCGCCACAGCCACGCCGCGGGCGCTCCGAAGGGGAACACCCGGGCGAAGTCCTCCACCGACTTGAGCGCCGCGCGGGCGCTGTGCGTGAGCGCCTGCAACCCCGGGCCCGGCGTCTCGCGCGCCCACAGCGTGAGCAGCACCTCCGCCACCGTGATGGCGCCGAAGTAGACGAAGTGCGCCACCGGCTTGCCGGCCGACAGCCGCACCAGCGCCTTCTCCGCCGCCGCGCGCGCGCCCGCCGCGTCGTCCTCGCGCAGGCACAAGAGCGCCAGCGTGCCGTCCACGATGATGCGGTCGGTGGCCCCGCCGTGCGCCTCCGTCCACGCCAGCGCCGGCTCCAGCGCGACACGGGCCCGCGCGTGTTCGCCCAGCCGCAAGAGGATGTACGCGCGGTAGTGCATGGCCCAGTGCTGCGTCTGCACCGCGCCCCGGCGCACGGCGGACGCCTCCAGCCAGTCCATCAGCGGCAGCCCGCGCGCGAACTGGCCCTGGTAGCAGCAGGCCACGTTGAGCAGCGCGCGGCACTCCTCCGCCAACCGCAGGTCGCCCACCGAGTCCACGATGGACGTCGCGCGCGCAAGCCACGCCTCCACGTCCTGCCAGTGCCCCTGGTACACCGCGCACACCGCGTTGCGGTTGAGCACGTAGGCCAGGTCCGACGGGCGGCCCACGCTCTCGGCCACGTCCTGCGCCCGCTTCACCCACGCGTCCGCCACGCGGTGCACCGGCACCGTGCCCGCCACCACCGCCATCACCGTGTAGCCGCGCGCCAATTCCGGCGTGGGCCCGGCGGGCTCGCACAGGTTGAGCATGCGCAGGCCGCTCCAGAGCACCGGCAGCGCTTCCTGCGCGTAGATGAACGCGTCGGTGAGCCGCATCAGCAGCCGGCCCGCAACCCGCCGGGCCTCGCGGCGCCTCACCGAGTCGTCCGCGTACGCATCCGGCCGGGCACTCTGCGCCAGCCTCACCAGCGCCTGGCCCAGCGTGCCCAGCACCCACCCCACGCGCGTCGTGGGCACGGGCCAGCCGAAGTGCGCGAGCGCCGCCTGCGCGTGCGCGCGGAACGCCTCCAGGTCTCCCAGTTGGAAGCGCGCCTCCGCCAGCAGGGCCTCCACCTGGCCCTGCTCCAGCGCAGTCGGCTGCGGAGCCACCGTCAGCGCCCGGGAGAGCAGGGGCAGGGCCTCGCGGCACGCGCCCACCGCCAGCGCCTCCTCGCCCGCGCGCCGCGCGTGGAGCGCCTCGCGGGCCACGTCCTGGGCCTGTCCCCAGTGGTACGACAGCGCCGCGGCGTGGCCCGTGGGGTGGGCGGCCTCCAGCGCCTGCGCCGCGCGCCGGTGGAGCGCGGGCCGGGACGCGGGCGACAGGTCCTCCAACAGCCGCTCCCGCAGCTTGTCGTGCGCGAAGCGCCAGCGTCCGTCCGCCACGTCCAGCACCGCCGCCGCCGCGCAGTCGGTGAGCCACGCCTCCACGTCCACGCCCGGGGCCGCGCACTGGAGCACCCGCAGGTCCAGCTCCCGGCCCAGCAGCGCCGCCACGTCCAGCAGGCCGCGCGCCTCCCGGGGCACCTTCTCCAGCCGGCGCTGCACCAGCGCGCGCATGCCGCCGGCCCACACGCGCTCCGGCAGCGCGCGGCCGCCCAGCCGGTCCAGGCCGCCCGCCTCCTCCGCCAGCGCGCGCACCACCTCCACGACGAAGAAGGGGTTGCCCTCCGATTCGCGGCGCAGCAGCTCCACCACGTCGGGCCGGCGGCCGATGGTGCCCAGCATGGACTCACCCAGCAGCGCGATCTCCTCCGAGTCCAGCCGGGGCAAGCGCAGCGTCCGGGTCCCGGGCAGCCGCTCCGGCAGGTGCGGGGCCTCGTCGTCGCGGAAGCTCGCGAGCAGCAGCAGCGGCAGCCCGGGGGCGCGCGCCGCGAGTTGGGCGAGCAGCTGGAGGGACTCGCTGTGCGCCTGGTGCAGGTCCTCCAGGATGACGACGGTGGGCTGGGGCAGCCGGCCGAAGAGGTCCTCCACGGTCTGGTGCAGCCGCAGCTGCGCCATCTCCGCGTCCAGCTCCGGGGCGGCCGGCACCGCGTGGCCCAGCAGCGTGTCCATGTCCGGCACCAGCGGCTTCAGGACGCGAGCGTCCCGGTCCGACAGCTCCGTGAGCATGGGCAGCCAGCGCAGCACCGCGCGCCACTCCTGGTAGGGCACGCCGCCGGTGTCCACTGCCTGTCCGCGCAGCACGACGGCGCCGCGCACCAGCGCCAGCGAGCGCAGCTCTTCCAGGAGGCGCGACTTGCCCACGCCGCTCTCACCGCCGACGAGCCACGCGCTGCCCTGGCCCGCGAGCGCGCGGTCGAGCACGTCGTTCAGGTGCTCGCGCTCGCTCACGCGGCCCACGAAGCGCGCGGACTGGAGGAAGCTCTCGCGGGTGGCGGCGGACTCGGCGGGCACGGGCTGGCCGGTGGCGGCGCACAGCGCGGCGATGACGGCCTCCGCGTCACGCGGCCGGCGGTGGGCGTCCGGGGCCACCAGCTGCTCCAGCGCGGCCTTGAGCGCGGGCGGGAAGTCCGGCGTCGCGAACACCTGGCCGGCGTGAGGCAGCCGCCCGAAGAACATCTGGCACGCCATGGCGCCGAAGCTGAAGAGGTCGGTCTGTTCGGACGGGGGCTGGTCCTCGAAGAGCTCCGGGGCCAGGTAGCCCGGGGTGCCGGCCGGGTGCGCGCGGCGGCCCTGGTCGCGGCCCACCGCGAGCCCGAAGTCCAGCACCTTCACCTGGCCGCGCACCACCAGCACGTTCCCGGGCTTCAGGTCGCGGTGGATGATGCCGCGCCGGTGCAGGTACGCGAGCGCCTGGAGCGTCTGCACCAGCAGCCCCACCTGCGTGGGCAGGGGCGCGTCCGAGCCGGCCTCCACCAGCGTGCGCGCGTCCTCCAGCAGGTCCATGGCCAGGTAGGGCCGGCCCTCGTTGTCGAAGCCGTAGTCCAGCACGCGGATGACGTGCGGGTGGCGCAGGGACACCAGCGTCTGGAACTCGTGCGCCAGCGACAGGGCCATGCCCTGGGTGGCGAAGGCGGAGGGCGTGCCTTTTCCGGGCCGGCGCGCCAGGTCCGCCACCGTCTTGTGCAGCCGCTTGAGAGCCACCGGCCCGGACAGCCCGTCCTGGGCGCGCCACACGGTGCCCGCGCCCCCGCGCCCCAGCAGGTCCAGGATGCGATAGCGGCGCCCCACCACCTCCGGATCGAGGTCCGGAGACGCGTCAGGGTCCGGCACGTCCGTGCGGAGGGGTGTCTGGCAGGAGGAGTGGGACATACGGGGGGCCGCCCTGCGAGCGAGGATATCCCCCCTTCCCGCGCGGGAGGGGATTGAATGCAAACCGGGCAACCGAGGTAGGAGGCGCTTCGGACCCTGGTGGGCGGACCGGCGGGCAGGGCCCGGCTGGCTCCTTCCCTGTGAGGCAGCAGGGCACCATGTCTTGAAACACGCCTTGAGACACACGGGAGGCTGGCGATGGCGGGCTACGACTTCGACTTGTTCACGGTG
>NZ_RAWI01000380.1 GCF_003612125.1 Corallococcus praedator
CTTCCCGGCTCGCTCCAGGACTCGTCGGGCGCGGCGTTCCGGCTCGGAGGCGGCGAAGCGGGGGCCTGGGCCAGGACGGGGGTGCCCCAGCAGAGGACCAGGGCCGACAGGGTGAGGAGACCGGGGACGCGCATGGAAGAGGGCGGGCAGCCTAGCCCACGCTCCGCCCGTGAACGAGGCCGGCCTGCCCGTCCTCCGTCCCGCCATCCGGTCGCGTCCGGAAAGTGGCAGCCGCGCCACAATGGTGACGCCGAGGGCTGGCCCCGGTCTACCATCCGTGCTCGCGACAGAGGCGTCGGTGAGGAGAGCAGACGGGATGAGGGTCGGACGGGGTGTACTGCTGATGGCGCTCGTTCTGGGCGCGTGCAGCAGGCCCGGCGCGAACACGGAAGCGACGGATGCGGGCGTCATCGGGCTTCCGGGAAGGCCCTCGCCGCTGGCGATTCCCTCCTGCGAGGTGCTCCTGCCGGAGGACTTGCGCGACCTCACGCTCAACGGGTTCGCGATGAAGGAGGAGCGGGCCTGTCCCACGTGTGGACCGCTCTGCACGTTGAGTTCGGCCGCCCTGCCGGACGTGGCCCTGTCGGTGGCCTATGACTGCCAGCCGGGCTACGCGAGCGCGGACGTGCGCGCGTTGCTCGCGCCCACGTTGAACGCGGGCGGCGAAGAGGTGTCCGCGCTGGGAAGGGCCGCGGCCCGGCGCAGCCCGGTGCAGGGCATGACGCAGGTGGTGGCGTGGGATGACGACACGCCGTGCGTCGTCGTCGTCACCCTGCTGGGGGATGAGCCGGACCGCGCGATGGACGTCGCCCGCCTCGCGGTGACGTCGCACAAGGGGATGGAGGACGCGAAGGAGGATGCGGGCACGGAGGCACCGCGCGTCGAGGGCGACAATCCGTTCGGCGATGCACCGCTGGAGCCGCTGGACACCCTCACCGCGCCGCGCGCGGGAACGACGGATGTGTTGTCCGCGCCTCCGGGAACCCGAGCGCCGCCGCCCGTCGTGCCCGCCCCTGCCCCGCGGCCTCCGCGGCCCAGCGCGACGGCACCGACGGGCGGTGGAGCCACGCCGGTCCGTCCCGCGGCGGTGCCGCCCATCAACGTGCCCGCCGTGGTGACACCGCGTCCCGCGACGATGCCCGTGGCGCCGACGGTAACTTCGAGCGCCGCGACGCCCGCGCCGAGTGCACCGAACACCGCAACACCCGCTCCGAGCGCACCCACCGCCCCGACTTCCGTGACGCCCGCGCCGAGCACCCCCACCGCTCCGGCCGGAACGCCCTCGCCGACTCCCGCTCAGAGCTCCGGGACGGCCGCGCCAGACGCCCCGCCGAACGCGGAATAGGCATCGCGACACGTCACGCCTGTCATTGCGGATGGACGGGTGCGTCCCACCCTACCCATGCGCTCCGCGACGTCGGAGAGCCGCGTGGAGGACGTGTGGTAGGACCCGCGGCGATCGGCAGATCCTCGCTCTCACTCCTTCGCGCTTGAGCCAGTCCTCCCATGAAGAAAGTCATTCTCGCCCTGGTCATCGTCCTCGTAGGACTTGGCGTGGCGGGCGCATTCCTCTACCGGAATGCCTCTCCATCCGCCGCGGACCACCGGCTGCTCACCGTCGCCTCGGGTGATGAAACGGTCGCGTCGGTGGTGGTCAACCTGCGGCTGCTCAAGTCCGTGCGCTCGGTGGAGTCCTGGAAGGAGCGCATCGACCCGGCGGAGAAGTACCTGCTCAAGGTCGGCAACCTGCCGCCCCGCCACCGCGACCTGCTCCTCGAAACGTTCTCGTCGTTCGCCTCGGGCTTCGTGAAGACCGCCGAGGGCCCGTCCCCCTTCCGCCTGTTCGCCTCCCATGGCTCGGCGGATCAGGCACTCGAGGCCCTCAAGAAGGGGCACCTGGTCGAAGCCACCACCGGCGACGACTACATCCTCATCGACCCCGAGACGTGCGGACGCGAAGGCCCGTTCCGGCTGCTCAAGGGCGACAAGCTCCTCGCCTTCGTCCCCGCCGCGCTCGCGACCGACTTCACGGCGCGGCTCGCCCAGGAGCCCGGCCGCAAGATGGAGTCACTGTTGATCGCCCAGGGTGGCATCAACCTGCAGCCCTTCCTGGAGTCCCTGGCCCCGCCGTTCGTGCAGATGGCCCTGGGGCGCGAAGAAATCGTCGAGAACGCCCGGAGGCTTTCGCTCACCCTGCGCGCGGACACGGACGGAGGCATCTGGGCGGAGCTCGATGTCTTCGGCGACCACCCGGATCAAATCCAGAAGCTCTGGGAGAAGGCCACGGGCGCGGACTCGCCGCTGAAGACCGTGGCGGAGACCTCCGTCAAGGTCACGCCGTCGAAGGACGCCTTCCGCCTCACCTTCGACGTGAATGCCCTGCAGAAGCACGCGGACGTGCTGACCCGCAGCTTCTCCTCCTTCCAGAACGAAGCGCTGAAGGACGAGGACCTCAAGACCCTGGACGATGCCGAGGAAGCGCTGCTGGACCCCAAGGACCTCTACGCCTACGACGAAGCCCTGACGCCCGCGTCCTTCTTCGAGCGCTCGGGCGAGGATTGCAGCCCCTCGCACGGAGTCGCCCTGGATGACGCGAAGAAGCTCCGCCTCGCGTTCAACTCCTTGAGCGCCCGGGAGAACCAGCCGGAGGTCGACTTCGTCAGCCTGACCTCCTCCGTCTGCCTGCCCCCGCACTACGCCCCCGTCCTCGCGAAGCGCGCGTGGATGGAGGTCCGCGTCCAACAGCCGGAACTCGACCGGCCCACCTGTGGCCCGCTGGCGGATGAAGCGAACGGGATGACGTCCGAAGAGGATTTCTCCCGTGAACAATCCAATGACATGCAGGTCGCCACCAACAAGGTCGGCTTCGCGTTCAAGCGCGGCGTGGACACGCAGAAGCTCCCAGCCATCGAAGGCTCGGTCACCGTGCAGGTTCCCACGCGGGTGAAGAAGGTCACGCTGGCCTTCGGTCCGCCCTACGGCAGGACCGAACTCGCCTTCACCGAGGGCAAGCTCACCGTGGAAGCGACCCGCGTCAGCGACGACGGCCTGACGTTCCAGCTGGGCTCGGAAGGCACCCCGCCCGCGGTGCTGGCCGTGCGCGCCTTGAACGCTGCCGGGAAGTACCTCGAAACGGAGTCGCGCTCGGGCTTCTCCGCGAGCATGACGCTGCCGTTCGTGGGCCGGCTCGAATCCAATGATTCCTCCATCCTCGCCCACGGCAAGCCGGCGCAACTGGAGTTCGTCCTGGTGGACGCGACCACGCCGTACGTCCGGCCCTTCAAGCTCACCCCACCCTTCCCCCAGGCCGAGGACGAAGAGGAGGGCGACACGGAGCCCGAGCCCGCGGCCGCGCCACTCAGCCAGGCGGTCTTTGAACAGACGCTCCAGTCCGCCGAATCCATCGCCCAGCGGGAGGAGCGCTACACCCGCTACGCCAACGGAGGACTGCTCGCCGCGCCGGGAGTGCCGGGCGCCGCGCCCTCCCCGTTCAAGGTCCTGCTCCAGACGCAGGGCGTCTTCGAGAACAACCTGGAGATCGTCTGGACGGACGAGGTGCGCCAGCACTTCGGGCAACTGGATACGGGCATCCAGCTGGAGGTCCTGGAAGCGGACTTCGTCGACGGCACGCGCCTGCGCCCCGAGAACATGAAGGAGACCCGCGAGTCGGAGTCCGGAGCGAAGGAGTACGTCTGGGGCTCCCGGTTCGGGGATCCGCGCGAGTGGAGCACGGCCGTGTCCCTGGGCCGCCCCAACATCTCCGCCGGTGACATCCGGGGCGTCATCTTCAGCGACTTCCTGCCCCACCGCATGGAGGACGTGCCCATCGCGCGCATCCGGGGCCAGCTGTCGTTCTCCCTGCCCGAAACCATCGCGGTGTCGGCCCTCACGCCGGTGAGCCTGCACACGCGGGCCACGCTCGGGGAGGCGCGCTTCCACGTCAATGCCATCGAAGGGGACGAGGTCGGCATCCTGAGCGAGAACACGGACCAGCCCGGCTTCTCGGCGGTGTTCGCCGACGCGAAGGGAAACCCCATCCGCGCGAGCCTGAAGAAGCGCACGGATTTCGATGACGCGACCTTCCGGCTCGACTTCGAGACCCAGGGGGCCGCGCGCCAATGGCAGATGCTCCGGGCCCAGGGCGCGAACAAGACCTATACCTACCCGTTCGAAATCACGGCCCACGAGCTCAAGCCCGTGTCCTCCAGGAAGAGGAAGTAACGCCCTCCGGCGCAAGGGCAGACACCTTGCGCCGGAGCTTCACGGCCCTCGGCGGGCTTCGATGAGGCTCATGCCCGTGCGGCTGGGCATGATGCCTTCCAGCGTCCAGCCGGTGGCGGCGAAGAGCGCGCGGAACTCATCCACCGTGCGCTCCCTTCCGCCCGCCATCACCAGCATGTTCAGGTCCAGCAACGACGCGAACGAAGGACTTCCATCGTCCGGCAACACCTGCTCCAGCACGAGCAGCCGGGCCCCGGACGGCGCGCTTTCGTGGATCCGCTGGAGGATGCGGGAGGCCTGGTCGTCCGGCCAGTCGTGAAGGATGAACTTGAGCAGGTACGTCTCCGCGGCGGGGAGGCCGGGCGCGAAGAAGTCGCCGCCCACCAGCTCCACGCGGTCCGCCAGTCCCTGCGCGTCCAGGCGGGCGCGGGCGCTGGGGATGACGGCGGGCAAATCGAAGAGGATGCCTCGGCAGCCGGAATGGGCCTTGAGCACATGGCCCAGGAGGACCCCCTGGCTGCCTCCAATGTCCGCCACCCGCGCGTGGCCGGAGAAGTCGTGGAGCGTGGCGACCTCCACGCCCACCTCGTCGGAGAGGTTGCCCATGGCCTCCGCGAACTCCTCGGTCAGCACGGGGTCGCGGCTCAGCCACCCCCAGAGGTCCGTCCCCAGGGTCTCGTGCGTGCGCGGCTTGCCCGTGCGGACCGCTTCGGCGAGCTGCCCCCAGGGCAGCCAGTGGCCAGGGCTGCTCATGGCGAGCGCGAGGCCTCGCATGGAGCCCGGCATGCCCTTGCGCAGGGCCTCCCCCAGGGGCGTCAACGCGAAGGTGCGCGGCGGGGCTTCCACGAGCATTCCCGCGGTGACGGCACCGCGCAGCAACCGGCACAGGGGCGGGACCTCCAGGCCCAGCACCCGCGCCACGTCGTCACAGGAACGTGGCCCTCCGGCCAACTGCTCCACCACCTCCAGCCGGACCAGCGTGCCGAGGATCTGCGTGATCCAATACCCGGTGACGTACTGCATGAACTGCGCGGTGTGCGAAGCCAACGGTTCGGAGGAAGGTGCCATGCGCACCAGGGTGGAAGCCCCGGACGCTGGGGGACACCCCGCACTGGAGGATGAGGCTTGCGTGGGAAAGCGTTAACGCCCCGCCGTTGCCTGGCGGAGGCACCCACCTCACCGGGTGTCGGGTGAAACCAACCAGTCCCAGTCTTCGTCGGTCAGGGGCAGTCGCTCGCGCTGACGGCGGGCAAGCAGCACCTCCTGCCGCCACGCAGCCAGCCCTCCCGGGATGGGCCAGGCCCGGGAGACCGTGCCCTTCAGCGGCTGCGCGAAGTTGAGCAACAGCATGCGGTTGACCCGCTCGACGACCTGCGGCGTCGCCCCGGTGCGCAGCTGGAACTCCGCGCTGAACAGGGCGCCCGCTTCCCGCACGCTGCTCGAGGGAGTGCCCGCCATCAGGACCGAAGGCCACAACCCGAGGAGGGGCGGCTCCACGCCTTCGAGCAGCGCCGCGTGCAGCCGGTCATGCCCGTCCAACACCAGCCACTTCGCCAGGATGTCCACGTAGAGCAGCAGCGCGGGTGGCAGCGTCCCGTCCCGCGCGCGCTTGCGCCAGCTCTTCACCCGGCCGTCGTCGGGCGCGGAAGGTGCGCGGAGCGGAAGCACGGCACCGGGTCGCTGCGCGGGCAGCGTGTCCCACCAGTCCTCGTTCCAGGCCGGACCGAACCGCGTCACGGCGTCCAGCGAGTGCGGCGCCTGGGGTGGCTGGCCGAACTGCCATTCCATGGGAGAGACGGGATGGCGCTCCGCCGTGTCGGCGGAGAGGACGCCCACGGGCCGCAGGCACCACTGCCCGGAATACAGCACGGACGCCGGAGCCTCCACGAGCTCCCGCGCCAGCTTCCATTCCCAGGCCTCCCACCAGGGCGCGGAGCCCGGAGCGTGGGACACGGCGCGGACCTCCGGCGCCGACAGCGAAGGCAGCCTCCAGGGTGACGGCGCCGTGCCGCGCAGGAAGACCGCGCGGTCCCACCAGTCGTCGATGCGCACCCACAGCAGCGGCGCATCACCGCTCATCAAACGGAGCCGGTAGCGCGAAGCCGCTTCCAGGCGCAGCGCCGGACGACGTGCCTGTCGGCCTCCGACGGGAACGTCCAGCACCAGGCCCGGCCCTGGCGTGCGCAGGCCCCAGGTCTCCGTCCCCTCCACGGTGATGGAGACGCCCGCCGGGCCTCGTGTCAGCGACATGGCGGAGGCCTTGCGTGATTCACCGCGCGCGGGCTTCGGGAGGACACGTGGCTTCGGGGAGGCACCGCGAACTCCTGGAGGGACAGTCCCCTGTCCCGCGCCTGCACTCCGGGGCCCTGCTTCGCCCCGGAGCGCGGGAGGGTCTACAGCGTCTGCAGGTACGCCACGAGGTCGTCCACGTCCGCGTCGGACAACTGCGACGTCTGGCCGTGCTTGTTCGTCTCACGGCCATTCATCAGGCGGGCCCGGAGCGTGGGCGCGCTGCCATCATGCAGGTACGGGGCGGTGCGGCCCACGCCCAGCAGCGACGGGGTGTTGAGCCCCGACATCATGACCCGCGGCGCGTCCAGCAAGACGCCCGTGCGCACCAAGGTGCCCACATCCGCGTTGGTGTTGTTGGTGAGCAGGGTGCCCGAGTGGCAGGTGTCGCACGCCGCCTTCTTGTAGAGCGCGGCGCCGCGCGCCTGCGACTCGGTCAGCGGCTGGCCGTGGTTCGGGTTGTCCGTCGCCGGAATCGAGTCGATGAACGCCGCCAGCTTCGACACCGTGTCGGTGTCCAGCTGGGAGCCGCCCATGCGGTCGATGACCGTGGCGTTCATGAACTCGCCCAGCCCGGAGAACTCCCCGCTCCAGTGGAAGGGCGCCGTCGACGTCGTCATGCGGCCCGCGAGGCTGGGCGTCTGGCGCGGCCCGTCCGGGAAGCCCCAGACGTGTCCGTCCTCGCGGCCCTCCAGGTGGCACGACCCGCAGGAGACGGCCACCATGGGGCTGGTCATCTTCGGATCCGCCGCGGTGAAGAACAGCCGCCGGCCCGCCGCCGCCATCGGGGACAGGACGTCGCCCGCCAGCGCCAGGGGATTGCCCTCCACGAACACGGTCTCTTCCAGCCCCTCCCCGCCATTCACCAGGATGCTGAGCGTGTGGTCGAACGCGTTGTAGACATACGCCTTGCGCCCGTCGCGGGTGATGGCGATGCCGTTGGGCCCCGCGCCCACCTCCACCACCTGCCGCACGGAGCTCGCCTTGTTCGGCAGGTCCTCCCCCGAACGGCGCCACGCGGGCACGATGGCCACGTTGTTCGTCTCCTGGTTCACCAGGAACAACCACGCGCCTGACGGGTCCACCACCGCCGCGGCGGGGCCCTGAAGGGGCGTCATCATCGACGGGCTCGCGATGAGCGACGTGGGGAAGTCCGGCTTCTCTTCCGGCGGCGGCTTGCACTCGTCCAGGTCGTCCACCACCGGCACGGGCACGTCGTCTTCCGCGTTGAAGGTGATGAGGCCCGCGGCCACCACCCCGCCGCCCACGCCCGCGCCGCACGGCGTGCCTCCGCCGTACATGGAGCCACCGCCCCCCATTCCGTCATCCGGCGACGACGCCAGCGGATCCTCGCGCGACCAGAGCACCGGCGCGAAGAGCCGCCGTCCGTCCGGAGCGCCCAGCAGGTCCACCATGCCGCGCGCGCGGAAGGTGCGCGGCCCCTGGGAAGAGCCCGGCGGGAGCGGGGTGTCCAGGTCGGAGACGCGCCCCGGTCTGGAGGACGCGCGGTTCGCGCGCGCGTTCAGGTCCGTGCCTTCGCGCACGACCCGGGGACGGTCCGCGTCCGTCAGGTCCACCGTCATCACGTCGCCCTGCCGGAACAGCGTCACCGCCGCCTTCCTGCCGTCCTCCAGCAGCGCGATGCCGCGCGGCTCCTCGCCCAGCGGCAGCTCCCAGCGCGCCGTGAGCGAAGCGGTGTCGATGGCGGTGAGGCTGCCATGTTCGCTGGACGTGCGCGTGGCGCTGTTCACCACGTACAGCGTCCTGCCATCCGGCGACACCGTGAGCCCCGTGGGCTCCACGCCCACGTCCACGCGCGCCGCCTCCACCGCGTCGCCCTTGCGGATGACGGACACGCTGCGGCCGCCACGGTTCGTGACGTAGACCGTGTCGTCCGGGCCCACCGTCACGCGCTCCGGACGCGGGCCCACCCGCACCTCGCCCACCTTCTCCCGGCGCTCGGTGTCCACCACCGCGAGGATGCCGTTGTCGGCGTCCACCACGTAGAGCGTGGAATCATCCCGGCTGAGGGCCACGGACCCGGAGGCATTGCTCCAGGTGCCCGCCACCTCGCGCTCACTGCACCCCGAAAGCACCAGCGTCACCGCGCAGAACGCGGCCCATCCCTGCCGTCGCATCGGAAAGCCTTCCCCTCCCGTGTGGCCCGCGCGCCGTCATGGCTTGCGCGCGCAGGGTCCCCACGGCCTGTCGGGTGCGTGCCGGCCCTGCTCACACGCCGTCCCGAGGGCCGCATGCTCGCCCACCCGTCCACCGGAAGTCGATGCCCTCCACACCCGCCGTGCGCCCCCGGACAGTGTGGGGA
>NZ_RAWI01000381.1 GCF_003612125.1 Corallococcus praedator
CTCCCGCCCCGTCCGCGCCGGGTGCGTCCGGCCTGGGCCTGCTCGCGCTGCTGGATGGACTGCCCGAGGCCTTCCTCGCCGTGGACGCCGACTGGCGCGTCACCTACCTGAGCTCCCGCATGCGCGAGCTGCTCGGGGACCGCGCCCAACCGGGCGATGACGTGCGCAAGAAGGTGGCGAAGCTGCTCGCCCTGGCGGAGCACCTGCGCCTGGACGCCCCGGCCACCGAGCAGTCCTGCGTGCGCTACGAGCACCGCTGGCCCGAAGGCGACCTCTGCTTCGATGTGAGCACCCGCCCCGTCGAAGGCGCCCTGCTGATCCACTGCCGCGACATCACCCGCGAGTACCGGGCCCGCAGTGAACTGCAGCGCGCCGGGCAGCTCTTCCAGGCCGTGCTGGAGGGCACCACCGACGCCATCTACATCAAGGACCTGGAGGGCCGCTACCAGGTCATCAACTCCGCGGGCGCGCGCGCCCTGGGCCGCACCGTGGACCAGGTGCGCGACCACTCCGACGCGGAGCTGTTCCCCGCGGGCGAGGCCGCCGTCAACCGCAAGCACGACCAGGACGTGCTGGAGGCGGACCACCCCCTCACCTACGAGGACGCCCAGCAGGGCCCCGACGGCGAGCGCGTGTGGCTGACCACCAAGGGCCCGCTGCACGACCCCGAAGGCCAGGTGTTCGGCTTCTTCGGCATCAGCCGCGACATCACCCAGCGCAAGTGGGCCGAGGAAGAGGTGCGCAGGCACTCCGAATTCCAGGAGCACCTGATGGGCATCATCAGCCACGACATCCGCAGCCCCCTGGGCGCCATCATGAACTGGTCGCGCGTGCTCGCGGCCGGCGGCCCGGCGGAGGAGACGGCGCGCACCAGCCAGCGCATCGCCACCGCCGCCGTGCGCATCGAGCGGCTGACGCGCCTGCTGCTGGACTTCACCCGCGCGCGGCTGGTGGGCGGCGTCGTCATCGAGCCGCGCGGCACCGACAGCCAGGAGCTGCTGGGCAAGGTGGCGCACGAGTTCCGCGTGGCCTTCCCCAAGCGCGACATCGTCCTGGAGCACAAGGGCAACACGCAGGGCCAGTGGGACCCGGACCGGCTGGCCCAGGTGGTGTCCAACCTGGTGGAGAACGCCCTCAAGTACGGCCCGCCCGAAGCGCCCGTGCGCCTCTGCACGCGCGGCCTGCGCCACAAGGTCGTCATCGAGGTCCACAACCAGGGCCGCCCCATCCCGGAGGCCCTGCTGCCCCACCTCTTCGAGCCCTTCCGCCAGGGCCCGCAGACGACGCGCACCCTGAAGATGAGCTACGGCCTGGGGCTCTACATCGTGCGCGAAATCGTCCACGCGCACGGAGGCACCATCGAAGTGGCCTCCACGGAGAAGGACGGCACCACCTTCACCGTCACGCTGCCGCGCCGCGCGCCCCCCAAGAAGGGCCCGCCGCCCGAACCGCCACCGCCGCCGCCCGCGCACCAATCCTGAGGCGGCCCGGCCGTCCCGGGGCTGCCCTCAGGGGATGAAGCGCTCCAGCAGCGGCACCAGGGACTGCAGCGGCGCGCTGCCCTGGGACAGGCCCGCTTCGTCCACCACGCGCGGCATGCCGTACACCACGCAGGACGACTCCGACTCCGTGAGCACCACGCCGCCCGCGGCCCGCACCGCCCGGGCCCCCACGAGCCCGTCCTCGCCCATGCCGGTGAGCACCAGCGCCACGGCGTGCTCGCCCCACCCCGCCGCCACGCTCTGGAAGAGCACGTCCACGGAAGGGTGATGCGGGGTGCCCAGCGGATGGCGGTCCAGGCGCACCAGGTCCAGCGCCCCCCGCCGCTCCAGCTTCAGGTGCATCCCCGCCTTCGCCAGCACCGCGCGCCCCGGCACCAGCTCCAGGCCGTCGCGCGCCTCCACCACCTCCAGCGCGCTCTGCGAGTCCAGCCGCTTCGCCACCGCTTCCGTGTAGCCCGCGGGGATGTGCAGCGCGAGCACCACCGGCGCCGGGAAGTCCCGGGGCAGCGCCGACAGCAGCCGCGTCAGCGCCTGCGGCCCGCCCGTGGACGTGCCCACCGCGAGCAGCTTCGGGGACGCGCCGGTGCCCGAGCGCGCGGCGCGCACGGAGGCCTCGCGCTCCGCCGCCTCCAGGTAGCGCGGCATCGCCCGGCCCGCGACGCGCACCTTCTCCACCAGCTCCGCGCCCAGCTCATAGAGCCGCTCGGTGGCGAGCGCCGTGGGCTTGTGCACCAGGTCCACCGCGCCCGCCTGGAGCGCGGCCACCGCCAGCTCGCTGTCCGTGTCCGCGCTGCTCACCACCACCACGCGCGGCGCGTCCGGCATGCCCGCCAGCGCCTTGAGCAGGCCCAGCCCGTCCAGCGCCGGCATCACCAGGTCCAGGGTGATGACGTCCGGCTTGAACTCCACCACCCGCTCCAGCGCGTCCAGCCCGTCGCGCGCGGTGCCCACCACCTCCAGGCCCTCCGCGTCCGACAGCACCTTGCGCAGCACCTTGCGCGCGAACGCCGAGTCGTCCACCACCAGCACGCGCAAGGGGGCCGGAGACGTCATGACGCCTCCTTGCGGTAGAAGAACGCGCCCCGCCGTTCCTCGCAGTGCAGCGCCGTGCCGAAACGCATCAGGGACTCCGACGTACCCACCACCAGTTGCCCTCCGGGCTTGAGCACCCGGGTGAGGCCTTCCACCACGCGGCGCGCGGTGTCGTCCTGGAAGTAGATGAGCACGTTTCGGCACAAGACGGCGTCAAAGCTTCCGGAGGGCGGGAAGTTCGCGGTGTCCAACAGGTTCAGCGGCTTCCACTCCACCTTCGCCACCAGCTCCGGGCGCACGCGCGGCCGGCCGTCCACCACGTCCAGCCAGCGGCCCTCCACCCCCTTGGGCAGCGCGCGCAGGCAGCGCAGGTTGTACTCGCCCGCACGCGCCCGCTCCAGGGCACGGGTGCTCAGGTCCGTGGCCAGGAGCGACACGTCCCCCAGCACCCCCTTCGCGTCCAGCATCATGGCCAGCGTGAGGGGCTCCTCGCCGGTGGCGCACGCGGCGCACCACACGCGCGGTTTCTGGCCGGCCTGGGCCGCGGGCACCAGCACCTCATCCACCAGCACCTGCAGCGCCTGGGGCTCGCGGAAGAAGTACGTCTCGTGGACGAGCAGCGAGTCCACCAGCGAGTCCAGCGCCGCGCCGCCCGCCGGGTCGTAGCGGAGGAAGTAGTAGTAGTCGAGCAGCGAGTCGAAGCCCGCGTCCAGCGCCCGCGACGACACCTTCTCCGACAGCAGGTCCCGGTCCTCCGGGCCGTAGTGCAGCCCCGCGCGCTGCTCGATGAGCATCGCGAGGATGGTGAAGACCTGCGGGGACAGCGGCAGCGAGGTCATGGACAGGGGACTCTCAGCGCCCCAACGCCAGCAGGCAGGCCCGCCGCACGTCGGCGTCCTCGTCGCGGTGGGCCGCGCGGTCCAGCACCTCGCGTGCCTCCAGCGTCCCCAATGCCGCCACCGCCGGCGCGGACGCGCGCCGTCCCGCGGGGCTGGCCCCGGCCAGCGCCTGCATCAGCGCCGCCCTCGCATCCGCCCGCCGCATCCGCGCGAGCGCCGCCACCAGGAGGGGCGCCGTCGTGTCGTCCGCCACCTCCAGCGCCGCCAGCAGGCCGGCGAGCCGCCCGTCCACCGGCAGCGCCAGCGCGCCCACCACCTGCTCGCGCAGCATCACGTCGCCCAGCAGCGACACCAGCGCCTGCGTGGCGTGCTGTCCGGTGCGCGTGGCCAGGAAGCCCACCGCCGCGCTGCGCACGCTGTCGTCCCGGTCCCCGGCGGCCCGCAGGAGCGCGGGCAGGGTCTCCGGCGCGTCGTACTCCGCCACCGCCGACAGGGCCACCAGCCGCGTGGCCGGGTCGTCCGAGTGCACCGCCTCCAGCAGCACCGGCAGCGCGTCCGGCCGCCGGGCCACGCCCAGGCCCAGCAGCGCCGCGCGGCGCACGTCCGCGTCCGTGGAGGACGCCGCCCGCCGCAGCGCCGCCATGGCGCTCTCCGTGTGCAGGTGCGCCAGCGCGTCCACCACCGCCACGCGCACCTGGCCCGCGTCGTCGTTGGCCAGCGCGACGATGGCGTCCGCGGCCGCTTCCTCGTTCAGCTTCCCCAGCGACTGGCACGCGTAGTAGCGCACCCACGGGTCGCGGTCGTTCAACCCGCCCAGCAGCGTGGAGGTGATGCGGGCCTGCTTGTCCGTCTGGCCCAGCGCGCGCATCGCCGTGGCGCGCGTGCGCTCGGATTCGTGGCTGGCCGCGGCCAGCAGCGCGTCCACCGCCCGGGGGTCGTCGATGAAGGGCAGGCCGTAGATGGCCGCGTCGCGCAGCCGCTCATCCGGGTCCCGCATGGCCAGCAGCAGCGCGTCCAGGCCGCGCGGATAGCCGAAGTAGGCCACGATGCGCAGCGCCGCGCGGCGCTGGCGCGTGTCCGCCGAGCGCGCCGCCTCCAGCGCCAGCGCCTCCGTCGTCTCGCTGCCCAGCGACTGGATGGCGCCCACCACCGCCTGCACCACGCGCGGGTCCTCGTCCGACAACCGCGCGAAGAGGGCCGTCACCGCGGACGTGTCGCCGATGCGCGACAGCGTCTCCGCCGCCAGCGCGCGCACCATCGCGTCCCGGTCCTCCAGGCACAGGAGCACGTCCGGCACCGCCGCGGACCGCTTGCCGACGAGCGGCAGCAGCACCCGGCGCCGGGAGCTGTCGCCCTCGCGCAGCGCCTGGAGGATTTGAGCGTCCGCCTCCGCGCCCAGCTCTCCCAGCGCCGCCGCGGCCGCGCGCGACACGCCCAGGTCCTGCGAGTCCAATAGCTTCAGCAGGCCCACCGCCGCGTCCGCGCCGCCCACCCACCCCAACAGCCGCGCCACCGCGGTCTTCTCCCCCGCGTCCGCGCCGGAGATGACCCCGGCGAGCCTGCGCCCGGTGGGGTGCGGCTCCGCCGAGCTGGTGCGCAGCACCGACGGCACCATGCGCGCGCCGCCGAAGCGCGCCACCTGCGCGTCGTGGATTTCGACCAGCGACACCGCCGCCACGCGCACCACCGCGTCGTTGCCCCGCTGCAGCAGGCCCACGAGCGCGGGCACGGCGGCCTCCTGGCCGGTGCGGCCCAGGGCCCGGCAGGCCTCCAGCGAGTAGAACGGATCCGCCAGCAGCGCCATCAGCGCCGGCACCACCGTGGGGTCGCCCGAGCGGCCCAGCACGTCGATGGCGGGGAAGATGCGGAAGAAGTTGCCGCTGCCCAGCGAGGCCAAGAGCGCGTCCACCGCCGCGCCGCCGCCAATGCGGCCCAGCGCCTCGATGGCGGCCACCGCCACGTTGTCGTCCGCGTGCACGGTGAGCCGCGCCAGCAGCGGCACCGACTGGCGGCTGCGGCGGCGGCCCAGCACCTGGGCGGCGTCACAGACGATGGCCGGGTTGAGGTCATCCCCCAGCGCCTCCACCGGCCCGTCCACCTCGCCGGTGGCGGCCACCAGCGCGTCCACCGCCGCGGCGATGCGCGCCTCGTTGTCCCGCTGGTGGACCAGCACGTCGCACAGGGGCTGCACCGCGGGGGTGCCCACGCGCGCGAGCGCGGACACCACGGCGCGGCGCACCGCCCAGGACGGCGCGTCCAGCCCGGCCAGCAGCTCCGGCAGGCTGGAGGCCCCCTTGCGGGCCAGTTGTTCCACTTCCTCCACCCGGGCCCGGTCGTCCGCGGACAGCGAGAGTGGGTGTTGCCGCACGGTCGAATTCATCGTCACGCCTTCTGCTCCCGGGAAGCCCGGGACACGGCCACGTCCTTGCCTCCCAACAATCCACTCAAGTGCGTCAGCCCCTCCACCTGCTCACCCTGGAGCTTCGCGAGCTGCCCCAGCCGGCCCGCCACCTCCTTCACCTCCTGGGCGGTGATGGCCGTGGTGCGCGCCTGCTGGGCCGTGGTGACGGCGATCTCCCGCGAGCGGCCCCGCATCTCCTCCACGGACTTGCCCAGCTGCTCGGTCACCGTGGCCTGCTCCTGCGCGGCCTTCGCCACGGCCGCCACGCCCGAGGCCTGCTTCGTGGCCGACGTGGTCAGCGCCGACAGCGCGTCCGTCTGTTCGTCCAGCGCCCGCGCCGTCGTCCTGGCCACCCGGCGCACCTCCTCCGCGCCGCGCACCAGCGTGGACAGCGCCTGGGCCTGCTCGTCCGTGGCGCGCGTCACCTCCTGCGCCAGCTTCGCCACCTGGCGGGTGGCCACCTCGCCCTGCTTGAGCGCGCGGCCCTGCTCCACCATCGCGCGCGTGGACTGGGCCACCTCCTTGCGCGTGGACTCCATGGCCCGGGCCACCTCCTGCGCGGCCTTGGCCTGTTCGGCGATGCCGGTGATGGCGCGCTGGGTGGCGGTCGCCACCTCCTGCGACACCGTGCCCAGGGCGGACACGTGCTGGCCCTGCGCCGCCACCGCGCCGCTCACGCCCTGCACCAGCTGGCGCATCTGCACCGCGCCCTTGGCCAGGTCCGTGGCCGCCAGGGCCTGCTCCTGCACCGCGCGCGACACCTTCTGCGCCACCTCCGACAGCTGGGTGTTGGAGCGCACCGCGTCGCGCAGCGCCTTGGCCTGGTCGGCGGTGGCCTGCGTGGTCTGCCGCGCCATGCGCCGCATCTCCGTGCCGCCCTGGGCCAGCGCCTGCGCCGCCTGCGCCTGCTCCGTCGCGGACGCCGCGATGACGCGGCCCTGCTCGCTCACCTTGGCCGTGGACTGGGCCAGCGCCTGCACCGCCTGCACCTGCTCCGCCGACGCGCGCGACGCCTCGCGCACGTTCTGGCCCAGGTCCTCCACGCCCTTGAGGATGGTGCCCAGCGCCTTCTCCGCGTCCCCCGCCAGCGCCGCGCCTTCATCCGCCGCGCGCACGCCCTCGCCGGTGGCCGTGGCCGCCTCGCGCGCTGTCGTCTGCAGGCCCCGGACAATCTTGGCCACGTCCGCGCTGGCCGCCGCCGCGCGGTCCGCCAGGGCGCGGATCTCCTCCGCCACCACCGCGAAGCCCCGGCCGTGCTCCCCCGCCCGCGCCGCCTCGATGCTGGCGTTGAGGGACAGGAGGTTCGTGCGGTCCGCGATGAGGTTGATGGTCTGCACGATGTCGCCAATCTCCTCGGCGCGCCGGCCCATCTCCTTCATCACCCCGGACGACTCCACGATGGACTGCCGGATGCGGCCGAAGCCGGCGATGGAGCGCGCCACCGTGACGCCGCCCTCGCGCGCGCTCACGCCCACGCGTTCGGCGGCCAGCCGCGCCTCCTCCGTCATCTGCGCCGCGCGGCGCGTGGACGACTCCAGCTGCGCGGACGCGGTGGCGCTGGTGGACGCAAGGCCGTTGATGCTGTCCGCGGCGCGGGCCACCGCCTGGGCGGAGCGCGCCAGCTGTTCGATGGTGGCCGCGTTGGCGTCCACCACGGCCGCGTTCTTCTCCGAGGTGGCGGCCACCTCCTCCACGCTGGCGGCCACCTCCTCCACGGTGGACGCGGTGGCGGAGGCGTGCGCCTCCAGGGTGCGCGCGTGGTCGGCCACGCCGCGCACGCTGCGCGCCACCTGTTCGGTGGTGGAGGCCGTCTCCTCCACGCTGGAGGCCATGGCGGTCGCGTCGCGCGACACCTCGTGGAGCGTCCGGCCCAGCGCCACCACGGCGCCGGACACCTGCGCCATGCGCTCGCCCACGCCCTGCGTGTCCGCGGACAGCCGGGTGATGCCCTTGGACATCTCCTCGATGGTGGCGGCCACCTCCTCCGTGGTGGCGGCGCTCGTCTGGTTGCGCACCACCAGGTCCTCCACGGTGGCGTTCATCTCCTGCACGCTCGCGAGCAGCTCCTCGCTGGAGGCGGCCAGCTCCTCCGCGTTGGCGCTCACGCCCTTCACCGAGCGCGCCACCTCCTCCACGGTGGACGCCGTCGAATCCGACGACGCGGCGAGCAGCCCGGCGTCCTTGCGCACGCTGGCCACCGACGCCGTGACCTCCTGCATCGCGCCCGCGGTGGCCTCCGCCTCCTGCTGCACGCCCCGGGCGGACTCGCTCATCGCGCGCTGGCTGCGCACCAGCGACTGCACCGCGGCGCTCGTCTCTTCCACCTGGGCGGCCACGGATTCGATGGCCGTCCGCACCTGTTCGCCCGACGCCGCCTGTTCATTGCCCGCGGAGGCCAGCCGCGCGGCGAGCAGCTCCGTGGACTGCACCAGGCCCGCGCTCTCCTCCATCTTGAGCGCGGTGCGCTCGGCCAGGGCGCGCGCATCCTCCAGCCGGGGGGCGCTGCTGCTACCGTTGTCCGTCGACATCCGCGGTCTCCTCCCCCATCACCCGGGGAAAATCGATGAGCATCACCAGCCGCGGGCCCACTTGCGCCACGGCCTTCACGAACCCCTTCGCGCGCTCCACCACCATGGGCGGAGGCGGCTGGATGGCGCGCGGGTCCAACTTCAGGACCTCGCGCGCGCTGTCCACGAGCAACCCCACCGTGCGCTCGCCCAACTGTCCCACCACCACCCGTGAATCCAGCGTGGGCGTGCTCGGCGGCAGCCCGAAGCGGGCCCGCGCGTCCACCACCGGGATGACCCGGCCCCGCACCTGCACCAGCCCCGCGACGTGCGCGGGAGCCCCCGGCACCGGCGTGGCGCCCGCGAAGGACTCCATCTGCACCACTTCCGCCGCGGGCATCGCGTACTCCGTCCCGTCCACCTTGAACAACACGTGCAGCACGCTCATGACGCCCACCCTCCCGAGCGCGCGGCGCCCATCCGGCGGCCCGCGCGCGCGGCCCCGAGCG
>NZ_RAWI01000382.1 GCF_003612125.1 Corallococcus praedator
GGGTGGGGGGACGTCAAGCTGATGGCGGGCGTGGGCTGTGTGCTGGGGTTCCCGGCGGTGCTCGCGGCGGCGGCCTTCATCTCGTTGGTGGGAGCGCTCCAGGCGGTCGTCACGCTGCTGTGGCAGGGCGCCGTCTGGGACACGCTGGCGGCGGTGGCCCGTCGCTGGGCGGTGCGGGCGAAATGGATGCGCGAGGAAACCTCTCCCGCGCCCGTGCGACACATCCCCTACGGCGTCTCCATCGCGCTCGGGACTTTCTGGGCCATGTGGTGGCAGCAACAACATCTGGGATAGCGCGCGGACCGTCAGCGCGCACGCACGCAAGAAGGGGATTCACACGATGTCCACTCGCTTCACGCACGCCGTAGCGCTTGGCGCCCTCGTCACCCTGGTGGCCAGCGCCCCCGCCCTGGCCCAGGAGGGCAGCACCGTCAGCCTCGGGGTGGGCACGCAGAAGGTCCTCACCATCCCCGGCCTGAGCCGCGTCGCGCTGGGCGACCCGTCCATCGCCGAGGTGAAGACGCTGGGCACCGGACAGCTGCTCGTCACCGGCCAGACGGAAGGCAAGACGACGCTGCTCGTCTGGAAGTCCTCGGGTCAGCGCATCAGCTACCTGGTGACGGTCCGCAAGCAGGACCCCAACGAGGTCATCTCCGAAATCAAGCGCCTGCTGGGCGAAATCGAAGGCGTCTCCGTGCGCATGGTGGGCGACCGCATCTACCTGGACGGTCAGGCCTACACCACGCAGGACGCGGACCGCATCGAGCAGGTGGTGAGCCTCTATCCGAACGTGAAGTCGTTCGTGAAGATCGCCCCCAACGCCAAGAAGCTGGTCGCGCAGAACCTGAACGCGGCCTTCCAGAAGGCGGGCCTGAAGAACGTGCAGGCCAACGTGGTGGGCGCGACCATCTTCCTGGAGGGCTCCGTGGAGAGCCAGCAGGACCTGCAGAAGGCGGAGCTCATCACCAAGGCCATTGGCGAGAAGGTGGAGAACCTGCTCGTCGTCGGCATCAAGCGGATGATCCTCTCCGAGGTGCAGTTCGTCGAAATCCGCCGCAACAGCCGCGACCGCTACGGCATCAAGTACCCCACGGACATCACCGGTGGCCTCAGCGGCACGGTGAACCTCAACAAGACGCTGATGCCGTCGGGTGACGCGGTCTCCAACCTCATCCTGAGCGCGACCGGCGCGTCGGAGCTGAGCATCGGCTTCCAGGCCAACGACGGTTACGGCCGCCTGCTGGCGCAGCCCAAGCTGGTGTGCGCGAGCGGTGAGAAGGCGGAGTTCCTGGCCGGTGGCGAGGTGCCCATCCCCCTCATCACCAACACGCAGTTCACGGTGGAGTACAAGCCCTACGGCGTCATCCTGAACATCCGCCCCACCGCGGACCGCAACGGCAACATCCAGACGGAGGTGGAGGCGGAGGCCTCTGAAATCGACACGTCCGTGTCGGTGTCCTTCGGTGGTTCGTCCGCCATCCCCGGCTTCCGCACCCGCAAGGTGAAGACGAACGTCACCGTGCGCCACGGTGAGACCATCGTGCTGTCGGGCGTGTTCAGCCACGACGAGCAGAAGGCCGTCGCGAAGCTGCCGGGCCTGGGCAACATCCCCATCGTGGGCGAGCTGTTCAAGAACCGCGCGTTCGACTCCACCAAGCGCGAGCTGGTGATCTTCGTCACCCCGCGCATCGTGAACCCGGACTCGGACAAGGTCCGCAGCATCATCGAGGACGTGAAGACCCGCTACAAGCAGGCCCGCTCCGAGGTGAACTTCAACATCTTCGACTGACGGGTGCGCCCCCTGTGGGCGCCCCTCCAGCGACTGGATCCGACCCCCGGGCCGGCCCCGCTCCCCTCCCAAGAGGGGGGAGGGTGCCGGCCCGAGAGCTTGCGGGCAGGCAAGCGCGTGCGCAGGAGCCTTTGAGGTCGCAGGAGGGCTTGGTAGCATCCCGACCCATGTTTCTCATCACCCTGGCGGAGAAGGGCGGCGGGACGGAGCAGCGGGAATACCCCAAGAACGAGATCACCATTGGCCGGCTCGCCGGCAATGACATCGTTCTGGCGAAGGGGAATGTCTCCAAGTACCACTCCCGCATCGTCGAGAAGGACGGACGCTTCATCATCGTGGACATGAAGTCCACGAACGGCACCTTCGTGAACGGCAAGAAGATCGCCGGGCCCATGGTGCTCAAGCCCACGGACCAGGTCTCCATCGGCGACTACATCCTCAACGTCGAAGCGCTGGAGGACGCGCCGCAGGACGACGGGCAGGGTGAAGAGGCGTACGACGAGGAGCAGGGCGAGGAGGCCTACGAGGAGGAAGAGGCCTACGAGGAGGAGGAGCCCTACGAGGAGGAGGAGGCTCCGGCTCCCGCCGCGCCCAACCGCATGCCCGCGTCCATGGCCGCGGCCATGGCGAAGAACAAGAAGAAGGTGGACCCGAAGCTGGAGCGCTACTCGCGCCTCCAGAAGGAGATCCACGACCGGCTCATCGAGTACCTGGACCTGCGTCGCATGGACATGGACCGGCTCGGGGACGAGGAGCTGTGGCGCCGCACCGAGAAGGCCATCCGCGACATCATCGACCAGATGGAAGCGGACGGAGAGCTTCCCACGGACGTGGACCGCGAGGAGCTGCTCACCGACGTCATCAACGAGGCGCTGGGCCTGGGGCCCCTGGAAGCGTTCCTCGCGTCGGAAGAGATCAGCGAGATCATGGTGAACCACGCCAACCAGATCTACATCGAGAAGCGAGGCAAGCTGACGTTGTCGGAGAAGACCTTCTCCTCCAACCAGGCGGTGCTCGGCGTCATCGAGCGCATCGTGGCGCCCATCGGCCGGCGCATCGACGAATCCAGCCCGCTGGTGGACGCGCGCTTGAAGGACGGCAGCCGCGTCAACGCCATCATCCCGCCGCTGGCCCTCAAGGGCCCCTGCATCACGATCCGCAAGTTCAAGAAGGACGCGCTGAAGATCCAGGATCTCATCAAGTACAAGACCGTCACCGCGCAGATGGCCGAGTTCCTGGAGATGTGCGTGACGGCGCGGCGCAACATCGTCATCTCCGGCGGCACCGGCTCCGGCAAGACGACGACGCTGAACATCATCAGCTCGTTCATCCCGGAAGGGGAGCGCATCATCACGGTGGAGGACGCCGCGGAGCTGCAGCTTCCGCAGGACCACTGGGTGCAGCTGGAGAGCCGCCCGCCCAACCTGGAAGGCAAGGGCGCCATCACCATCCGCGAGCTGGTGAAGAACTGCCTGCGCATGCGGCCCGACCGCATCGTCGTGGGCGAGTGCCGCTCCGGCGAGACGCTGGACATGCTCCAGGCGATGAACACCGGCCACGACGGTTCGCTCACCACGCTGCACGCGAACACGCCGCGCGACGCCATCGCGCGGCTGGAGACGATGGTGCTCATGTCCGGCATGGAGCTGCCGGTGAAGGCCATCCGCGAGCAGATCGCCAGCGCCGTGCACCTCATCGTGCAGCAGACGCGCTTCTCCGACGGCTCGCGCAAGATTTGCTACATCACCGAGGTGTCCGGCATGGAGGTCGACATCGTGACCCTGCAGGACATCTTCTATTACAAGCAGGACGGCTTCACCGAGGACCACAAGGTGCGCGGGCGCTACGTGGCTTCGGGCTTCGTGCCGAAGTTCTATGACGAACTTCAGCGCAAGGGCCTTCCGGTGAATATGAGCATCTTCCGCGAGGACTGACGCGCCCATGGCAACCCTGGTCGTCCGTCACCCCGACGGCACTGAGCACGAGCACGAAATCGCTGGCGAGCTGAAGATCGGCCGCCAGCAGGGCAATGACCTCGTCCTCACGGAAGGGGGCGTGTCGCGGCAGCACGCGCGCGTCTACGTGGAGGGCGGCACCGTCTACGTCGAGGATGGAGGCAGCCAGAACGGCACCTTCATCGACGGACAGCGCATCGATGGCCCCACGGCGCTGATGCCCGGCTCCCAGGTGTTGCTGGGCGACTACGAGCTGAAGCTCAAGGGCGGCGCCAAGCGCTCCAGCGGGCGCAGGGCGGCGGTGGACACCGTGTCGGACGAGGAGCCTCCGGCGCTCGCGGACGTGCCGGTGCGGGGCACGCGCGCGATGCCCAGCATCCGCGCCAAGGCCACGGCGAACGGGGCCGCGAAGCCTCCTGGCTCGGCGCTGGCGAAGCGGCCCTCGCGGGCCATGAGCGCACCCGCGGCGGCGGGCTCAGGCCCGGTGCTCAAGGGGATGACGGGGCCGTGGGCCGGCAAGTCCTACCCCATCAGCGGCGTGGTGCTGGTGGGCCGGGCGCCGCCGGCGGTGGTGATGCTCGACGACGACTCGGTGAGCCGCAAGCACGCGGAAGTCGCGCGCGAGGGCAACGTCGTGCGGGCCCGCGACCTGGGCAGCGCCAACGGGACGCTGCTCAACGGCGAGCTGCTGGGGCAGGAGTTCGTCGAGCTGCAGGCCGGTGACATCATCCAGTTTGGCGTGGTGGAGATGGCCTACGAGACGGCCGACACGCCGGCGCGGCGGCCGGGCGCGGGCGTTCCAGTGCGGCGCGGCGGCCGAGGTGATCCGGAGGCGGCGAACGGCCGACGCAACATGCTGGTGATCGCCGGTGGCGCGATGGCGCTCCTGGCGGTGGTGGCCGTGGTGAAGGTGTCCGGCGTCGCGGGCGGCGCGAAGCCCCCGCCGCCCACCCAGACCGCGGCGTTGGATCCCGGGCAGCAGGTGCAGGAGCTGCTCAGCGAGTGTCGCTCCTACGCGTCCAACGAGATGGGCCAGCCGGACTGGAGCCGGGCCGAGGCGGCCTGCGAGAAGGCGCTTGACCAGGACCCCATCAACGCCGAGGCGAACACCCTCGTGCGGCGCATCAAGCTGGAGAAGGAGGCCTTCGAGAACTTCGAGTTCGCGAAGAAGTCCGTCGAGCTCAACCGCGAGAAGGAAGCCCTCGTCGCGCTGCGCAAGATTCCGAAGGAGAGCGAGTACTTCCGCCGCGCCAAGGCGAAGGCGCGCGAGTCCGCGGACCGCTTCGTGTCGCGCGCGAAGGACGACTGCAAGCGCTACCTGGGCAACTCGCAGTGGAGCGCCGCCGTGCCTCGCTGCCAGGACTACATGGAAGTGTGGTGCCAGAAGCAGAACCGGGAGGAGCTGTCTCCGCCCATTGGCCAGACGCTCAAGCTGGAGGGCGGCCTGCGCCGCAACGAGTGGCGCCCCAAGGACGCCATGTTCGTGAAGTTCCTGGTGGCCCGCCTCAAGCTGGACCGCAACGCGGCGCCATGGACGTGCCCGGTGTCGGACATCCTGGCGGTGGACGAGTCCGGGCCGGATCAGGCCAGCGAAGTGCGCAACATGATGAACAGCCGCTACAGCGCGAAGCTGATGCAGGCGGCGATGATGGACTACTGGGCGGGCCGCGGCAGCGAGGCGCTGGCGACGCTGCAGAAGCTGCGCTCGAAGGTGGACTCCGCGCAGTACCACGCCCAGGCGGACGAGCTGATGCGGGACGTGTCCAACGTGGACCAGCTCTTCAAGACGGGTGAGAGCGCGCTCACGCGGGAGGATCCCGAGCGTGCGGTGGCCCCCTTCAAGGAAGCGCTGACGACGGACAAGCGCCTGATGGGCGAGCTGGCGGAGACGCATCTGTCGTTCTACCGGAAGAACATCTTCCAGGACATGGCGCAGGCGGCCTACCTGCGCGGCAAGCACTTCGCGGATCGCGAGGACCGGCGCCGGGGCTGCCGCATCTGGAAGCTGGGCTTCGACTTCTACAAGGGCAACACGGACCTCAACCGGACGGTCGCCTTCTGCTCGACGCAGGCGCAGCAGGTGCTGTCGAACGCGTCGGGGTGCATGGACCTGGCGGCGGTGGAGGACTTCGCCGTGCCGGGTGACGGCATCGCGGAGCTGCTGGCGGCGAAGAAGGCGGAGCTGAAGTGCCGTTGAGCAAAGCCCCGACGTGGGGCTTCGTGGACAGGGAGCGGGAGCCGCGCTAGGCACGGGGGATGGCCGACACCAGCCCCCCGCGCTCCGAGCGCCGCCTGGCCCTCTTCGACGCCTCTGGCTTCATCTTCCGCGCCTACCACGCCATCCCCCCGCTCACGACGAGCAAGGGGGTGCCCACCAACGCGGTGCTGGGCTTCACCCGAATGGTGCTCAAGGCCCTGCAGGAGCTGAAGCCCACGCACGTGGCGTTGGCGTTCGACAAGTCGGGCCGGGTGGAGCGCCAGAAGATCGACCCGCAGTACAAGGCGAACCGCAAGGCGCCGCCGGAAGACCTGACGCCCCAGTTCCCGCTCATCCGCAAGGTGGGTGACGTGCTCAACCTGCCCTCGCTGGACGCGGAGGGCTGGGAGGCGGACGACGTCATCGGCACGCTGGCCCTGCAGGCCAAGGCGGAAGGCTTCCAGGTCCTGGTCGTCACCAGCGACAAGGACTTCATGCAGATCGTCGACGAGGACATCACCCTCTTCGACCCCCAGAAGAACAAGCGCATGGGCATCGCGGACGTGCAGGAGAAGCTGGGCCTCCTGCCCCGGCAGGTGCGCGACTTCCTGGCCCTGGTGGGCGACGCGGTGGACAACGTCGCCAAGGTGCCCGGCGTGGGCGACAAGACGGCGGTGGAATTGCTGCACCAGTTCGGCGACGTGGAGACGCTGCTGTCGCGGCTGGACGAGGTGAAGAAGCCGAAGATCCGCGCCGCGCTGGAGTCCCACCGCGAAAGCCTGGCGCGCGCCAAGCAACTGGTGACGTTCAACACCACGCTGCCGCTGGGCGTGAAGCTGGACGACCTGGTGCGCAAGGCCCCGGACGGCACGCGCGCGCGGGACTTGTTCACGGAGCTGGAGTTCTTCGCGCTCCTGCGCGACCTGCCGGCGGAGGAGACGCCGCGTCCGGACGTGGCGCCGCTCGTCATCACCACCTCGCTGGTCACCACCGAGGCGGAACTCCAGACGCTGGTGGACGCGGCGCGCGCGGCCGGGGCCGTCACGCTGGTGCCCGCCTTCGAGGGCATGCCCTTCGCGGCGTCCCTGGTGGGCCTGGGCGTGGCGCTGCCGGACGGCACCACGCGCTACGTGCCCCTGCGGCACCAGCAATTGGGCGCCGCCCAGGTGCCGGTGCCCGCGTTCGTGGCGGCGGTGAAGGACCTGCTCGCGGACGCGGGCGTGAAGAAGGGCGGGCATGACCTCAAGGCGCTCACGCTGGTGCTGGCCAACGAGGGCCTGACGCTGGAGGGCGCGCACGACGACGTGGAGCTCTTGAGCTACCTGCTCAACCCGTCGCGCCGCGAGCACGCGCTGGCGGACCTGGCGCGGGAGCGGCTGCGCTCGGAACTTCCGGCGCTGCCCGCGTCGGTGGAGGGCAAGAAGGGGCGGGCGCTGTCGGACCACGGGCCGGAGGAGGTGGCCGCGGCGTACGCGGTGCGCGCGGACGCGGCTCGCAGGCTGGCGCCGGAGCTGTGGAAGGAGCTGGAGCTGGGCGGCCTGGCGGAGCTGGCGCGCACGCTGGAGTTGCCGCTGCTGCCCATCCTGGCGCGCATGGAGCGGGAGGGCGTCAAGCTGGACGTGAAGGAGCTGGGGCGCATCTCCGAGCGCGTGGACGTGGAGGTGAAGGCGAAGGAGGCCGAGTGCCACACGGCCGCGGGCCACGTCTTCAACCTGGGCTCCAACCCGCAGCTGGCGCAGGTGCTCTACGAAGAGCAGAAGCTGCCCATCCTCAAGCGCGGCAAGACGGGCCCGTCCACGGATCAGGAGGTGCTGGAGAAGCTGGCGGAGGAGCACGGCAGCGTGCTCGCGCGGGCCCTCATCGAGTACCGGGGGCTGTCCAAGCTCAAGAGCACGTACCTGGACACGCTGCCGTCACTGGTCGCGAAGGACGGGCGCATCCATACGACGTACCACCAGGCGGCCACCGCCACGGGCCGGCTGTCGTCGTCCGACCCCAACCTCCAGAACATCCCCATCCGCACCGAGGTGGGCCGGGAGATCCGCCGCGCCTTCGTGGCGGAGCCGGGCCACCAGCTGGTCAGCGCGGACTACTCCCAGGTGGAGCTGCGCCTGCTGGCCCACATCGCGGAGGACCCGGTGCTCATCCAGGCGTTCCTGGATGACGAGGACGTCCACAGCCGCACGGCGGCGGAGATCTTCGGCGTGGAGTCCAAGGCCGTGGACCGCGAGCAGCGCCGCGTGGCGAAGACAGTGAACTTCGGCATCGCGTATGGCCTGTCCGCGCACGGCCTGTCCACGCGCCTGGGCATCTCCCAGGAGCGCGCCCGCGACGTCATCGAGCGGTACTTCACCCGGTACGCGGGCATCCGCCAGTACCTGGAGGACACCGTGGAGCAGGCGCGCAAGGTGGGCTACGTGGAGACGCTCTACGGCCGGCGCCGGTTGATGGGCGATTTGCTCTCCAAGAACCGGGGCGTGGCCCAGGCCGCTGAGCGCGCCGCCATCAACATGCCCATCCAGGGCACCGCCGCGGACCTGATGAAGAAGGCGATGCTGGCGGTGGATGCGGCGCTGCGGCAGGAGAAGCTGAAGGCGCGCGTGCTCCTCCAGGTTCACGACGAACTGCTCATCGAAGCGCCGGACGCGGAAGTGGAGGCGGTGAAGGCGCTGGCCGTGCGGTGCATGTCCGCCGTCGCCACGCTGAAGGTGCCGCTCAAGGTGGACGTGGGCGCGGGCAAAAGCTGGGCGGACGCGCACTAGGCTTCGCGGATAAAAAAAAGCGGGAGAAGCGCCCACGTCCACCTTGAGCGGCACCTTCAGCGTGGCGACGGCGGACATGCAC
>NZ_RAWI01000383.1 GCF_003612125.1 Corallococcus praedator
CCTCCGGGGCCGGCGGGGCGGCTGCTCGTCACCAACAGCCTGGATGACTCGGTGAGCCTGCTGGAGCTGGCGGGGCTGGGCTCGGCGGACTGGGGTGAGTTGGCGCGCGTGCCGGTGGGGCTCAACCCGGTGGAATTGGAAGGGCCGCACCACACGGCGGTGTCTCCCATGGGGGACTACTACTACGTGGGCATCTCCAACTACGTGCCCGGTGGGGGTTCCGGTCCGCACGGTGCGCATGGCACCGGCACGGCGGATGGGTACTGCCTGAAGCTGAGCGCGAAGGACAACCGGCTGGTGGCCTCCGCGCGCGTGGACCGCAACCCGGGCGACGTCATCGTCAGCGCGGACGGGCGCACGCTGTACCAGACGCACTTCGACCTGCTGCGCATCGCGGACGTCGCGCGGCAGGGCGGCACGGAGGAGGAGATGGTGGCGCGGCTGGCCATCCTCGACGCGGAGACGATGGCGGTGAAGGCGCGGGTGAAGGTGTGCCCGGCGCCGCACGCGGTGCGCCTGTCGGCGGATGAGCGCACGGCGTACGTGGCGTGCTGGTCGGATGAGGTCGCGCTGGTGGACCTGGCGACGGAAGGGATGCCGGTGACGCGGGTGAAGGTGGCGCCCGGGGCGGGCACCGCCACGAATCCGCGTCACCAGCCGTACGCGCTCACGGTGTCGCCCACGACGGGGGACGTGTGGGTCAGCTCGCTGGCCAGCCGTCAGGTGCAGGTGCTGGAGCCGGGCACGCGCGCGATGAACCCGGAGCGCACGGTGTACCTGCGCGGGTCGCCCATGTTCGGCGCGTTCACGCGGGACGGGAAGACGCTGTACCTGCCGTACCAGCAGGAGGACGCGGTGGCGGTCATCGACCCGGCGACGTCCACGGTGCAGCGCACGCTGGAGCTGTCCCAGGCGGGCTGTCTCAACGTGCACCAGTTCATGCTGACGCCGGATGAGCGCCACGGGCTGGTGGTGTGCGAAGGCGACCACGTGGGCCCGGGCACGTTGCACGTGGTGGACGTGGCGGAGGGCACGGTGGTGTCCACGGTGCGAATGGGCATCTTCCCGGACTCGGTGAGCCTGCTGAAGGGGACGCCATGAGGTGGGGCGTGATGGCGCTGGTGCTGGGCGTGCTGTCCGGCTGCGACGGGGGGGATGAGCCCGTGGCGGCGGCGGACTTCGGGGAGGAGCTGTTCCAGGACGCCCGGCTGTCGGAGAGCACGTTCAACCGCTTCTCGTGCGCGACGTGTCACGTGACGACGCCGGAGACGCCGGCGGGGCGCATCGACTCGGGGTATTCGCTGCACAACGTGACGGCGCGGCCGAGCTGGTGGGGCGGCTACGAGACGCACCTCCTGGACGCGGTGAACTTCTGCTACGTGAACTTCATGCGCGGGGTGACGAAGCTGGAGCCGGAGGACCCGCGCTCCCGGGCCCTGTACGAGTACCTGTCGCGCATCAGCCCGGACGCGCAGGCGCCCGCGCTGCCGCTCACGGTGGTGAAGGACATCAGCGACGTGCCCCGGGGGGACACCGCGCGCGGTGAGGCGGTGTACCGGGCGGCGTGCCAGAACTGCCACGGCGCGACGCACACGGGCGAGGGCCGGCTGACGGAGCTGGCGTCGGTGCTGCCGGAGGTGACGCAGGACTACGACCGGCTCTTCCCGGGCATCCCGCACGCGACGGTCGTCATCGAGAAGGTGCGGCACGGCCAGTTCTTCGGCGTGGGCGGCAACATGCCCCCCTACAGCGCGGAGTCCCTGTCCGACGCGGACCTGGGCGCGCTGCTCGCATACCTGGGGCTGTAGCGCCGCCCCGCTGACCACCGGACACGCGAGGCAGGAGGCGCACGGCGTGCCGCCCCTGCCCATGCGCGCCGGACATTCCCACCTCTAGAGACGTTCATGTCCTCCTCGGATCCACAGGAGCGGGGTCCTTCGTCGGAGGGGCGGACGCCCGCGGAGGGCGGTGGATCGCTGTCCCTCGTGGACCTGCTGGAGTTCGACCGCGATGCCATCGTGGAGGACTGGCTGTCCCGCGTGGCCCCCTTGTTCGCCAACCTGCGGCTGACGCGCGAGCAGATCCTCGACGCCCTGCCTGCCTTCATCGACGAGCTTCGCGACACGCTCGAAGCGGAGGAGGCAGGCGGCGACCGCCGGCCCCCTCATCACCGAAAGGCCTCCGAGGCCCATGGCCGCCAGCGCCAGCGCCTGGGCTTCAGCGCGGCCCTGGTCGCCCGCGAGTACGGCCTGCTGCGCGACTGCCTCCTGGAGCGCATCGAGCAGGAGGACATCCACTTCCCCCTGTCGCAGCTGCGCCTGCTCAGCCTCCGCATCGACACCGCCATGCGCGAGGCCGTGTCCCAGTTCGAACTCGACAGCCCCGAGCGCAAGAGCGAGGAGGCAGAGGAGCGCGAGCGCTTCTTCCAGTTGTCCCCGGACATGTTCTGCATCGCGGGCATCGACGCGTACTTCAAGCGCGTGAACGCGTACTTCGTCCAGGTGCTCGGGTGGAGCGAGCCGGAGCTGTACCGCTTCCCCTTCCTGGACCTCGTCCACCCCGACGACCGGGAGGCCACCCGGCGGGAGGTGAGCAAGCTCTCCCAGGGCATCCCCACCCTGCGCTTCGAGAACCGCTTCCGCTGCAAGGACGGCCGCTACAAGTGGCTGGCCTGGGCCGCGCGCTCCGTGCCCGCGCAGGGCCTCATCTACGCCGCCGCGCGCGACATCACCGAACAGAAGGTCGCGGCCCAGGAGCGTGAACGCCTGCTGGAGGCCCTGCGCGACAGCGAGGCCCGCTTCCGCAACATGGCCGACCACGCCCCCGTCATGCTCTGGGTGACGGACGTGGACGGCGTCACGACCTACATGAACCGGGGCTGGTACGCCTTCACCGGCCAGACGGAGGCCCAGGGTCTGGGCCTCGGCTGGCTGGACGCCATCCACCCCGATGACCTGGAGCGCACCCGGAACATCTTCCTCTCCGCCAACCTCGCGCATCACCGGTCCTTCCGGCTGGACTACCGGCTGCGGGGCACGGACGGCGTGTACCACTGGGCCGTGGACACCGGCTCGCCCCGCTTCGACACCGAAGGGCGCTTCCTGGGCTACATCGGCAGCATCATCGACATCTCCGACCGCAAGCAGGCGGAGGTGGACCGCGAAGCCCTGCTCGCCCGGGAGAGCGCCGCGCGCAAGGAGGCCGAGGAGGCCAACCAGCTCAAGGACGAGTTCCTCGCCACCGTCAGCCACGAGCTGCGCACGCCCCTCACCGCCATCCTCGGCTGGGTGCAGTTGCTGCGCACCGGCCACCTGCCCGAGTCCCGCCGCGAGCGCGCGCTGGAGACCATGGAGCGCAACGCGCGCGCGCAGGGCCAGCTCATCGAGGACCTGCTCGACGTCAGCCGTATCATGTCCGGCAAGCTCAAGCTGGACGTGGAGCCGGTGGACCTGTCCACCGTGGTGCAGCAGGCGCTGGACTCCGTGCGCCCCGCCGCCGACGCGCGCGGCGTCCAGGTGCAGGCCACCGTGGACTCCTCCAGCAGCGTCATGGGAGACCTGCAACGGCTGCAGCAGGTGGTGTGGAACCTGCTCTCCAACGCGGTGAAGTTCACGCCCCGCAACGGCCACGTGCGGCTCTTGGTGGAGCGCCGGGACTCCCTGGTGGAACTGACCGTGCAGGACACCGGCCAGGGCATCCCCGCGGCCTTCCTGCCCCACGTCTTCGAGCGCTTCCGCCAGGCCGACAGCGGCACCACCCGCAAGACGGGCGGCCTGGGCCTGGGCCTGTCCATCGTGCGCCACATCGTGGAGATGCACGGCGGCACCGTCGCCGTCGCCAGCGAGGGCGAAGGCCGGGGCGCCACCTTCACCGTGCGCCTGCCCCTGTCCATCATGCAGCGCCGCGACCCGCTCATGGCCCCCTCGCCCCGGCCGCCCTCCGCCCCAGGCCCGGAGTCCGTGCGCCCCGCGGAGCTGAACGGGGTGCGCGTGCTCGTGGTGGATGACGAGGAGGACGCGCGCGAACTCCTGCGCACCCTCCTGGAGGACAGCGGCGCGCACGTGCTCACCGCCGGCTCCGCCGCCGAGGGCCTCCAGGTGCTCCAGGAGGAGCCGCCGGACGTGCTCGTGTCCGACATCGGCATGCCGGGCACGGACGGCTACGGCTTCATCGAACGCGTGCGCGCGCTGCCCGCCGACAGGGGCGGACGCACCCCGGCGGTGGCCATCACCGCCTACGCCCGTTCGGAGGACCGCACCCGCGTGCTGCGCGCCGGCTTCCAGAGCCACGTGCCCAAGCCCGTGGAGCCCGTGGAGCTGCTCGCCGTGCTCGCGTCGCTGGCGGGCTGCTTCGAAGTGCCCTTGAAGTCCTGACGCGCCCCCGCCGGGAGGACGTGGGCCGCCCGACACCGGGGCACAAGCGGGCTTGCATCCTCCTGGCCAGCGGGCACGCCCAGGGCTTACGTTGCAGGGCATGCGTCCACCGCCCGGACAACTGGCGATGTTCGACGCGCCGGCCCCCGAAAGGGAACCGGCGCCCGGACGCCCCCGGCTGCCCTCGCGCGAGGACGCGCTGCCCCGGGCGGCGGAGCTGGCCCGGCGCGTGTCCGCCCTGCTGGGCCTGCCCGTGCACCTGCGCCTCACCGACAACCGCGCCACGCTGGTGAGCTTCCGGAAGCTACCGGAGGGCGTGCGGCTGCGCATGCACCACCTCTTCCTGGACGCACCGGAGCCGGTGGTGCGCGCCGTCGCCGGGTACGTGGCCGGTGACGCGGGCGCGCGCGACGTGCTGGAGGCGTTCAGCCACGCGCACCACGACCAGGTGCGCCGGGAGCGCCAGCCCGGAGCCCCGCTGCGCAGCCGGGGCAAGTGCTTCGACCTGCGCGCGGTGCACGCCCGGTTGGATGCGACGTACTTCGACGGCCGGGTGCGGGAGGTGGAGGTGGGCTGGGCCCGGAAGCCGGGCCGCCGCACCCGCCGCACCATCCACCTGGGTGGCTACGACGCACGCCTGCGCGAGGTGCGCCTCCACCCCGCGCTGGACAAGCCCCACGTGCCCGCCTTCGTGGTGGACTTCCTCGTCTTCCACGCCCTCTTGCACGCGGACCTGGCCCACACCGACGCGGACCGGGACGGCGATGACACCGGGCGCTGCGCCGCCGAACACCCCCCCGACTTCGACGCGCGCGAGGCCGCCTTTCCCCTGCGGGAGTCCGCCTGGCGTTGGTTGGTGGAGCATCTGTCGTCGCTGCGGCGCGGGTAGGACCCTCCCACCTGACCTGGCTGACACGTTTCCGACACAAAAAGCCTTGCGTCCACGCATCCGCACCCGCTCGGGGATGGTGATGGCCAGCGGAGGGCGCACACTGCATGCTGTCGCCCCGATGCGCTTTTTCAGCGTGGAAGAGGCCAACCGCCTGGTGCCGTTGCTGTCGCTGACCTTCGGGCGTGTGCGCCCGTGGGTGGAGCGCGTGCAGAAGCTGGCGGAGGCGCTGGACGCCCTGGGGTCCGCCCCCGAAACCCTGGAGACCCGCGCCCAGCGCGAGGAGCGCGAGTCCCTGCTGGAGCGCATCCGAGGGGAGCTGGGCCCGCTCCAGGAGATGGGGCTGGAGATCAAGGGCGCGGACGGCCTGGTGGACTTCCACGCGCGGCGCGGCGAGGAGCCCGTCTACCTGTGCTGGCGCTTCGGCGAGCCGAGCGTGACGCACTGGCACGACCTGCAGGCGGGCTTCTCCGGACGCCGCCCCATCGAAAGCCCGGACGACTTCGAGCCCACGTACCTGAGCTGAAGCGCCAGCAGGCTGGAGCGGACGGGCTCAGGCGGGCTTCGACGACAGGCTCTGGTGCAGCAGGCCCAGCTTGTTGCGCGCGGACAGCAACTGCTGGCGCAGGGAATCCGCCTGCCGGGCGATGTCGGAGAAGTGATCCGCGTCCGCGGCGCCGGCCAGGGTCGCCGCCTCGTCCGCGACCTCCGCCATGCGCTCCTGGAGGGAGGTGAAGACGGCCGTGAGCTGGGCATCCTCCTCCGCCGTGCGGGACTCCTGCTGACGCAGGGCGGAGAACTGCTGCATGCGCCCGTTGAGGTCCGCGGCGCTCTGGCCCAGGCCCCCGTAGCGGGTGAGCAGGTCCTTGAACACCTCCGTGCGCCGTTGCAGCTCCTGCGCGCGCGTGTTGACGGCGTCCGCCTGCGTCTGCTGCCGGGTGCGCACGCCGGTGATGGCCTGCACCAGCGCGCCCACGCGCAGGCGGAGCGCGTCGTCCAGGTCCGCCAGCTCCTTGAGCGTGCGCGACGCCCGCTCCAGGTGCTTCTCCGAGGTCAGGGGGGCGTCCTGGAGCTGCCCTGACAGGGCCTCGAAGCGCAGCAGCTCCGCGTCGAGTGCCTGGGCGGCGGAGACCAGCTCCGAAGGGGATGACGTGTCGCGCTTGCTCATGGGTTCCCCGGAAGATGCCACGCGCCGTGGCTGCCCGCCTGCTTCCTGGCCTGCCCTCGCGGGCCTGCCTGCCTGCCCCGGGAGCCTGAGTCCGGGGGGCGGGCGTGCGACTTCCGGACCTCGCCAACAGGAAGGGGCGGTCGCACCTTCTCGTGACACGCCGCGTCCGGAGGTCTGAAGCCATGTCCGTGGATTTCTCCATCACCGCGCTCGTCACGGGCGCCACCGGCCAGCAGGGCGGCGCCGTGGCCCGCCAGCTCTTGAGCCGGGGCCACAAGGTGGTCGCCCTGGTGCGCGACCCGAACAAGCCCGAGGCCCGCGCGCTCCAGACGCTGGGGGCACGGCTGGTGCGGGGTGACTTCGACGACGTGGACGCGCTGGAGCAGGCCACCCGGGGCGTGGACGCCGTCTACGCCATGGCCACGCCCTTTGGAAGCGGCGGCCCGAACACGGAAACACATCACGGCATGAACCTGGCGGACGCGGCGAAGCGCTCCGGCGTGCGGCACTACGTGTATTCCTCCGTGGCGGGCGCGGATCAGCTCACCGGCGTCCCCCACTTCGACAGCAAGCACCGCGTGGAGCTGTACCTGCGGCGCATGGACATGCCCTTCACCATCCTGGCGCCCACCTTCTTCATGGAGAACCTGCTCCAGCCTCCGACGCGGGACGCGCTGGCCCGGGGGCACCTCACGCTGGGGCTGCCCGCGTCGCGCGGGTTGCAGATGGTGGCGGTGGACGACCTCGCGGGCTACGCGCTGCACGTGCTGGAGGATCCGGAGCGCTTCATCGGCGAGCGCATCGAGGTGGCGTCCGACGAGGTCACCGGCCAGCAGTCCTCCGCGCTGCTCTCCATGGTGAGCGGCCACCGCATCCACTACGAGCAGGTGCCGCTGGACCAGCTGGCGCAGCAGAGCGAGGACCTGGCGCGCATGTACGAATGGCTGGACCGGGTGGGCTACCACGCGGACATCCTCACCCTGCGCAACAGCGTCCCGCGCGTGGGCTGGCGGACCTTCGAGACCTGGGCGCGCCACCAGGACTGGGACTTCATCACCTCCGCCTCGTGGCCCGGGGCCGCCGCCGAAGCCGTGACGCCGTAGACGCCGCGGCCTCGGGGCGAGGGCCCGGCCGCAGGGATGGCATCCGGGGTGGAGCCTTCCGGGTGACCTCCCGTGGACGCCGCGTGCCCTACCTTGAATCCCAGGAGGCACATCATGCGTGCACATGGGCTGGGGGCCGCGGCGCTGTTGCTGGTCGCGGGCTGCGCGGCGGAGACGAAATTGAGGCCCACGCCGGAAGCGGGCGTCCTGGTGAACGGCAAGGGCGGCGCCATCACGGAACAGCAGGGCGTGAGGCTGGTGGCGGATGGCTCCGCGTGGCGCGGCTCCCCGTCCGACCTGGAGCGCCGCCTCACCCCCGTCTACGTCCGGCTGGAGAACCAGGGCCAGCGGCCGCTCAAGCTCCAGTACGCGGCCTTCTCGCTCATCGGCGAGGAGTCGCGCTTCCGCTACACGGCGCTGGCGCCCCTGTCGCTCCAGAAGGCCATGTCCGCCAATGACACGGCCCCCAGCGGCGTCATCGCCCCCGCGGGCCATTGGAGCGTGGGCGTGGGCGTGGGCGTGGGGTCCTCCTACGTCCATGGCCCCCGAAGGGGTTACTACCCGCCGTACTACGGCCCGTGGGGCAGCCCGTTCTACGATCCGTTCCTCTACAGTTGGCCCCAGTACCAGGAGCCGCTGCCCACCGAGGACATGCTCAACAACGCGCTGCCGGAGGGCACCCTGGAGCCCGGCGGCACGCAGCAGGGCTTCCTCTACTTCCAGGGCGTGGCGCGCCGCGAGGACGCGGTGACGCTCCAGGTGAAGCTGGTGGACGCGACCACGGGGGAGCCGTTCGGAGCGCTGGACATCCCCTTCCAGGTGAGCACGCACTAGCTAGTGCAACAGCGTGCTGGGCGGCGCGTAGGGGGAGCGCCCGCCGTCGTGGGCCAGGTCGAGCAGCGGCGCCTCCTCCGGCTGTCCCAGCGCGCGCCGCACGTCCGCGCCCCGCACGGGCAGGCCGAACAGCGGCCCCAGGAGGAACAGGTCCAGGGCCCCGGACAAGAGCGGCACCAGCCCCGTCAGCGCCACCATGGCGCCCCGGGGCGAGCCCGTGCCCAGGCCGCCCAGCACCAGGCCCGAGCCCGCCAGAATCCGCACCCACCGTCCCGTCCGCGACGCGATGAACCCGACCATGAACACCTCCCCACGCCGAAGATGAACACGCGTCAGGGGGCGACCATCGGCGGCGTCCGCCGGGCAACCCTCCCTGGC
>NZ_RAWI01000384.1 GCF_003612125.1 Corallococcus praedator
GTCGAACAAGTCCGTCGCGTACTCCAGCGCGCCAAGCAGTTCCGACCCTGACTCGCGCAGTGCCAGCGAGAGATCGAACTTGGCGAACTGGGTTTCCAGCGGCAGCGTCTGCATCGCCATGCCCGGCTCGCCGAACGCATCGGCCGGCCCAAGGCCGTGCGCGCCGTGGGCGCGGCCAATGGCGCCAACCCCGTGGGCATCGTCGTGCCGTGCCACCGCGTCGTGGGTGCCAATGCCTCCCTGACAGGCTATGCCGGAGGAATCGAGCGCAAACGCTGGCTGCTCGACCACGAACAGACACACGCGCCCAGGGCCTGAAAGCCTTCCAATCCCTCTCACCCTCCCGAAAGCCTCCCCATGCCAGACACCGCCGCCAGCACCTTCCGCGCGCTGCACCAGGGCCCCGAACTGCTCCTCCTGCCGAATGTCTGGGATGCTGGCAGCGCCCGCATCTTCGAAAGCCTGGGCGCCCGCGCCATCGCCACCACCAGCGCCGGGATTGCCTGGGCCCTCGGGTTCCCGGATGGCAACGCGCTGCCCATGGACCGCCTCGTCGCCACGGTCCAGGCCATCACCGGGGTCATCCGCGTGCCCCTCACCGTGGATGCGGAGGGTGGCTACTCCGACGACCCGGCGACCGTCGGTGAGAACGTGGTCCGGCTGCTGTCCGAGGGCGCCGTGGGCATCAACCTGGAGGACGGGAGCGGCCCACCGGAATTGCTCGCGGCGAAGATTGAACGCGTGAAGCAGGCCAGTGCCCAGCGGGGCCTCGACGTCTTCGTCAATGCGCGCACGGATGTCTTCCTGCGCGGACTCGTCCCGCCCGAGCGCCGTGTGGAGGAGACCCTAGCCCGCGCCGCCCGCTACCAGCAGGCCGGCGCGGACGGCCTCTTCGTTCCCGGCGCCACGAACGCGGCGGACCTCCAGGCCCTCACGCGCGGCACGCCACTGCCGGTGAATGCCATGGCCCGGCCCGACCTTCCCAGCGTCCCGGAGTTGCAGCGTCTGGGCGTGCGGCGCCTGAGCGCGGGCTCCGCCATCGCGCAAGCCCTCTGGGGCCGCGCGGGCGCGCTCGCCACCACCTTCCTGCGCGAAGGTCACTCCGCGGCCCTGTTCGAGGAAGCTTCCAGCTACCCGTCCCTCAACGGCCTGATGACCCGGCGCTGACCGGAGGCCCCATGTCCCAGGACGATCGCCAGCGATGGAACGACCGCTACCAGCGGGCCCCGGAACCCCGGGAGCCGTCGGACTTCCTGCGCTCGCTCGCGGACCGGCTGCCCACCACGGGTCGGGCGCTCGACCTGGCCGGGGGACAGGGGCACGACGCGTGTTGGCTCGCGAAGCGCGGGCTGGACGTCACCCTGGTGGACCTCTCCGACGTGGCGCTGGAACAAGCGGGGGCGCTCGCACAAGCGGAGGGAGTGCCCCTCCAGCTCGCGCGCCTGGACCTGGAAGTGGACCCGCTGCCCCCAGGCCCGTTCGACCTCGTCGTGTGCCTGAACTACCTCTGGCGGCCGCTCTTCGCCGCGCTTCCCAGTGTGCTCGCACCGGGCGGGCTGTTCGTCTTCGCCCAGCCCACCCGGAGCAACCTGCAAAGGCATCCGCACCCGTCCGCACGGTTCCTCCTGGAGGACGGAGAGCTGCCCACGCACCTCCAGGAGTTTGAAACCCTCTCATCCACCGAGGGCTGGACGGACTCTGGCCGACACGAGGCACGCGTCCTCGCGCGGCGTCACCGCCAATGACAGACAGGCACGGAGCCCTCCCAACACGTGGGCGCTAGAAGCTCCAGCAGGCGCCGTAGGCGGAGCGACCACAGTAAGCATCCGCCGCGGCCTGGCACTGCCCGTAGGCGATCTGGCCCGGGGCGTACCAGAGCCAGCCGCTGCCAGAGGTACACTTGAACGTGCACCGGTTCGCGCCGTTGTCCCACCCCTCACAGAGATTCTGCTCCGTGGTGGCCAGGCTCGGCGTCTCTTCGGCCATTCCCTCCGTCTCCATTCCGCCACAGGCGGCCAGGAGGGAACCGAAAGCGAGGCTGACAATCAGGGTCTTGATTTGCATGGGTGTCTTCTCAGGGAGAACGCCGGCGAGATGCTCGGCAGATGAAGACATAACATACCGAATACAATCTTCCCAGCATAAGCCGGTTTAGCCGCCATACCCGCCTTATCTGTCAACCACCCACCAGACGCCGTGCGTCACGCTCGGGGCTCCTCAGGCCCGTCGGCGGTACTGGATCTCAATCGCCTTCTGCGCCGCCTCACCGGGCTGGATGTTGAAGTGCGTGATGACGAGCGCGTCGGGCGAGGGCTGTTCGATGTCCACGCGCCAGCCCCACCGGGGCGTCGTCTCCCCCGTGAAGTAGGTGCCGGACACGGAGAACCGGTCGCTCACCCCGGCCTCCCCCAGCAGGGTCATGATGTCGGAGCCCACGTGGAAGGTGTCCACCCACGACATGGTGAACTGGCGGCCGTCCAGGTGATGGCCCAGGGTGGCGATGCCCGACAGCGGCTTGCCCCCCATCGAGGACGTGTACTCGTGCACCACGAAGCGGCCGTCGAGCACGCTCCGGAAGGTGCCGGCGATGGGGGACTCATCCTCCACCTTGTCCGGCTGGAACCACGTGCGGGCGACGCCCTCCCACCCGCCCACCAGGCGGGAGAGGAAGTGATGGGGACCACCGGGGGACTGGGACTGTTGCAGACGATCCTGGCTCATGGTGCCGGGCAGTCTCCCGGACTCCCCCGGCACGGTCCACACTTCCCGCGCTTTCCACGGCGAGACCGGCCCCGCTCCATTAGCTTCGCGCGTTGCGTCCAACCCGTCCTGGATGCGCCCTGCTTCGATTCCCCCTGGAGTTCTCACTTGCCGACCACCCACGCCTATTCCGCACCGAGCGCCAAGGCCGCGCTCGGCCCCTTCACCCTGGAGCGCCGCGAGCCGCGCCCCCAGGACGTGCTCATCGACATCCAGTACTGCGGGGTGTGCCACTCCGACATCCACCAGGCCCGTGATGAGTGGGGCGGCGCCAGCTTCCCCATGGTGCCGGGGCACGAAATCGTCGGGAAGGTGTCCCAGGTCGGCAGCGCCGTCACCGACTTCAAGGTCGGCGACAGCGTGGGCGTGGGCTGCTTCGTGGATTCATGCCGCGACTGCCCTGCCTGCCTCGCGGGCGAGGAGCAGTACTGCGAGCGCGGCTCGGTGAACACGTACAACGGCCGGGAGAAGGACGGCACGCCCACCTACGGCGGCTACTCCACCCGCATCACCGTGGACGCCAGGTACGTGCTGCGCATCCCGGAGGGCATCCCCCTGGACCGGGCCGCGCCGCTGCTGTGCGCGGGCATCACCACGTACTCCCCCCTGCGCCACTACGGCGTGAAGGCCGGCAGCAAGCTGGCCGTCGTGGGCCTGGGCGGCCTGGGGCACATGGGCGTGAAGCTGGGCAAGGCGCTGGGCGCCGAGGTGACGGTGCTGAGCACCTCCCCCTCCAAGCGCGACGACGCCCTGGCCCTGGGCGCCATGCACTTCGCCGCCACGTCGGACAAGCAGACCTTCAAGGCGCTGGCGAACCAGTTCGACTTCATCCTCGACACTGTCTCCGCGCCGCACGACTACAACGCGTACCTGCGCCTGCTGAAGCTGGACGGCACGATGATCCTCGTCGGCGCGCCCGAGTCCCCCGCGCCGCTCGCCGCGTTCCCGCTCATCATGAAGCGGCGCAAGCTGGGCGGGTCGCTCATCGGTGGCATCCGCGAGACGCAGGAGATGCTCGACTTCTGCGCGAAGCACCAGGTCGCCTCCGACGTGGAGGTCATCCCCATCCAGCAGATCAACGAAGCCTATGAGCGCATGCTCAAGGGCGACGTGCGCTACCGGTTCGTCATCGACATCGCGAGCCTGAAGAACCCGTAGGCCGTCCCCGTGAGGGCCCCGGCGACACGCACCGGGGCTCGCGCGTCAGCTCCTCCAGGCCGTCCACAGCGACACGGCGCCGAAGAGGAAGAAGAGGCCCGCGGTCACCCACCGCACCCACTTCATCTGCACCCGTCCCGCCAGCCGGTCGCCCAGGAAGACGGCCAGGCCATCCGACACCAGCATCCCCGCGGTGGTGCCCAGCGTCACCATCACCGGGGCCTGGTAGCGCGCGGCCAACGCCATGGTGGCCAGCTGCGTCTTGTCCCCCATCTCCGCCAGGAAGAAGAGCACCACGGTGGTGAGGAAGGCGCCGAAGCGCGGCGGCTTGCCCCCGTCGTCATCCAGCGTGTCTGGCTTCAGCGTCCACAGGCCGAAGCCCAGGAACAGCACCGCCAATATCAGCGCCATCACCCGCGCCGGCACGTGCGTGGACACCCACGTGCCCACCGACGACGCCAGCGCGTGGTTGGCGATGGTGGCCACGAGGATGCCGGCCAGCACCACCCACGGCTTGCGGAACCTGGACGCCAGCGAGAACGCCAGCAATTGCGTCTTGTCCCCCATCTCACTGGCGGCGACCAACACGAACGAACCGAGCACGGACTCCCACGACATCATGAAGGCTCCCCTTCCCAGTCCCTGGCGCGAAGGTGTCGTGGTGAGAGCGCTTCAGGGGGGAGCGCGCACGACGGACCTCGGCCAGGGAGCATTGAATCCCTGTCCGAAGGTCTCGTTCGTCTCGCGCGCTTCGCGAGGTGGGGGCCCGGGCTGTCTCCAGCCAGTGTGTCGAGCTTCCCGACGCCTCTTGCCACCGGCGTGAACTACTCCCCTTACGTGTCGTCGCAAGTAGCAGTGGGGCCCGCGTGAGTCAACCCGACACATCCCCCACGCTCGGGCGCTCCTACGTCTGGCGTCCCTTTTTTTGACGCCGCGAGAGGCTGCCCCCCTAATGCCGGGGACAGGTCGGTAGCGGCCTGTAGCAGCAGCAAAAGCCTGGAGGAAGCCCCGATGCAGGATGGAAGCGCCAGCCCGCTGAGCCCCGACGCTCCGTCGTCCCAGTCTCCGGTGGAACCCGGTGAGGTCCGGAGCCCGGAGGCCGACATCGTCTCCACCCACGTCCTCGTGCCCGAGGAGCAGGTCCACAAGCTGCGCGAACTGGCGCGGCGCACCCGCATCCACCAGAGCGAGTACCTGCGCGAGGCGGTGGAGGACCTGCTGTCCAAGTACGGCCGCATGCCCGCCAAGACGGAAGGCGAGTCGTGAAGCGCCCGGCGCCCCTGCGCCACTCCCGCCGGAGCGCCCTGTCCCTGCGCGAACGGCTGCGGCGCTGGCTGGAGCAGGAGCTGTAGTCCTCCGCCCCGCCCTGGAGCGTGCCAGGAGGGAAACACGCTAGGTTCGGGCCCTTCCTTCGTCTCCAGGAGCCCCGGCCTTGATGCGTCCCTCCCTGATGATCGCCGTCCTCGCGCTGGCCGCCACCGGCTGCGCCACGTCCGGCTTCGAGCAGCTGTATCCCGGCATGACGCCCGCCCAGGTGGCCAGCACCATGGGCAAGGGCCCTGCCCACGCGCAGGAGTACCAGGACGGCTCGTCGGCCTGGTACTTCGACGAGGACCACTGCGTGCTGATGCGCGACAACGTCCTCGTGGCCAAGTCCACCACGCAGACGCGCACGGCGGTGCACACGCCCGTGGGTTCCCTCAAGGATCAGGACAAGGCGTTCTGTGGCCCTCCGGGCGCCGAGGGCAACGCCAACCGCGAGCAGACCCTCCAGACGCCCTTCGGCACCTTCAAGGGCACCGTGGACCCCGCCGCCGTCACCGAACAGGTGAAGAACAGCGTGCGCAGCCAGAAGGTCGCGCCCCCCGCGCAGAACGCACCCGACGCGGGCGCGCAGGCGACGCAGCCCGCGCCGTAGGCTTCACCCGCCGCCACTCCCCCTCAGGACCGGGGCAGGCGGCACGGGCGCTCAGGCCACGGGCGAACGGGTGACGGCACCATCGCCGTCGCCGCCGTCCTTCTTCATGTTGCCGGCCAGTTCGCGGAAGGACATGTGGCTGATGGACAGCAGCACGAGGCCGAAGATGACCTGCTGCGCCGTCTGACACAGCCACAGCACGTTGGCGTAGGCGAGCCCGTGGGCGTTCACCACCGCGGCGGGCAGGAACAGGCCCAGGCCCACCTTGATGGCGGCGTGGAAGGTGCCCACCATGCCGGGCGCGGCGGGGATCATCACCCCCACCACCAGCACGCACATCACGATGTACGACTGGAACAGCGACAGGCTCATGGGCTCGCAGACGACGCCCGGCGCCGCGCCGGAGCAGTCGAAGGCGCGGGCGAGCAGCGCCATGCCCAGGCCGTTCACGGCCCAGTACAGCACCGTGTAGAGGAAGAAGAGGGCGATGTGCCGGCCGTCGGGGAGCTGCCGCATGGCGCCCACGAAGGTGTCCACGACGTCCGCCACCTTCTCCGCGATGCCGGGGGAGAAGCGGCCCACGGTGGCGCGCACGAGCCGCACGGTGGACTCCTGGTGCCACAGCCCCAGGAGCAGGAACACCAGCCCGCCGCCGAACACGCCGAACATCAGCCACGAGCCCAGCTTCACGTACCGCACGCCCTCCGTCTCCACCGGGACGAAGAAGAGCAGCACGCGGAAGAGGGCCGCGACGAAGAGGCCGTCCACGATGCGCTCCAGCACCACGGAGGTCATGGCCGCGCTGCGGCGGATGGAGCTGCGCTGCGCGATGAGGAAGGGCCGGGCGAACTCCCCCAGCCGGAACGGCAGCACCAGCAGCATCATGAAGCCGATGCCGGATGCCTCATTGAGCTTGCGGAACGGCACGCGCTCCAGGCCCGACAGCAGCGAACCCCACCGCAGCGTGCGGAACACGTGGATGGCGGTCAGGCACAGGAAGTACGGCAGCACCCACGCGTAGTTGGCCGCCTTGAGGCTGGCGATCTGCGTGGACACGTCCGTGTCCCGGAAGGCCCACCACATGAAGGCGGCGGTGACGAGCAGGCTGGCGATCAGGTTGACGGCGCGTTTCACGGCGGCCGGGTATATCGTCCCTGCCTTTGCGACTCCAGTAGCTCGGCCTACTCAAACCCTCCGGCGCGCCCGCATGCGGGCCCCGCGACGGCGCGCTCCCCTGCCCCGTCGTTCAGTGCCTGAGAGGAATTTTTCAAGACACGTGAGCCGCGAGGCTCAGGCGTCGTGGCCGCGGTTGGAGCCGTCGGAGGGCAGTTCGTCCTCCTGCTCATCCGCCTGCCGGTCGGGCACGCGGTACTCCTCCCCCAGCCAGCGGCCCAGGTCGACGGCGCGGCAGCGGCGGGAGCAGAAGGGTTGGGAGGTGTTCTCCGGGCGGGGAGGCACGGGCTTCTGACAGATGGGACACGGCTGAAGTGGCATGGCGGATGGAGTCCTAGATAAGCCTTGACGCTCCGCCGGGCCAGGACGTTTCTTGGCCCGGCCGTGCAGCCAACCCCGGAGTCCGCTCACACGCTGTTGCAGGGCGACCGGCTGTCCCGGGACTTCACCGCCGTGGGCGTGGAGGACACGGTCGCCCAGGCGCTGGAGAAGATCCGCGCGAGCCCTGGCACCGGCGAGGTCTTCTACTGCTACGCGTGCGACCCGGCGGGTCGCCTGGTGGGCGTGGTGCCCATCCGCAAGCTGATCCGCGCGGCCCCCGAGGAGCGCATCGCCACGTTGATGTTCACGCGGGTGGTGAAGCTGCCGGTGGACGCGCCCGACGCGGTGGTGGAGGACTTCTTCGTCACCTACCGCTTCCTGGCCTTCCCGGTGGTGGACGCGGACGGGCGCATCGTGGGCGTGGTGGAGATGAACCAGTTCGTGGACACGTTCTCCGACACGCTCTTCGACGAGGTGGAGGGCCGGGTGCGCGACGAGGTCTACCGCTTCGTGGGCCTGCCGAAGGGGGAGCTGAAGGAGACGCGGCCGGCGCGGCTCGCGCTCAAGCGCTTCCCGTGGCTGCTCGTGAACATCGCGGGCGGGTTCCTGGCGGCCACGACGACGCGCCTGTTCGAGCACACGGTGTCGGAGCTGGTGGTGGTGAGCGCCTTCATCCCGATGGTGCTGGTGCTGTCGGAGAGCCTGGGCGTGCAGACGACGGCGGTGGCGTCCTCGATGGTCACGCACGGAGAGGTGGACCGGAAGGTGGTGGTGCGCGAGGTGCTGGCCGCGAGCCTCGCCGGGATGATGGCGGCGGCGGTGGTGGCGCTCCTGGGGCGCGTCTACTCGCCGGGGTTCGGCTTTCCCCTGGCGCTGTTCGTGTCGGTGACGGTGTCGGCCACACTGGCGTCGTGCCTGGGCGGGGTGCTGCCCTTCCTGTTCCGCCGGCTGAAGGTGGACCCGCATCTGGCGTCCGCGCCGCTGGTGCTGGCGGTGGCCGACAACGTGACGCTGCTTGCGTACTTCGGCTTGGTGACGCGGTTGTTGTTGTGAACGGCAGTGCTACTTCGCGGAGTCCCACCATGAAGGTCGTGCGCATCACCCAGCCGGGCGGTCCGGAAGTCCTCGCGTTCGACGAGCGTCCGGAGCCGGCGCCCGGTCCGAACGATGTCCAGGTGCGGGTGCGGGCGAGCGCGCTCAACCGGGCGGACCTGCTCCAGGTGCGGGGCGCCTATCCGCCGCCCCAGGACGTCCCGCAGGACGTGCCGGGCCTGGAGTACGCGGGCGAGGTGGTGGCGGTGGGCCCCCGGGCGCGGAAGTTCCAGGTGGGGGACCGGGTGATGGGACTGGTG
>NZ_RAWI01000385.1 GCF_003612125.1 Corallococcus praedator
CCGGTCGGTCGCCTGCTGGATGGCCTGCCCCAGCTCCGCGTCCAGCGCCTTCTCCTCCGCGCCCCGGCTCTCCGCGGGGGCGAAGGACACGGTCCTGGAGACCGGGTCGCTCCAGGCGCTGGGCCCGGTGCAACTGCCGGCGTTCACCCATGGCGATGCGATGGGCGGACAGGCCCCGTTGTTCGTGGGGGCCCGCCGGGCGCTGGAAGGCACGCCGTACGAAGTGGTGGCCCTCGCGGGCACGGCGGCGGCGCTGGCCCCGCTGGCCGCGTATCAGCACACCGCGCTGCTGGCGCTGGCGGGGCTGCTGCTCCTGAGCCTTGTGTGGACGGCGCTGATGGGCGGGGGACGCAGCGCGTCTTCCGACGATGCCGTCGCCACGGGCAACGGGGACACGCTGGGCTGGTCCGCGGCGATGGCCGCGCAGTCCGCGGCGCCGGTCGCCGTGGCGCCTGCTGCCGCCGTGCCCGCGCCGCTTCCGGATCCGTTCGGGTCGGCGGCGTCCGCGGAGCCGGTGTCGAATCCGTTCGCTTCGGCGATGTCGTCGGAGCCGGTGTCGAATCCGTTCGCCTCGGCGGCCCCTCCGCCGGTGAGCCCGGCGGCGGATCCGTTCGGGAGCGCGGACGCGTTCCCGTTCCCGTCGTCGGCGGATCCGTTCGGAGCGCCGCCTGCCCAGGCTTCCGGTGGGCTGGGGGATCCGTTCGCGATGCCGCCTCCGGCCGCCGCGCCGATTCCGCTGTCGAATCCGTACGGCGCGCCGCCTCCGGTGGCGACGTCCGCGCCGCTGGCGGATCCGTTCGCGGGGGTGGAGTCGTTCCCGTTCCCGTCGCCGCCCGCGGCCTACCCGCCGCCCGCGGCGGAGCCGTTCACGCCGCCTCCGGCGTACGCGCACGGCACGCCGATGCCCTTCGAGCATGCGGCACCGTCGAACGAGCCCATCGCGCAGGCGGCCCCGCGTCACGGCGGAGCGTTCGCCTTCGAGGATCAGCCCACGGCGGCGTATTCGCTCCAGCAGGCGGCCAACCCGTTCGCGCTGGCGGCGGCGCAGTCGCCGGATGACGCCAATCCGGAGACGACGCGCGTGGCGGCGATTCCCCGCGAGCTGCTCCAGGCGAGCACCCGGCCCACGTCCGAAGCCATCCCGATGCCGCCCCCGCGCAACAGCGGCCCCCAGGCGATTCCGCTGCCGGGCGCGAGCAACACGGCGGCCGCGGCGGCCCTGTCGGAGGAGCAGCACTTCCAGGACGTCTTCCGCGAGTTCGTCACCACGCGCGAGCGCTGCGGTGAGGTGGCGGACGGCCTGACGTACGACAAGTTCGTGCAGAAGCTGCGCAAGAACAAGGAGCAGCTCGTCACGAAGTACGCGTGCAAGACGGTGCGCTTCCAGGTCTACGTGAAGGAAGGCAAGGCCGCCCTCAAGGCCACGCCCGTCAAGGACTGACGTCCGACGGACGCGTGTCGTGCCCGAAGGCCCGGGACCTCCTCGCGAGGTGCCGGGCCTTCTCGTTCGCGGGCGGTGCGGCGGGTTCCCGAGGAGCGCTCCGAGCCTCAGCTCGCGCGGGGGAGCACGACGCTGAAGCGGGCGCCCTGGCCCGGCTCTCCGCCCACCTCCAGCCGGCCTCCGTGCTCCTGGAGGATGCGCGCGGCGATGGCCAGCCCCAGGCCGGTGCCGCCGTCCTTGGTGGTGAAGTAGGGCTCGAAGATGCGGGCGCGGTGTTCGGCGGGGATGCCGGGACCGTCGTCCTCCACTTCGATGACGGCGTCCGCGTCGGTGCCCTTCACGCGCACGCGCAGCGCGCCTCCCTTGCCCGTCATCGCCTCCTCGGCGTTCTTCACCAGGTTGACGAGCACCTGGGTGAGCTGATCCCGGTCCGCGCGGGCCACCACGCCCGTCTGGAGCGCGGGCTGAAGTTGGATGCCCTCGGGGGGCGCGGCGTAGAGCGAGAGCACGCCCTGGGCCAGCTCTCCCAGGTCCACCGGAGCGAGCTGGGGCTTGGGCAGGCGCGCGAAGCGGCTGAACTCGTCCACGATGCGCCGCAGTCGCTCCACCTCCTCCAGGATGACGCCCGCGCTCTCCTTGAAGAGGTTGGGGAAGCTGGGGTGGCGCGCTTCGTGCGCGGCCAGCAGCGTCTCCAGCGACATGCGGATGGGGGTGAGGGGGTTCTTGATTTCGTGCGCCAGCCGCCGCGCGACTTCCTGCCACGCGGCGATGCGCTCGGTGGCCATCAGCCGCTCGGTGGTGGCCTTCAGCTCGGACGTCATGTGGTTGAACGTCCGGACCAGTTCGCCCACCTCGCCGGAGGCCCGGGCCGCCACCTGGACGTCCAGCGCGCCTTCGGCCACGCGGCGGGCACCGGAGGTGAGGGCCTCCACCGGCCGCGTCATCCACCGGGACACCCACAGGCCCAGCAGCGCCGCGAAGGCGAGGCCCAGGCCCGCGAGCAGGAGGAATGCGCGCATGACGCCTTCTTCCGCCTCACGCGCGGCGGCGCGGCTGAAGGTCAGGCGCACGGAGGCCGCGTCGCCCAGGGGCAGCACACGCGCCACGGTGGGAGGGGCCGCGCTGCCCGCGTGCGCCACCGTCGCCTCGCCGGACAGCAGCGTCACGTCCGTCTGGGTGAGGCGCGCCAGGTGCTGCGCGAGTCCGTCGTCCAGCACCACGCCGCCCACGGCCCAGAGCCGCACGTCGCCGTAGTCCACGGGTCGCGCGGTGACGAGCGCGGGCACCTGTCGCAGGCCCGCGTTGCCTCGCACGTCCACGCGCACCGGCACGGGGCGGGGGGACTTCTCCTTCGTCACCGCGAAGAGCACGGCGTCCGGGTCGCCGCGCCGGGCGGGCAGGTGTCCGGAGGACAGCACCGTGCCGTTGCGGTCGAACAGCGTGAGCACCGTGAGACCCCGGCTCTTCATGAGCCCTTCGGCGGTGCCGGCCTGGATGGCGCGCAGGGGGCGGTCGCGCGCCTCGCGCACCAGGTCCTCCATGGCGGGACTCTCCACCAGCTCCTCCACGGCGCGGCGCGCGTTGGAAGCGGAGCGTTCCAGGGACTCCTGCGCGGAGGCGGTGGCGGCCGTCATGCGCGCATCCAGTTCGCGCGACAGCGTGTCGCGCAGGCGCGTCAGCGTCAGGGGCACCACCACCGCCAGCGGCACCAGCGCGAGCAGGGCGAACGCGAGCGCGAGCCGGGTTCTCAGGCGCATGCGATGGCTTCCTGCCCGTTGGCGTGGCTCACGGTCAGGCTTCGTCCGCGAACATTCTGGCGAACTCTTGCGGCGCGCCCCTTCACCCCGGCGCGGCTCACTGGCGGCCCCCACCACCCGACGCCTCGACGGGCGACAGCCACGCGCCCTCCAGCACGGGCAGGCCCTGCGCATCCAGCATCAGGCCTGACACCTCCGGTGCCGCGCGGAGTCCCAGCCCCTGCGCATACAGCGGGATGAGTGGCACCGAGGGCGCCAGGGCCAACGCCCGCTCGCGACCTCTCGCATCCCGGGCTCCCGCATCCGCGAGCGCCCCGATGGGCGGAAGCTCCACGCCGAGCAGATCGCGCCGTCCGCCTGCTTCCAGCACCACCGCCAGCGCGGGCCCGGGGATGGGCGGCAGTAGCAGGGCGCTCAGCATCAATTCGAAGTCGCCCCGGGCCTGCCGTCCGCGCAGTGCGGCGCGTGACTGCGGCTCCAGCGCGACGGTGTAGCCCTGCTCGTGCAGCTTCACCTGGATGCGCTCGGCTACGGCTCGCTGATCCGCCAGCGCGGCGTCGTAGGCGAGCGTCACCTTGCGCGTCGTGCCCGTGGGCGGCGCCGCGGGCCTTGCCTTGGACCCTTGAGGCAACAGCGCGGGGGGCAACAGGTTCGGCATCGGCACCGCCGGCCCCTTCACGAACAGCCGCGTGAGGTCATCGCGATCGATGGCGCTCTCGAAGGCCTGTCGGAAATCCGTGGGCACCTTCCGGGGCGAATACGCCAGGTACGTCGCGTACAGCGCCGCGCCCGTGAGGGTGTCGTTGTCCGGGGGCGTGCCCAGCTCCACCTGCACCTGTCGCGCGGACCACAGCCGCGTCAGGCCGCGTTCATCCGTGGCGGTGAGCGCCAGACGGTCCAGGTACGGCCGGCCCTCCGGCCACGCGGGCTGCGCCTCCAACACGCCCCTGCCCGCCGCGCTGAAGGGGCCCGACGCCGGAGACGGCGGGGGCGCGAGCGCTGGATGGCAGAGCGAACGCTCCAGGTCGGGCCACGGAAAGGCCAGCGCCAGCTCCAGCGTGGCCCCCGAGGACGTCACCTGCCGACCCTCGCCCCGCAGCGGGTACAGCAGCGCGCGGTACGGAGACAGCGCGTCGGGCGACGACAGCCGCGTCCAGGCCCGGGCCACGGCGGTGGCACTGACAGGGGAGGGCAGCGCGACACGCAGGGCCTGGGGCACCGGGCGCGACAGCTCGCGCGCCAGCGTCGGGTGGATGCGTCCGTCGGCGTCCACGCGACACACGGGCCGCGTCAGCAGTCCCAGGAGCGCGGCCTCCATCGGCGTGTCGGCGAGGGCGGGCTCTCCAATCTCGGGCGGACCGGCATGGGCCGCGCGCAGCTCCCCTCCGTAACGTGGCCGGCTGGCCGCGAGCGTCGGGGCGGAGGTGAGGAGGACCAGACCGGCGAGGGCGGAGCGGATCATCACGGTGCACCCTGGCGCAGGAGGAACAGCTCGCTCGTGCCATCCGGCTTCCACGACCCCACGACGACCTCCCGGCGCTTGTCCCCATCCAGGTCCGCCGTCACCACGAACAGCGCACGGCCCGGTGGAAGACCCCCCTGCCACAGCGGCTCATGCGCCATCGGTGCATCGGGCGTCAGCGACAACACGCGCACCGCATCCGGTGTGGGCTGGAGCAGCGGCGACGTGGTGATCAGCTCCGGGACACCATCCCCATCCAGGTCTCCCAGCGCGCTGCCCACCCCCAGGCCCGACAGCTTTGATGGCGCGGACGCGGGCCTCGCGTAGAGCGACGCCGTGCCGTCCGCGTGGACGAGCAACATGCGTGGGGACGCGAAGCTCGCGGCGCCGAACGGCGCGGGCACCGTGAGGCCCCGCCCATCCGCCAGCCGGACCTCCGGAGCGAACACCGTCTGCCCGGGCACGAACGTCCCGCGCTCCATCCCCCCCAGCGGCGCCGCGTCCAGCGTCCCCGCCGAGCGCAGCGTCCCCTTCGCCTTGTCCAGCACCAGCAGCTCACCCTTCGCGTAGCGCGTGCTCCACGCGGCCAGTCGAGGAGGCCCCGCGAGCACCGCCAGCGCCCCGAAGGGCTCCCGCGTCGTCGCCGTCGCGGGCGCGCCTTCCAGCTCCCGCCGCGCCAGCAGCCGTCCATCCGCCGCGAACACGAACACCTCGCGCGCGGTGAGCGCGGCCACCTCGTCGCGACCATCTCCGTCCAGGTCGCCCGAGGTCAGCGCGGCCAGCGGCGTCTCCACCCGGGCGAACACCGCGCCCAGCAGGCGCACCGGCCGCTTCTGCTGCGGCCCGGGGCCCGGCGTCCCGTTGGCGGGCGCCCCCACCGAGGCCAGGGCCAGCACCGCGGCATCCGCCTCCACGCCCTCGGCCACGGCGGCGGCGGGCTTCGGCGGACGCGTGGGCGTGCGGCCGGACCAGAAGTTCACCCACGTGCCCAGCACGTCGCCCCGTGCCACCAGCTCGCCGCCCTCCACGTCCAGCGTGAGCCGCACCAGCGAGCGGGCCCCCTGTTCGCGGGCGGTGGCCTCCGCGCGCTCGGGGGGGACCTCCAGCACCACGGGCCCCAACTGCTGGGCCGCGAGCCGCGAGGCCAGCAGCGTCCCGAAGGCGCGGCGCAGCTCGGCGGAGCTTCCGGACAGGGACACCGCGACGGGCGCCTCGGCGGGCGCGGCGCGGATCGCCTCCGCCACGGCCACGGCGAGGCGGGCCGTGGCGGGGGGATCGCCTTCCGCCGCGAAGGCCCCGGAGGGCAGGGCGAAGGCGAACGCCAGGAACAGGGACAGGAGCGAGCGACTCACAGGCCCTTCTTGCCACCTTCCTCGATGAAGAAGTTGTCCGGCGTCACCTGCCCGGGCGGCGGGGCCTCGGCGGTGGGCTGGGTGCCTTCCAGGAAGGGCTCCAGCCGGCCCGGAACCGAGTTGCCCGCGAGCAGCCCCGTCGCCGGGTCGATGCGCACCTGCGTGACGCCCGGGGGCACCTCGAAGTCGCGCGCGGGCAGCCCTTCTTCCGCCACGCGCATGAAGTTGAGCCAGATGGGCAGCGCGGCCCGGCCACCCGTCTCGCTGCTGCCCAGGGGCGAGTTGTCATCGAAGCCCACCCACGCGCTGGCCACCCAGTCCATCGTGTAGCCGGAGAACCACGTGTCCTTGGACTCGTTGGTGGTGCCCGTCTTGCCCGCGGCCGGCCGGTTCAATTCACGCACCGCCCGCGCCGTGCCCTCCTCCACCACGCTGCGCATGAGCGACGTCGCCAGGTACGCCACCGCCGGGGGCAGCGTCTCCTCGAAGGCCGGCTGGTGCTCCTCCAGCACGGTGCCGTTCGCGTCGCGCACGCGCAGCAGTTGCAGCGGCTCCGCGTAGCGGCCGTTGGCCTGCAGCGTGGCGTACGCGTTGACGGCCTCCAGCATCGTCACCTCGCCAGTGCCCAGCGCCAGCGTGAGGTTCTCCGGCAGCGCGGAGCGGATGCCCGCCCGCCGCGCGAAGTCGATGGCGGTCGCGGGGGTGATGGCCTCGATGAGCCGCACGGACACCGTGTTCTTCGACTTGGTGAGCGCCGTGCGCATCGTCATGGGGCCTTCGAACTGGCCGTCGAAGTTCTTCGGCTTCCACGCCTTGCCCGTGTACGGATCGCGGATGGTCTCCGGCGCGTCGTTCACCGTGGACAGCGGCGTGAAGCGGCCAGAAGCCAGCGCGGCGGCGTAGATGAAGGGCTTGAAGGACGACCCCGGCTGGCGCTTCGCCTGCGTGGCGCGGTTGAACGACGAGCGCTCCGCGTCGTAGCCACCCACCATCGCCACCACGTTGCGGTTGGCCGGGTTGATGACGACAAGGCCGCCCTGCACCAGCGGCACCTGATCCAACGTGGCCTCGACGAAGGCCGGCGCGGGCGGTGCCTTGAGCACGCGCACGAACACCAGCTCCCCGGGCGTGAACACGTCCGCGATGCCCTTGGGCGCCTTCTTGCCCTTCTGCCGCGCCCACCCGACGGACGCGAAGGACACCTCCGCGGTGCGGCCCACCAGGTCCACGCGGGCCACGTCGCGCTTGGGGTCCACCTCCGTCACGTAGCCGGTGAGGCGCAGGCCCTCCTCCATCGGCTTGAGGAGCACGCGTCCGGCGCGCTCGCGCTCCGGGGACTGGGGCGCTTCTTCTTCCTCGACCTCGGCGGCCAGCTCCGGTGGGGCCTGCTCCTCCGCGCCGTCGACCTCCGGCACGGTCGGCTTGACCTGCGGCGTGGCCGGGGCCGAGGGGGCCTGGACGAGCGGCGCCAGGTCCGCGACATAGCCCTGGTCCTTCTGCCGGCGCCCGGCCTCCTCGATGCGCTGGGCGATGAGCGCGCGGTAGCGGGCCCACGCGTCCGCCTCCAGCTTGCCCGGAGCGCCCCGGTAGCCCTGACGCCGGTCCACCGCCTCCAGGCCCTCGCGCACGGCCTTCTCCGCGACGGACTGGAGCCGGGGCACGAGCGCGATGTCCACGCGCAGGCCGCCCTCCATCACCTTCTTCTCACCGTAGCGCTCCACGAGCGTGCGGCGGATCTCCTCCGCGTAGTACGCCCCCGCGGAGGGCGCCTTGCGCGGCGCGAGCACGATGGGCTTCTCCTTCTCCGCGTCCACCACCGCGCGCGCCACGAAGCCCTGTCCGGCCATCTGCTCCAGCACGTAGCGCTGGCGCTGCTTGGCGCGGGTGATGTTCGTCACCGGGTTGATGCGGTGGGGCTGCTGCACGGTGCCCGCGAGCACGGCGGCCTCGCCCACGGACAGGTCCTTCGCGTGCTTGCCGAAGTAGAAGAGCGCGGCCTCCTCCAGGCCGTAGCGCCGCTGCCCGAAGTACACGCCGTTGATGTAGAGGCTGAGGATCTGATCCTTGGTGAGGGCCTGCTCCAGGCGCGGGGTGAGGATCCACTCGCGGATCTTCCGGCCCAGGCTGCGCTCGGGCGTGAGCAGCATGTTCTTCACGACCTGCTGCGTGAGTGTGGACGCGCCGGACTTGCGGCTGCCGGGGATGAGGTTCTTCACGCCCGCGCGCAGGATGCCGAACGGGTCCAGGCCCTCGTGCTTGTAGAAGTCCGCGTCCTCGGCTGCGAGGAAGGCGTTGCGCACGTGGACGGGCAGGTCCTCGATGCGGATGAGCGTGCGGCGCTCCAGCGCGAACTCCGCGCAGAGCGTGCCGTCCGCGCACGTCACCTTCGTCACCTGCGGCGGCAGGTAGACGCGCAGGGACTCCACGGAGGGCAGGTCGCGGCTGTAGTAGGCGTACGTGGCCACGCCCGCGGCGATGAGCAGCACGAGCCCCACGACGCCCAGCACCAACAGCCGCTTCGTCCAGCGCCACAGCGCGGCGCCGAAGCCGCGCCTCGGGGGCGGCGGTGCTCCGGTCGGGGCCGGAGGG
>NZ_RAWI01000386.1 GCF_003612125.1 Corallococcus praedator
GGGGGGCGTCGTCAACTCACTCGGGCACGCGGTGGGTGGGCGCAACTTCGAGACGTCCGACAACTCACGCAACAACCACCTGGCTGCGTGGCTCATCCTGGGCGAAGGCTTCCAGAACAACCACCACCGCTATCCAGGGTCGGCCTCGTTCTCGTACCACCTTCACGAGGTGGATCTGGGCTACGGGGCGTGCGTGCTGCTGGAGAAGCTGGGGCTGGCCACCATCCAGCGCGACTACCTCATCCCCCGACCCCCGCGCGAGCAGACGGTCGGCGCACAGGCCCGCCCCGGAGCGCCCGGGTAGGACGCGGACCTCCTCAACGTGCGGTGCCGAGCCGCTCCGCGATCCGGCGGAACACGGCGTGCGCCTCCGGCGTGAAGGTGGCCCCCATGAACACGTGGAACCCTCCGCGTGTCTCGTGCAGTTCCACCTGACCTCCCGCGGCCGTGACCTGGTCACGAAGCCGGCGAGCGTCCGGCAGGAAGAGGTCGTCGGTGCCCTGTTCGATGTGAATGGGTGGCAGGCCCCCGAGGTCCGTGAAGAGCGGGCTGAGCAGCGGGCCGCGCGGGTCCGAGGACCCCGCCCACCAGCGGCCCCATTCCACCAGTTCGGCGGCCCGGAGCATGACGTCGCGAGGCTCCACCGCCGCCACCTCCGGATGGGACATCGTGAGGTCCAACCACGGTGCGAACAGCAGCAGGTGGCCCGGCAGCGGGAGGTTCTGGCTCCGGAAGTGCAGCGCCTGCGTGATTGCCAAGTTGCCTCCCGCCGAGTCACCGCAGAGCACGATCCGGCCCGGGCTCACGTTGCGCAGGACGTCGCGGTAGACCTGTTCGAGCAGGCGGAAGGCCTCGGTGTACGGATGCTCGGGGGCGAGGGGATAGAGGGGCACGGTCACCATCGCGCCCGTCTCCCGGATGAGTCGCTCGATGATGTCCCAGTGCGCGCCTTGAAGCGGATTCACGAACGCGCCGCCATGCGTGTAGATGACGTGCCAGCCCGAGGCTCCGGCCTTCGGGGTCAGCGTGTACACGACCTGACCGAGCACGCGCTCCTCGCGGACGTCACATCGCTTGCGCAGGGAGTGTCCGAGGGGTGCTGGCGGCGGGTACTTCCTGCCTGCGTACTCGTGCCGGAGCTGGGCGGGGCCGCGAGTCTGTCCTCGGCGTGTCCGCAGCACGGCGGCGGCCAGCCGCATCCGCAAGCTCATCCCACCTCCGCGACATCCTGCGTGGAGGGGGTGGCCGGACGTACGTGCGAGGAGAACCGCAGGTGCGGGTCCACCACCGGGCCCTCCCGGAGCAGCCGGGTGTCCAGGTGGTAGTCCATCGACATCACCCAGGGGGCGTGGTCGCTTTGACGGGGCAGGGTGTCGAGTGAGCGCTTCACGTAGCCGGCGGCGAAATCGATCAGCGGCCGGGTGGGCATCGCCGGGTCGCTCAGTTCGGGACGGCAGATGGTGTGGCCGTGCGCATCCATGTGCGCGAGCAGGCGGCAGAAGTGCTCGCACAGCAGGCCGACCTTCAGCGTCCAGGACGCGTTGGTGTAGCCGATGGCGAAGGCGAAGTTGGGCACCCCGCTGAGCATCATTCCCCTGAAGGCCACCGTGTCGGGCAGGTGCACCGGTGCTCCGTCAACGGTCAGCGCGATGCCGCCGAGCGCCTGGAGGTTCAAGCCCGTCGCGGTGACGATGATGTCGGCCTCGAGCTCCCGGCCCGACTTCAGCTGGAGGCCTTTCTCGGTGAAGGTCTCGATGTGGTCCGTGACCACCGAGGCCCGGCCGCTGGAGATGGCCTTGAAGAGGTCCGCGTCCGGCACCACGCACAGCCGCTGCTCCCACGGGTTGTAGGGCGGGTTGAAATGCTCGTCGACCGGATACCCCTTCGGAAGCTCCCGGGCGTTCACGAAGCGGATGAAACGCCGGGCGGCACGCGGGTAGCGATGGGCGAAGCGCCAGATGAAGCGTTGCACGGCGATGTTCTTGCGTCGCGTGAGCGCGTGGGCCCACGTCTTCGGCATCAGCTTCCGCGCGAGCTTCGCGAACAGGTCCTCGGAAGGGGCGGGCAGGATATAGGTGGGCGTGCGCTGCAGCATCGTCACATGCGCCGCCGCGTCCGCCATCGCTGGCACGAGGGTCACGGCGGTGGCGCCACTGCCGATGACGACGACGCGCTTGCCCGTGGAGTCCAGGTCCTCGGGCCAGTGCTGGGGATGGAGGATGCGGCCCTTGAAGCGCTCGGTTCCCTCGAACCGGGGCGTGAACCCCTGGTCGTAGCGGTAGTAGCCGCTGGCGCAGAACAACCACCGGCAGGTGAGCTTCAGGCGCTCGCCGGTGTCGGTGCGCTCGACATCAACGACCCAGTGGGCCTCCGTGCTGGACCAGGCGGCGCCGTGCACCTTGTGGTGGAGGCGGATCGCACGGTCGATTCCGTGTTCGGCCACGGTCTCGCGCAGGTAGGCGAGGATGGCGTCCGCGCTGGCAATCGACTTGTTGTTCGTCCATGCCTTGAACTCGTACCCGAGCGTGTGCAGGTCCGAATCGGAGCGGACGCCGGGGTAGCGGAAGAGATCCCACGTCCCACCGGTCGCCCCCCGGGCCTCGAGAAGGGCGTACGACTTCGATGGGTGCTCCCGTTTCAGATAGCAGGCCGCTCCGATCCCCGAGACACCCGCTCCGACGATCAACACCTCGACGTGTTCGGGGAGGTCTGCGGCGCGCGTGAGGGACATGGCGGGCTCCGTTGCCGGGTCGGGGTGGGAGGCGTCCCGGCGGACGCCCTGACTGAAGGATGGTGAGCGGAGGACGTCATTGCGACCCTTTTTTGAGCTGGGCGAGGCTTCGCCTGGGTGACATCGGGCGCCCAGACTTCTCGACGTTCGCGCCAGCCCGTGCGAGCGTCGTTGCCGTGACGCCCTACGACAAGATCTTCGAGAACAACCAGCGCTGGGCCGAGGAGCAGTTGCGCTCGGATCCGGACTACTTCGCCAGGCTCTCCCAGTCACAGCAGCCGGACTTCCTGTACATCGGATGCTCCGACAGCCGCGTCCCGGCGAACCAGATCATGGGGCTGGCGCCCGGTGACGTGTTCGTGCACCGCAACGTCGCCAACCTGGTCAACAACGTCGACCTCAACGTGATGTCCGTCATCAACTACGGCGTCCGGCACCTCGACGTGAAGCACATCGTGGTCTGCGGCCACTATGGCTGCGGCGGCGTCCAGGCGGCGATGCAGCCCAAGGACCTGGGCATCCTCAACCCCTGGCTGCGCAACATCCGCGACGTGTACCGCTTCCATAAGCTGGAGCTGGACGGCATCACGGATGAGGCGAAGCGCTATGACCGGCTGGTGGAGCTCAACGTCCTGGAGCAGAGCATCAACATCATCAAGACGGCCGCCGTGCAGAAGTCCTATCTGTCGAAGGGCTATCCCATCGTGCACGCGTGGGTGTTCGACATGCGCAACGGCATCATCAACGACCTGAAGCTGGATTTCGTGCAGACGTTGCACAACATCCAGGAGGTCTATGACCTGACGAAGGATTGAGCTCCGGAAGGGGAACTCCCGCTCCTCCTGGGCTGCCGTCAAATCCGCCCGCCCCATGCGCTTCTTCCTGACCCTTCCGGACGGCCGCCACTTCGCGCTGGAGAAGCCGGTGGTCTCCGTGGGCACCGAACCCGCGTGTGATGTCGTCCTGTCCTCTCCTGGTGTGAAGGCCAGTCACGCCCTGCTGTTCCGGGACGCGCGGGGGTGGACGGTGTCCGCCGCCAGCCCTGGTTGCGACGTGCGCGTTCGCGGCAAACGCGTGGACCTGTCGCCCCTGGCTCCGGGTGACTCCTTCGTCATCGGTCGGGCCACGCTCACGCTGGGGGCTTCCGAGGAACTCCGGTCGCATCTCCAGCCAGATACGACGCCGTCCTCCCGTCTGCTGCCGGTGCTGACCGACTTCGCCTCCCGGCTGCTCGTGCAGCGTCCTGCTTCGGAGTTGCTGGACGTCACCCTTCGCGGCATCGCGGACGTGACGTCCTCGGACGTGGGCTTCCTGGTGTCGGTGGAGGGCGACCGGCGTCAGGTGGTGGCCTCCACCGGCTCCGTGCCCGCCGCGGTCGTGGTGGACAGCCTCGTGGATCAGGTCGTGGCGTCAGGGGCTCCCGTGCTGGTGCCCGATGTCGCGGTGGAGGCTTCCCTGGCCGGTGCTCCCAGCGTCCTGGCCCTGCGCCTCACCTCCGCGCTGGTGCTGCCCCTTCGCGCGGGCTCGGCGCCCCTGTGTGCCGTGTACCTGGGCCGACGGGTGGGCAGTCCTCCGTTCGCCTCTCGCGACCTGGAGGAGGCCATGGCCCTCTCCTCGCTCGCGGCGCTGCTGCTGGCCACGTCTCGTGAACTGACCGAGTTGCGCTCGCAGGTGGACAACCTCACGCAGCGCATCGCCGCGGCCACCTTCGAGGGACTCATCGGTGAGTCACCCGCCATGCGCTCCCTCTACCGACAGATTGAACGGCTGGGACCCACGTCCCTGCACGTCCTCATCCAGGGCGAGACGGGCACCGGCAAGGAGGAGGTGGCCCGCGCGCTCCACCGCCGCAGCGGTCGGCGGGGACGGCTTGTCGCCATCAACTGCGCGGCGCTTCCTGAATCCCTCATCGAACGGGAGCTGTTCGGCCATGTGCGCGGGGCGTTCTCCGGCGCGGGCGCGGACCGAGCGGGCCTGGTGGAGGCGGCGGATGGCGGCACCCTGTTCCTGGACGAAATCGGGGACATGCCCCTGTCCCTCCAGTCCCGCCTGCTTCGCGTCGTCCAGGAACACGAAGTGACCCGGCTGGGCGAACACCGGCCCCGCAAGGTCGACATGCGCGTCCTGTCCGCCACGCATCAGCCCCTCAAGGCGCTCGTCGCCCGGGGCGCCTTCCGCGAGGACCTGCTCTTCCGCTTGGAGGAGGTGCGCCTGGAGGTGCCCGCCCTTCGCGAGCGCGGTGATGACGTGCTGCTCATCGCCCACCATGTGCTGAAACAGGAGGGCGGTCGCGCTCGTGGCTTCACCCAGAAGGCCACCGAGGCCCTTCGCGGGCATCCCTTCCCGGGCAATGTCCGCGAGCTGGTGTCGCGGGTGCGGCGTGCTTCCATCCTGGCTTCAGGGGAGTCACTGGGCGCCGAAGACCTGGACCTGGGGGCGGATGCGACGCCGCTGTTGCCCCTGGACGCGGCCCGGGACGCCTTCGTGCTTCGCTACGTGCGGGAGGCCATTGCTCGCAGCGGTGGGAGCAAGAAGGACGCGGCTCGGGCGCTGGGCATCGGCCTGCGTTCGGTGTTCCGCTACCTGGGCGAAGAGGACTGAGGCGGTCCGTGCGGCCCTGGCGTTTGCTCCTGAAAATCCCGGTCCCTAGACTGCGCTCGCGATGACGGGCGAACTGCTGGCCGGCCGCTACCAGTTGGAGCAGGAGCTGGGGCGAGGGGGGATGGCGACGGTCTTCCTGGCCCGCGACCTCCGGCTTTCCCGCCGCGTGGCCGTGAAGGTGCTGCATCCAGGCCTGGACCCGGGCCTCGCTGAACGCTTCCGCAGGGAGGCGGAGGTGGTCGCCTCGCTCAAGCACCCGAACGTGCTGGAGGTGCATGACTTCGGCGAGGACTCCGTGCGCGGTCCCTTCCTTGTCTGTGAATGGGTTCAGGGGGAGAACCTGCGCGAGCTGGCGCGACGGCTTTCCCCCGTGCCTCCCGAGGTCGCCGCGCTGCTGGGGTGGGAACTGGCCCGGGCGCTGGAGGCGGCGCACGCGCGCGGCGTGGTGCACCGGGACGTCAAGCCGGAGAACGTGCTGGTGGCGCTGGGTGGCCCGCTGAAGCTGGCCGACTTCGGCATCGCCGCGCTGGCGGATCAGGCGCGGTTGACCAGCACCGGCGCCGTCATCGGCTCGCTGGCGTACATGGCGCCCGAACGCATCGATACCGGTGCCTGGTCCCCGGCGTCGGATGTCTTCGCGGTGGGCGTGGTCCTGTTCGAGTTGTGCGCGGGAATGACGCCGCACTCGGGGGCAGGGAGCGCGCGGTTGGCCGTCTCCGTGATGACTCGCGATGCTCCCTTGTTGTCGGAGGTCGTGCCGGGCACTCCCGAGGTTCTCGGTGCGCTGGTGGCGCGGTGTCTTGCCCGGGATGCTCGCGACCGACCCCGGGATGGCGCGGAGCTGACCGTGGGCCTGGAGGAGGTCCTTCGCTCCCTGGTGGGCTCCCCCTCCGAGGCTTCACGGGCCTTCTTCGTGGCTCCGGAGGACGTCGCCTCTGGCTGGCGGGAGGCTCGGTTTCAACGGCTGCTGGGTGAGGGACGCGCGCTGCTCGCGGCGGGGCAGGGTGCCCAGGCGGCCCGGTATCTCAATGTCGCGCTGTCCCTGCGGCCCGGTGCTCCGGAAGTGCTGTCGCTCCTGCGGACGCGCCCCAGGACGAGGCGGACCCGTGTGCTTGTCGGGAGCGCCCTGCTGAGTGGGCTGCTGGTGTCCGTGGGCGCGTGGGTGGCCCTGCGGGAAACCACGCAGACGCCTTCGGAGCGCGCCACGGTGGTGACGGACGTAGCACCCACGCCTTCGCCGCCTGCCTCTCGTTCGAATGTGACGGTGCCAGAGCCGGATGCTCCACTTCCGGCACGAAGCCCTCCTGGCAAGATGACTCCGGGCGGTGCGGAAGTGCGACCAGATGCGGTTTCTTCCTCCGCCCAGAAACCCCGTGTCGTGCCTTCCCGCAGACTCGCGCCTCCGCAAACCTCCAGCGCACAGGCTCCCTTGCCACCGGCAACCGCGACGGTCCCCACGTCGGATCCGTCACCGGCACCTGCCCAGGGCTTCGCGACGCTGACCGTGGTGACGCGTCCCTGGGCCGAGGTGTTCGTGGATGGCCAGAGCCGGGGCTACACGCCCCGCATCCGCGAGGTCCGCCTGTCCCCTGGCACGCACCGGTTGCGCTTCGACAACCCCCTCTGCGAACCCGTGGAGGAGGTCCTCCAGGTCGCGGCGGGAGAGACCGTCTCGCGAAACCTCTCACTCCGGGTCCTCGATGCGGAAGTCACCCTCGTCGCTCCCGTGGCCGCCCGCATCTTCGTCGATGGGGTGGAGGTCGGCGTGGCGCCCCTTCGCGGGCCGCTGAAACTCGCGCATGGTGCGCATGTCCTGTCGGCCCGGGGACCTGGAGGCCTCGTGCTGCGACAGACGGTGGACGCGGTGGCCGGCACGCGCACGACGGTGGTGCTGGGAAGCCCTTCGCGCTGAGGCCCGCCGCTACTGTGGGACCGCGTACACCAGCAGCATCGACACACCATTCTGGTTGGTGGGATTGAAGCTCCCCACCGGGGCGACCCAACCGCAGCCGCCGTAGCCACGCAACTGGGCCACCTGGTTGTTCTCACTGAACGTGAACGAGCCGGGTTCGGAGTTGATGCCACCCCGGCTGAGCTGCCCCGCACCCACCGCGAACGGTGTCCCTCGCAGGTCGATGTTGGCCAGGCCCGTCCGGCTGCAGCCCATCGCCGCCGCGTATGGCATTGAGGTCACCGGCTGCTTGTTCACGTGCAGCAGCGATCCGGCGGACGTCGAGAAGGTCTGGTCCGCCGTGTCCACGCGCAGCGTGATGGGATTGATGCGAAGGCGCGTGTACGTGGTCCGCACATCGGTGCCCGGCGAGTTCCCACCCGCCGTGTATTGCGAGTAATTGAATCCATCCCCCGTCCGCGCCAGGGACAGGTATTCCAGAGGCGTGGTGGCCATGTCCCGGCAGTAGACGTTCCACGGCTTGAGCGGATCGCGGTTGAAGAACAGCGTCTGGTCGCCGTCCTGGGCCTCCGGGTGGGCCGTCTTGATGTCCTGGCAGGTCGCGGGACGGTCGCCCAGGCGGTACTGGAGCTGGAGCAGGCCGCCGTTCTGGTTGTAGGGATTCACGATGCCCGGGAGGCCCACGAAGCCGCAGTAGCCGCCTCCCGCCAGGCTGACGACCTGCTCCAGCTCGCTGTACGTGGCGCCAGTGCCCGCCATGCTTCCGCCCCAGGGCACGAGCTGGCCCGCGGGCACCACGAACGGCGTGCCCCGCAGGTCGATGTTGCCCTGCGACAGCGTCCGGTTGCAGGACATGGCCACGCCGTAGGACATGGACGTCACCATGTCCGGGCTGTGCCGGAGCGACCCCGTAGAGGTCGCGAAGGTCTGGTTCGCCGTATCCACCTTCAGCGTGGTGGGGTTGATGCGCAGCCGGGTGAAGGCGGTCCGCACCGTGGTTCCAGGCGAAGCACCCCCCGCGGTGTATTGTGAGAAATTGGCGCCAGCCTCCGTCCGCGCCAACGTGAGGAATTCGGCGGGCGTGCCGGCCATGCCATGGCAATACACGGTCCAGGGGGCGGACGCGTCGCCGGAGACATACAGCGTGTAGTCGCCGTCCGGCGCTTCCGGCCAGCCGTTCTTGATGTCCTGACAGGTCGTGGGCCGCGACTCCTGGGCCTGGGCACGCACCGCGAAGGCCGTCTCCTCGCCGGTGCCACAGCCGGTGGCGAGCGCCGTCAGGCCCAAGGCCAGCGCGGGCCCTGCACGACGGCGGAGCGGGGAGGAGGGGATGACAGGGGACACGTCGGTGGGCTT
>NZ_RAWI01000387.1 GCF_003612125.1 Corallococcus praedator
CCCCAGCTTCGCCAAGGAGCTGGCGCGGCGCATGCCCACGGTGGTGACCATCGCGTCGCACTGGGACAAGGTGGCCCAGCGCTGTCAGAAGGCGCTGCAGACGGACACCTTCCGCTCGTACACGTCCACGGACGTCGTGGGCGTGCAGTACGGCGGCGCGCTCAAGAACGTCATCGCCATCGCCGCGGGCATGGCGGACGGCCTGGGCATGGGCCACAACGCCCGGGCGGCCATCATCACGCGCGGGCTCGCGGAGATCACCCGGCTCGCCGTGAGGAAGGGCGCCAACCCGCTGACGCTCTCCGGCCTGTCCGGCATGGGCGACCTGGTGCTCACGTGCACGGGCGAGCTCAGCCGCAACCGCCACGTGGGCATGGAGCTGGGCAAGGGCCGCAAGCTGCCAGACATCCTCGCGGAGATGAAGGAGGTCGCCGAGGGCGTGAAGACGGCCAAGAGCGCGCGCGACCTGTCGCTCAAGACGGGCGTGGAGCTGCCCATCTGCCAGCAGGTCTACGAGATTGCCTACGAGGGCAAGAACGCGAAGATGGCGGTGGTGGACCTGATGACGCGCCAGCCGAAGTCGGAGCTGTCCGGCGTCTAGCGCGCGGTCAGTACTTGCGGGGCTTGGCCTCGGGGCCAGCTCCGCGCACGCGCCACACGGTGAGCCGCTCCGAGTTGGTGTGGCTCATCACCAGACCTTCCGTCTGCATCTCCTCCAGCAGGCGGTTGGTCTTGAGCCGGTCCAGCCCGATGGTCTTGCCCAACTGGTCGCCGGGCATGCCGCTGATCTGCCGGCGCAGCTCGTTGATGATGGACTGCTTGAACTGGTTCTTCTGCAGGCCGTCCATGTCCTGCGTGCGCCACGCGGAGAGGATGCCCCAGGCGATGAGCGCCAGCGTCACCACGGCGATGGCCGGGTAGACGATGTGGCTGTTCTTCTCGAGCACGTCGATGTAGCCGGTCGAGATGGAAGAGACGGGCTTGTCGTAGGCCGGCTCGGAGTCTTGTCCGGGCAGGCCTTCGATTTGGGCCGTCAACAGGGGGATGAGCAGTTTCAGCATGGGAGCCAAGGCCCCTCGACTCTAGAGGGGAGGCCCCCATGCCGGCAATCCGCCATCCACCGCGGGCGCCTAGACGACGCCGATGGACTCGGACGCTCCCTCGGCGAACAGGGTGGTGTCCGCCTTGGCCAGCAGCGTCGCCAGGCCCTCGCGCTTCGCGGCGCTGATGGCCACGCCGCCCCGGGAGCGCAGCAACTGCTCCACCTCGTCCGCGGGCAGGAGGTCCGCCTTGTTCCACACCATCAGGCGCGGCTTCTCCATCAGCCCCAGCGAGTTGAGGATGGTCTCCACCGCCTCCACCTGGTCGTCGCGGGCAGGGTCGCCCGCGTCCACCACGTGCAGGAGGAGGCTTGCGTCGTACAGCTCCTCCAGCGTGGCGCGGAAGGCAGCCACCAGGTCCTTGGGCAGGTCCCGGATGAAGCCCACCGTGTCGGTGATGATGACCTCCCGCTCTTGGGGGAAGCGCAGCCGGCGGCTCGTGGGATCCAACGTGGCGAACAGCTTGTCCTCCGCCAGCACCTCCGCGTTGGTGATGGCGTTGAGCAGCGTGGACTTGCCCGCGTTGGTGTAGCCCACGATGGAGATGACCGGCACCTCGCGCCGGTTGCGTTGGGCCCGCCGGACGCTGCGCTCGCGGCTGATGAGGTCGATGCGCTTCTCCAGATTGGTGATGCGCTCGCGCACGCGGCGACGGTCGATCTCCAGCTTCGTCTCGCCGGGGCCGCGTCCGCCCACGCCACCGCCCATGAGCCGGCTGAGCGAGTCGTCGCCCTGCACCAGCCGGGGCAGCCGGTACTTCTGCTGCGCCAGCTCCACCTGGAGCTTGCCCTCCGCCGTCTGCGCGCGCTGGGCGAAGATGTCCAGGATGAGCTGCGTGCGGTCCAACACCTTGAGGCTGGTCGCGTCACCGATGTGGCGCCCCTGCGACGGGGTGAGGTCCTTGTCGAAGATGAGCAGGTCCACCATGGACTGCATGGAGCGCAGGTTCAGGTCGTCCAGCTTGCCCCGGCCGATGAGGTAGCGCGGATCCGCTTCCCGCCGCACCTGGAGCACGCTGTCCATCACCTCCACGCCGGCGGTGCGCGCCAGCTCCTTCAGCTCCGCCAGCGACGACTCCGCCCGCGCGCGGTTGCCGTCCAGGCACACCGCCACCAGGATGGCGCGCTCGCGTCCGGACACCGTGCGCGAGGCCGCCTTGCGGTTGAACTCCTCCTCCAGAGCGTCCAGCGTCGCCAGGACGTCCGGCTGTTCGACGTGCACGGAGGGCAGCTTGGACACCTGCCAGAACTCGCCCGTGCCGTTCTCCGGCACCAGGTAGGCGTAGTGCAGCACCCCGGGCAGGCCCTCCTGGCCCACGCCCACGGCCGCCACGCAGTCCAGGCGCAGCAGCGCAAGGTCCGTGAGGTCGTCCTTCGTCAGGGGTTCGCTCTTCAGGTGCGTGTGGACCAGCCGCAGGCCACGCAGGCGGATCTGCCCGGCGCGAGCGCGGCCGATGTCCGGGAGCTCCAGCTTGTGCGCGTTGCCCACCACCACGTGCTCGATGTCGCCCTTGCGGTTGATGAGGACGCCCACCTGCCGGTTGAGCTCATGCGACAGCTCGGTGAGGTGGCGGGCGAGCTCCGCGGACACGATTTCGCGCGGATCCACCCGGCGGCGGAAGGTGTTGCGCAGCCGCTGCTGCTCGCTCGACTTGAGACCCAGGGTGTTGCCGAAGATTTCCTTCAAACCGTTTCTCCTGGCACGGCCACTGAAAGGCCCGCGCCACGTTCAAGGCATTGGATGGACAGCGGGCCTTCGGGTTTCATGACAAAGCCACCACCGTTCAGATGCGTACGGACCCTCAAGAACAATCGGGGCGCGCGCGTCCTTTCCATTTCCAGCCTACGCTCCGCCCTGTGACTGATTCCGCACGCAACGCCCTGCGCGGGGCCCGCCGCGTGGTGGTGAAGATTGGGACCAACGCGCTGACGAGCGCCACCGGCCGCTTCAACCGCGCCCACTTCGAGGCGCTGGGCCAGGACCTGCTGTGGGCCGCCCAGGGGCGGGAATTGGTGGTGGTGTCCAGCGGCGCCATCGCGCTGGGCATGGAGCGGCTGGGGCTGCCCGCGCGGCCCCGGGACATCCCGGGCAAGCAGGCGTGCGCGGCGGTGGGGCAGAGCCGCCTGATGCAGGCGTACGAGGAGGCCTTCGGCCACGCGGACCGCACGGTGGCGCAGGTGCTGCTCACCCACGAGGACGTGCAGGAGCGCCGGCGCTACCTCAACGTGAAGCACACCCTGGACCGCCTGCTGGCCGCGGGCGTGGTGCCGGTCATCAACGAGAACGACACCGTGTCGGTGGACGAGCTCAAGTTCGGTGACAACGACACGCTGGCGAGCTTGGTCGCTGGCGTGGTGGAGGCCGACGCGCTGGTGCTCCTGTCCGACGTGGAGGGCCTGTACACCGCCGACCCCCGCCGCGACGCGGACGCGCGCCTGATGCCCTCCGTGCCGGGCGTCACCCCGGAGGTGCTGGCCCTCGCCGGAGACGCGACGAGCGCCGTGGGCACCGGCGGCATGGCGTCCAAGGTCCGCGCCGCCGCGCGCGCCGCGGAGCTGGGCATCCCCTGCGTCATCACCTCCGGCGCGGTGCCCGGCCGCCTGCGCACCGTGCTGCTTGGCGAAGAGGTGGGCACGCTCTTCGAGCCGGCGGGCAGCCGCCGCAGCGCTCGCACGGCGTGGATCGCCCATGCGCTCCGGCCCCGGGGCCGGCTGGTGGTGGACGCGGGCGCGCGGGAGGCCATCGTCACCGGCAAGCGCAGCCTGCTGCCCAGTGGCGTGAAGGCCGTGGAGGGGGAGTTCAGCCGGGGGGACCCGGTGGATCTGGCGGACGCGACCGGGGCGGTGTTCGCCCGGGGCCTCTCCACCTACGACGCCAGCGAGCTGCGGCGCATCACCGGACGGCGCAGCACGGACATCGAAGCGGTGCTGGGCTACCGCTACCTGGACGAGGCCGTGCACCGCGACGACCTGGCGGTGCTGTAGCGCTGGGCGGGGCGGCCGCAGACGGGGGCCGCCTAGATGGAGCTGGAGACGGACTGCACCGTGCCGGGCGTCCCTTCCGTGAGCCGCATCAGCGCGCGGAACTCCGGCGAGTCCACCTTCATCAGGAGCAGGGACACTTCCAGCTCCCCCGGCACCCGGCCGAGCTGCAGCTTGCGCTCCTGGCCGTGCAGCAGGGCGAGCTGCGAGTGGCCTTCGCCCTCTGGGAGCGACAGGTCCAGCTCCAACTGGAACGAATCCCCTTCACCCCGGGGCGTGAGCACCAGCCGGTAGTCCGGGGAGAGCGCGCCCGGGCGGCGGCGCTCGGCCCTGAGCGTCCGGCCCGCCTGACCCAGCAGCTTGGGCTGGGCGATGAGCCGGCCGTCGCGCCGGACCTCCAGCGCGAAGTAGAGCGGTTCGGAGCGCGCCTGCGCCGGGGTGGCGACGAAGAAGGTCAGCAGCACCAGCGCCAGCCCGGGCAGCCATCTCTTCAGCAGGGAGGTGCGGTCCATGGTCGAGCCCTCTTCGAAAGCATCCGTCCGCCGAGTCGGCCCCACGGCGGGCAACGGACCCGGGTGGATCCGCTGTCGCTTCACACCCGATTCGACAATTCCCAAGGAATAACCCAGACGCGCCCCGAGTGCGAGCCCCACGCCCCCGGTTGTCTGCTGCCTTGCGGACGAATCAGGGGGTACATGGCGATACCTGCTTGCCTGTTCAGGTGGGGGCGGCTATCCCTCCTGGACGGGCGCGGCCGCCTCCGCTGTTCTTGTCGCTGTCCCTTCCCCCCAGCCGTCGCACTCAACCCCCCGGAAGTCCCCGGTCTGCTTGATCTCCCGGGTCCTGTCCGCCATCGTCCCCGATCTTCTGAATGGACCGCACGGAACGCATCCTTGATCTCGTGGCACTGCTGCTCGACGCGCGGGAACCCATCTCGTGGGCCGAGCTGCGCGAGCACTTCCCCGCCGACTACGGCGGTTCGGACGACGCCGCGGAGCGCAAGTTCGAGCGCGACAAGGCGGAGCTCGTCGAACTCGGCTTCCCCCTGAGCTACGTGCAGGGCGACGACGAGCGGCGCGACGGCTACCTCGTCGACCGCAACGTCTACTACCTGCCGGAGGCGGACCTCACGAAGGAGGAGCTGGCCGTGCTCTACGCCGCCGGCTCCGCCGCGCTGGCGTCCGGGGCCTTCCCGGGCCGCGACGACCTGGCGCACGCCCTGCGCAAGATTGGCTTCTTCGCCGGGGAATCCCTGCCCACCCCGCGCGTGCGCATGGAGCTGGGCACCGGCCAGGAGGGACAGGAGAAGGAAGTCTCCGCCCGGCTGGAGACGCTCTGGGAGGCGTGCTCCGCGCACAAGTGGGTGCAGCTGACCTACGGCAGCCCCAAGCAGGCGGGGCTGACGGAGCGGCGCGTGGACCCGTATGGGCTCGCGCTGCGGCGCGGCGTGTGGACGCTGGTGGGCTACTGCCACCTGCGCCAGGGCCTGCGCACCTTCCACGTGCACCGCATCCGCGAGCTGAAGGCGAACACCGCCCGGCCGCGCACGCCGGACTTCGAGGTGCCCGCCGACTTCTCGCTCGACGCGCACGTGGCGTACTTCCCCTGGCAGTACCGCTTCCATGAGCCCATGGAGGTGACGCTCCTCTTGAAGGGGCCGCTGTCCTCGCGCGGGGGCTCGCTGTTCCCCGGCGCGGCGCTGGAGCCGGTGGAGGAGGGCGTGACGCGGGCCCGCTTCCCGGTGACGTTCGTGGACGGTCTGGCGCGGTTCGTCCTGTCGCTCGGCGCGGACTGCCGCGTGGAGGGACCTCCGGAGGCGCGTGAGCCGCTGGAGCGGATGGCGGCGCGCATCCTGGAGAAGCACGCGATGGTGGATGGCCAGCAGGTGAGCGCATGAGCAACGTCCACGAGCGGCTGCGCCGACTGCTGTTCCTCGTCCCCTACGTCTCCAAGCACCCGGGCGTCACGGTGGAGGCCCTGGCCAAGGCCCTCAACATCAGCCGGGAGGACCTGCTGGAGGAGCTGGACCTGCTCACATGCGTGGGCCGGCCGCCCTTCAACCCGGACGACTACATCGACATCTACGTGGACAACGACCGCGTCTACGTGGACCTGGATCAGCGCCTGTTCGCGCCGCCCCGGCTGACGGCGGGCGAGGCCGCGGCCCTGGCCGCCGCGGCGGAGCTGCTGCGCCCGGCCACCGGGGACGCGCTCCAGAGCGCCCTCACCAAGCTGGAGAACATCATCCCGCCCGCCGCGCGCGAGCGCTTCCGGGACATGTACCGGAAGATCGACGCCACCGGCGAGGCGCCCCTGGCGCTGGGGCCGCTCACCCGGGCCATCCTGGAGCGGCTGGAAGTGACGTTCGGCTACGCCACCCCGGGCCGTCCGGCGGAGTCGCGCCGGGTGCGCCCCTACGAGCTGCTCAGCAACCGGGGTCAGTGGTACCTCCAGGGCTTCTGCCACACCCGCCAGGACGCGCGCCTGTTCCGGCTGGACCGGATGGAGGACCTGGCCGTCACCACCACCGCCTTCCTACCCCCGCCGGACGCCCGCGCGGACGTGCCCAACCCGGCGCGCGGCGCCAGCGAGGCCTCCGTCCGGGTGCGCTTCTCACCCATCGCCGCGCCCTACGTGAAGGAGCGCTTCGGGCAGGACGCCCGCCCGCTCGCTGACGGAGGGGTGGAGGTGCGCGTGGCTGGAGACAGTGAGCGCTGGCTCACGCAGTGGGTGCTATCCTTCGGAGGCGAGGCGGAGGTGCTGGAGCCGGCGAGCGCTCGCGCAGCCGTTGCCCGAGCCGTGCATGCCTCGATAGGCTCCTAGGACGACATGGCTTTCCAACTGACGATCTCCGAGGGAAAAGACGCTGGCAAGGAGTTCGTCTTCGACCAGGACTCCGTGCTCATCGGTCGCACCTCCGAGTGTGACGTGGTGCTGTACGACCCGGGTGTGTCCCGCCGCCACTGCCGCATCTTGAAGATGGGCGAGGGCTACGGGGTGGAGGACCAGAAGAGCGCCAACGGCACGCTCATCAACGGCGCGGCGGTGCAGAAGCAGGCGCTCACCGACGGGGATGCCATCACGTTGGGGCCGGTGACGTTCCTGTTCGCGCTCGCCCAGGACGACGCGACCACCGGCGAGGAAGACGCGCCCCAGGAAGACGGCGCCAACAGCACCCGCATCGTGTCCATGGACTCGCTGCGCAAGCAGCGCAACAAGAAGGCCGCCGCGTCGCTGCGCCCGGAGGGCGCCGACGAGGAGGAGCTCCAGGAGATCCGCGCGGAGTCCACCCGCATGAACATGCGCGCGATCCGCCGGCCCACCACCAACCCCCAGCGCGCCGCCGTGCCCCCGCCGGACGACGACGCGCCCCAGGCCCTGGCGCCGCGTCCGTCCGGGACGTCCGCTCCGGCGCGCCGCACGGGCTCGCAGTCGTCCCGCTCCGTGGCCCGCGTCTCCTCTCCCCGGGCCGGTACTGGCGGGGGCGGAGGCCTGTCCGCCGCCGACCGTGCCCGCATCCGCCGTGAGACGCCGGGCCTGGCGGCCAACCTGCGCCTGTTCTGGGCGGAGGCCAGCCCCAAGGTCCGCGCGGGCGTGATGACCGGCGGCGGCGTGGTGGTGCTGGCCCTCTTCGGCCTGCTGTACTGGCTGGTGCTCGGCGGCGACGAGAAGGTGGCGCGCGGCGAGGAGCCGGTGCGCCTGACCAACCAGCCCATCAATGATTCGTTCGGCCTGGGCGACGGCGTCACCTGGAACCGGCCGGACATGAAGGTCTTCGAGTGGGAGTTCGTCGCCGCCACGCGCGCGGTGGTCATCCTCCACTACCAGGCCCAGGGCATCTCCAAGGACGAGGTCGTGGTGAGCGTCAACGGCGTGGACGTGGGCAAGGTGCCCCCGGACACGCTGGCCAGCCAGGAGCGCTCGCTGGAGCTGATGATCCCGCCCCAGCAGCTGCGCAAGGGCGAGCCCAACCGCATCATCTTCGACAACACCCGCAACCCGCCCGGCGAGGACCCGTGGCGCGTGTGGAACGTCTGGGTGGAGCGCGCCCTCTTGCCCGAGCAGCTGTCGACGGTGCAGCTGGTCCAGATGGCCGGCGAGTCCTACAAGAAGGGCCGCAAGAACTTCGAGACGCCGGACATCGGCGCGCGCAACCGCTACGAGGCGTGGAAGTCCTTCCGCGAGGCGTGGCTGATGCTGGAGGCCCACCCGGACCCCAAGCCGGAGCTGTACTACGAGGCCCAGGAAGGCATGAAGAACGCCCAGCAGGAGCTGGACCGGACCTGCTCCAAGCTGCTGCTGGAGGTGGAGGGCTACTACAACCAGAGCCGCTTCAAGCAGGCCGCCTCCACGCTGGACCACATGCGCGAGTACTTCCCCGAGTACGACCAGCCGTGCGCCACGCGCGCGGAGAACAAGCGCGCCGAGTACGGCCTGTAGCTGGCAGGTCCGGTAGCCGACGGTGCAACCCCGCCTGGGAGGCGGGCTTGGGC
>NZ_RAWI01000388.1 GCF_003612125.1 Corallococcus praedator
GGGATGCGTTGATTGGGGCGGCGCGGGCGGCGGCCCTGGCGGCGGACCCCGGCGAGACGCGCGTCAGCGGGCCTTCGCTGTACCGGCTGGGGCTGGGCGAGCGTTCCGTGGTGGTGGCGGATGCGGCGCTGGTGCGGCTGTTCGAGCTCCTACGCCGGTTGGCGGCGAGCCCGCTGCCGGTGCTGGTGCACGGGGAGACGGGGGCGGGCAAGGAGAACGCGGCGTGGGCGGTGCATCACTGGTCCCCGCGTTCGGCGCAGACCTTCGTGGCGATCAACTGCGCGGCGCTGCCGGAGAGCCTGGTGGAGGCGGAGCTGTTCGGCCATGAGAAGGGCGCCTTCTCCGGCGCGGACCGCGCGCGGGCGGGGCTGCTGGAGCGGGCCAGTGGCGGGACGCTGTTCCTGGACGAGGTGGCGGAGCTGTCGCTGCCCATCCAGGCGAAGCTGCTGCGCGCGTTGGATCAGCAGGTCATCACGCGGCTGGGGGATTCGCGCGAGCGGCCGGTGGACCTGCGCGTGGTGGCGGCCACGCACCGGGTGCTGGCGGACGAGGTGAAGGCGGGGAGGTTCCGGCAGGACCTGTTCTTCCGCCTGTCCGCGGCGGTGGTGATGCTGCCGCCGTTGCGAGACCGACCTCGGGAGCTGCCCCTCCTGGCGCGGGCCTTCCTGGAGGACGCCTGCGCGAGGGCGGGGCGTCCGGTGCTGCACCTGTCCGCCGCGACCATGGCGGTGCTGGGCGCGCATTCGTGGCCGGGCAACGTGCGCGAATTGAAGAACGCGCTGGAGTACGCGGCGGCCACGTCGCCGGGGCCGGTGGTGGAGCCATCGCACCTGCCGGAGTCCTTGCGGGAGGGGCTGGAGCGCTCGGACGCGGACGCGGGAGAGACCACCGTTCGTGACGGGACGGAGCCCCCGGTGCCGCGTGCGTTCCAGAACCTGGCGGAGGAGCTGCGGACGCTGGAGCGGCAGCGGATGGTGGAGGCGCTGGAGGCGACGGGTGGGGTGCAGACGCGCGCGGCGCAGTTGATTGGCATGCCGCTGCGCACGTTCGCGTTCAAGCTGAAGCAGCACCGCATCGCTTCGCGAGGACGGGGCCCGGCGGGGGAATGAGGAGCGAGGGCCTCACACCGTGGCAGCCCCCCGCGACGTTCGGGGAGTACCGCCTGCTTCAGCCGTTGGGGCGGGGCGCGATGGGGGAGGTGTACCTCGCGCATGACACGGTGCTGGACCGGTTGGTGGCGGTGAAGTTCATCGCGGGCGTCGCGCCGGATGAGGTGCAGCGCGAGCGCTTCCGCACCGAGGCGCGGGCGATCGCGCGGGTGCAGCACCCGAACGTGGTGGGCATCCACCGCGTGGGAGAGGTGCGCGACCGCCCGTATCTGGTCTCGGAGTTCCTGCGCGGGGACAGCCTGGATCGGCTGGCGCGTCCGGTGCCGTGGGAGCGGGTGCTGGAGATTGGGATGGGGCTGGCGCGGGGGCTCGCGGCGGCGCACCGGCAGGGAGTGCTGCACCGGGACCTCAAGCCCGCGAACGCGCTGCTGACGGAGGACGGGCAGGTGAAGCTGCTCGACTTCGGGGTGGCGAAGCTGCTCGACGTGGCGGTCGTGCCCGTCGGGCCTGTTCTCCTGCCGGACTTCCAGGTGGGTGGGGCAGGGGGCCCGCTGGCGGAGGGCGCGGCCACGGTGGACCTGCCTGCGGGCACCGAGGACCGCGCGGGTTCGCTGCGGATCGCGACGGCGGGACGTTCAGGCGTTGCTGAAGCAGGAACCCTCCGACGCCTCGCGTCCGCGAACCACGCCACGCTCGATTCAGCGCAAGACCTGCGGCGGAGTGCGACGGCGGACCTTCCGCGCAATGCCGACGCGAGTGCATCCCAGCGCACCGCGACCGCGGCCCCGCTCGCGCCGCAGGAGCTTCCGCGCGGCCCCTCGGACCTGCTCTCCACGGGACGCATCGGGACCCCGCTCTACATGGCCCCCGAGGTCTGGCGCGGCGAACCGGCCACTGCCCGCAGTGATCTCTTCTCGCTGGGCGTGCTCCTCTACGAACTGTGCGGAGGCTCTACGCCGGGGCCGCTCGCGGACGCCCCCTTCGAACCTCGGACCTTCGCATCCCTGGACACGGTGGTTCCCGGGATCGATCCCACCTTCGCGTCGGTCGTCACCCGCTGCCTCGCGCATGACCCCGCCGAGCGCTTCGACTCCGCCGAAGCCCTGCGTGACGCACTGGAGTCCATCTCCTCGCGCCTCTCCATCACCCGAGGTGACACCTCCCTCGCGACGCCCCCAAGGCCCCGGCCCAGGTGGGTGCGGGTTGGCCGGGTGGTCGCGCTCCCGCTCCTGGCGGCGTCCATCCTCTTCGGAAGCAACTGGTACGGAGAGCACTCCCGTCGCCGCGACGCGGAGCGGGCACTGGCCTCCGCCGCCGCCACGCTCAATGGGAACCAGGTCCTGGGAGCGCAGATTGAAGCCCTCCGCGCGGAGGCGTTCGCCGCGTTCGACTCGGACCGCTTGCCCTTCGCCGAGGACGCCTGGGCCAAGGCCCTGAGCCTGGGCGCGAAACAGGCCCGAAGCTACGAGGAGGCCACCGCCATCCTCGAAGCCTCGCGGACGCGCGTGGGCGCGGGCTGGAATGATCCGTTGGACCAGCGGCTCGCCGACGTGCTCCTCCAGCGCATCCTCATCGCGGAGCGCGACCGTAAACCCGAGGTCCGCGCGGCCTTGATCCAACGCCTGGACGAAGTGGATCCCAGCGGCGTCACGAGCAACAAGCTGAGAGCCCCCGTCCGCATGGACCTGGACAGCGATCCCCCGGGCGCCGTCGTCCAGGTCGAAAGCCTGGAGCCCATCGCGGGCGAACCCTCCGAGCCCTGGACCTTCGGCACCACGCCCATCACCTCGGGCATCACCCTGTCACCCGGCTCCTACCTCCTGACGTTCACGCGACCGGACCGGCCGCCCGTGCGCTACCCCGTACTGCTCGGGAGAGGCGGCGTCTTCCAGGCCCGGGTCGTCCTCCCCGAACACGTCCCCGACGGCTACGTCTACGTGCCCCCGGGCCGCTTCCTCTACGGCAGCGGCGACGACGAAAGCATCCGCCGCACCGTCGTGCGCACGCGCCCGCTGCACCCCCTCACCACGGGCGCCTTCCTCATCGCGCGCCACGAAGTCACGTACGCGGACTGGCTCACCTGGCTGCGCGCACTGCCCGCGTCGGAGCGCGCCGCGCGCAGGCCCCGGGGCACGAACTACTTCGGCACCATCGAGTTGCTGCCCGACCCCGACGCCACCTGGACCTTCCACCTGGAGCACGAAGGCGTCGCCTACCACGCGAGGGAAGGGGAGCCGCTGCGCTACCAGGACCGGGAACTGCGCGCCGAACAGGACTGGCGCCGCTTCCCCGTGTCCGGCATCTCCTGGGAGGACGCCCGCGCCTACGCGTCCTGGCTGGACACCACCGGCCGGCTTCCCCGCGCGCGCCTGTGCACCGAACGGGAGTGGGAACGCGCCGCCCGGGGCGCAGACGGGCGCGACTATCCGCACGGTCCGACGCTCGCACCGGACGACGCCAACTTCGACGCCACCTACGGCCGCAAACCCCGCGCCTTCGGGCCGGACGCGGTGGGCTCGCATCCCGCGTCGGACAGCCCCTTTGGCGTGGCGGATCAGTCCGGCAACGTGTGGGAGTGGCTGGTGACGGACACCGGCGGCACGCCCGCGTACGGCGGCGGGTCGTTCTACCAGGACGCGCTCACCGCCCGGGTCCTCAACCACGGCGACGGAGAGCCGCGCACACGCTTCCCCTTCATCGGGATGCGCGTGTGCGCGTCCGTGCCGTGATTCAGAGGTCGCGCCCCGGGAGCTGTCCCACGGCGGGCAGGAAGCCCAGGTCCTTCACGAAGACGAACGCGGAGGAGGGGGCCTGGGTGGACGTGGCGTAGAAGCCCAGCGTCGGGTGCTTCCACAGCTTCAGCGGCCGGCGCTGCCCCGTGCTGTCGGCGTCCACGGCGCTGTACACATAGCCCTCGATGCCCTGGTCGGAGCTGACGGCATTGAGGAAGAAGCCGGTGGCGGGAGCGCAGGTGTTCGAGTCCGTGAGCAGCCTGCGCCCCACGTGGTCCACGCACCGGTACAGCGGCTTGATGAAGGAGCCCATGCGCTTCTTGATGGCCGAAGGCAGCTTCGCGGAGAGGATGGGACCTTCCGCGCGCAGGGGGACGAGCGACGGCGTATCCGCCAGCCCGTCACCGTTGAGGTCCGCCCGGAACGTGGACACGTCCTCGATGCCCGGGTGCTCCTGGAGATCCGCCACCACCGACGTGGTCGTCACGAACTCCGTGTCCGTCTTCTTGAACATCACCAACGCACGGTCGATGAAGAGCGAATAGGACACGAGCAGCGTGTCGTCCGCGTAGTTCGTCAGCTTCAGGTCCTCGCACGGCCGGATGGAAGGTCCGGTGGCGATGACGGGAGGCGTGCCGGCTTCGAGCGCGCGGTTGAGGCACGTGGCCTCCAGCGACAGGCTGTCCCAGCGCTTCTTGCCCAGGCACAGCGGGCGGACCGTGCCGCAGGAGTCCCGCTTCCACACGGCCTCGAGCGCGTATTGCCCCTGTTCCACGGTCGCCACGGGGTAGCCGTTGGTGCTCAGCGCCAGGGCGCTCTGCGGTCCCATGAACGACAGCGGGGTGCCATCCAGCGTGTTGCTCTTTCCCTCGCCGCAATAGTCCGCCCTCGCCATGCGCGTGCAGAGTTCGTGGGAGTCGCGCGCGACGGCGTCCGGAGAGGAGGGCCCACCCCAGGGCGCGTAGCCCCAGTCGATGCACTTGGCGATGACGCCGCCCCCCACGAAGAACGGATTGCTGGCCGTGCCCTGGTTCGAGGGCGCGCACGCGAAGGTGAAGTAGTCCGGGTTGTTCAGCAGCTCACCGCCCGTCGACCATGGATGGGGCACCGCGAGCGCGAACCCGCTGCCGGCGGGGCACAGCGGCACGGTGGGCGTCTTGTCGTCCGTGGTGGCGCTCACCCGGAACTCCCAGCGCGCCACACCGGAGCTGAGATTCTCGCTCGTACACGCGACCGGGGACGACGTGATGCCCGCGTGACAGCGGGCCTCCTCGATGACGAGCTTCACCGAGCGGCCCTCGAACGGCGCACGGAATGATGCTCCCACCAGCGTGGGCCCATCCAGGAAGTACCCCGTCAGCCCCGAGTAGGGTGGGGGCAGGCTGGTGCAGGACAGTTGGGCCACCATCAGCCGCCCGTAGACCTGCACCGCCTTCGCCGGACTCGCGCACTTCGCGCCAGCGAGAAACGGGGGCACCTCCAGCGAGGCCAGCGGGATGTTGATGGACTCGAAGCGCTCCGAGCCATGCAACTGCGTCCCCTGCGCGCTGTTCGTCGGAGGAGGCTCCGCGACCGCGACCGCGCCTCCCAGCAACACCGCGCCCAGCAGTCCCCGCCTCCAGGCCTTCATGATGGCTGACACGTGTTCGTCTCCCGCCTGCGATGGATTGAGCGAGGCGCTGGAACGCGCCCCCGCATGAACCTGTACGCCGAGGACCTGTGCAATTCGAAGGCCCGCATCCGTCGCCACGGGCGGCTGTGCAAACCTTGCCGGGAGTGCAAGCCCCGCACGCCCTGGCCCTGGCCCCTGTGCAAACCTTGCACGGGCACCTCGCGCTTCCTTGCTCCCGCCGCATCCCCCACAATGCCGCCGCTGCCGCACGACACGACTCACACGAAGAGGGAGGGGCCATGTCCCCAGGCACCCGCATCCTGGCCGCGCTCGCGTTGTTCTCGCTGTCCGGCACCGCCGTGGCGCAGACGCAGCCCGCGCCGAAGCCGCCGTCCGAGCAGAGCCCGGAGCAGCGCGCCGCGTACCTGCGCTCGCACTACACGAAGTACGAAGTGCGCATCCCCATGCGCGACGGCGTGAAGCTCTTCACGTCCTTCTACGTCCCCAACGACGCGAGCCCCACGAAGCGCTACCCCGTGCTGCTCCAGCGCACGCCGTACTCGGCGGCCCCGTACGGCGTGGACCGCTACCCGAACAGCCTGGCGACCGCGGCCTTCGAACAGGACGGCTTCATCTTCGCCGTCCAGGACGTGCGCGGCCGCTACCTGTCCGAAGGGGAGTTCGTGGACGTGCGCCCCCACCGCGACACCAAGCGCGGCAAGGAGGTGGATGAGAGCAGCGACACGTACGACACCATCGACTGGCTGGTGAAGCACGCGCCGAACAACAACGGCCGCGTGGGCCTGTGGGGCATCTCCTATCCGGGCTTCTACGCGGCCGCGGGCGCCATCGACTCGCACCCCGCGCTCAAGGCCGTGTCGCCGCAGGCGCCCATCGCGGACTGGTTCTGGGACGACATGCACCGGCATGGCGCCCTCAACCTCCAGCTCACGTTCACGTTCTTCTCCGCCTTCGGCAAGCCGCGCCCCACGCTCACCGACGTGGAGGGCTGGCATCCCCTGGAGATGGGCACCCCGGACGCGTACCAGTTCTTCCTGGACCTGGGCCCGGTGGGCAACGCGGACGCGAAGTACCTCCACGGAGACATCGGCTTCTGGAAGGACCTGCTCGCGCACCCCAACTACGACGCCTTCTGGCAGGCGCGGAACCTGTTGCCCCATCTGAAGAACATCAAGGCCGCGATGCTGGTGGTGGGCGGCTGGTACGACGCGGAGGATCTCTACGGCCCGCTGCGCACGTACGCCGCCATCGAGAAGCAGAACCCCGGCATCACCAACACGCTGGTGATGGGCCCCTGGCCCCACGGCGGCTGGATGCGCACGGACGGCTCCTCCCTGGGCGACGCGGACTTCGGCTTCCCCACGAGCGTCACGTACCAGGACCTGGCGCTGGCCTTCTTCAAGCACCACCTGAAGGGGGGACCGGCCCCCACCGTCCCGGAGGCCCTCGTCTTCGAGGGCGGCGCCAACCGCTGGCGCCACCTGGACGCGTGGCCCCCGAAGAACGCGAAGCCGACGCGGCTGTTCTTCCAGCCCCAGGGCGGGCTGACGTTCCAGGCGCCCACGGTCAAGGAGGCGTCGTTCGACGAATACGTGAGCGACCCGGCGAAGCCCGTGCCGTACACGCAGGAGCACTCCGCCAACATGACCCGGGGCTTCATGGCGGAGGATCAGCGCTTCGCCTCGCGGCGTCCGGACGTGGTCGTGTACCAGACGCCGCCCTTGGAGGAGGACCTCACGCTGGCGGGCCCGCTGGAGGCGGAGCTGTGGGTGTCCACCACCGGCAGCGACGCGGACTGGGTGGTGAAGCTGGTGGACGTGAACCCGGGCAAGCTGCGCGGCTGGACGAAGGAGGCGGAACGGGCCGGCGAGCGCGACCGGGGCGGCCAGCAGACGCTGGTGCGCGCGGAGCCGTTCCGGGGCCGCTTCCGCGACAGCTACGTGCAGCCGAAGCCCTTCACCCCGAACGAGGTGGCCAAGGTGCGCTTCGTCATCAACGACGTGTTCCACACCTTCCAGCGCGGCCACCGGCTGATGGTGCAGGTGCAGTCGAGCTGGTTCCCGTTCATCGACCGCAACCCGCAGACCTTCGTGCCCAGCATCTACGCGGCGAAGGAGAGCGACTTCGTGCGCGCCATGCACCGGATCCATCACTCGGCGGCGCATCCCAGTGCACTGAAGGTGTCCGTGCTGCCCGCGCTGGACGACTAAGTCACCAGCCGGACACGCGGGGTCTGCTACGCTGATGCGCCGCCGGGCGCGAGCGCTTCACGCCTTTCGCCTTCGACCCATGACGGGAGGGACATGACCGGTCACGACCGGACCGACGCCGGGCTGGTGCTGCTCGACGGAAGCATGGGGGAGGGAGGGGGCCACGTCCTCCGCTCGGCGCTGTGCCTGTCGCTCATCACCGGACGGCCCTTCCAGCTCACCCGGCTGCGCGAGCACCGGGATCCGCCGGGACTGCGCCCCCAGCACCTGGCCTACGTGCGCGGCGCGGAGGCCCTGAGCGCCAGCACCAGCGAGGGCGCCGTCGTGGGCGCGTCCGAGCTGCGCTTCACCCCGGGCCCGGTGCGCGCCGGGGACTACCTGCTGGAGGTGGGCACCGCGGGCAGTACGCCGCTGCTCTTCCAGTGCCTCGTGTACCCGCTGGCGCTGGCGGGCGGAGGACGGCTCACGCTGCGGGGCGCCACGCACCTGCGCAACAGCCCCAGCTTCCATGCGCTCACGGGCGCGTGGCTACCGGTGGCGCGCGCCTACGGGTTTCCCGTGCAGTTGTCGCTGACGCACGCGGGCTTCTATCCGGAGGGCGCGGGCGAGTTCACCGCGGAGGTGGGCGCCCCGGGAGAACCGCCGCTGCGGGTGGACCTGCCCGCGCGGGGCGTGCTGCGCGAGGTGCGGGTGATGTCCTTCGTGGGCGGGCTGCCCTTCGCCGTGGCGGAGCGTCAGTCGCGCGCCGCGGTGGCCGCGCTGCGCGAGCGGGGCATCCTGGCGGAGGCGGAGAACCGGCCGCTGCCGGTGACGCGCTCGCAGGGCACGGTGACGTTCGTGCTGGCGCAGTTCGAACACACCGTCGCGGCCTTCACGTCCCTGGGGGAC
>NZ_RAWI01000389.1 GCF_003612125.1 Corallococcus praedator
GAGTTGTTGCGGCGGGGGCGGGTGGACACGCGAGGGTTGCCGCTCGCGGGCGCGAAGGACATGGGCCTCGCGGACTACGGCGCGCTGACGTTTGGCGGCTGGGACCTGTTCGAGGAGGACCTGGAGAAGGCGGCGCGCAACCACGCGGTGCTGACCGACAGCCAGATGGAGGCGGTGGCGCCCGTGCTCCGGAACATGCGGCCCTGGCCCGCGGCCTCCAACGCGAAGTTCTGCAAGAACGTCGTCGGCACGGCGACGAAGAAGACGCGCGGCCTGCGCGAACAGGTGCAGGCCATCCGCGAGGACCTCCTCCGCTTCAAGAAGGAGCAGGGCCTGGAGCGCGTGGTGGTCGTGAACCTGGCCTCCACGGAGAAGAGCGTGGACCTCACCCGGCCGGAGTTCGCCACGCCGGAGTCCTTCGAGAAGGCCCTGGACGCGAACGACGCGGACATCGGTCCGGCCATGCTCTACGCCTACGCGGCCATCGTGGACGGCATCCCGTTCGCCAACTTCACGCCCAGCGTCGCCGCGGACGTGCCCGCGCTGCTGGAGCTCGCGAAGCGCACCGGAGCGCCCATCGCCGGCAAGGACGGCAAGACGGGGCAGACGCTGCTCAAGACGGTGCTCGCCCCCGCCCTGCGCGACCGCGCGCTGCACGTGGACGGCTGGTACTCCACCAACATCCTGGGCAACCGCGACGGCGAGGCCCTCAACGACCCGGCGTCGAAGCAGAACAAGCTCGACACCAAGGGCGCGGCCCTGGACAGCATCCTTGGCTACAAGGTCCAGGACCACATCGTGCAGATCCAGTACTACCGCCCGCGCGGGGACAACAAGGAGGCCTGGGACAACATCGACGTCACGGGCTTCCTCGGGCAGCCCATGCAGATCAAGCTCAACTTCCTCTGCAAGGACTCCATCCTCGCCGCGCCCCTCGTCGTGGAGCTGGCGCGCACGCTGGACGTGGCCAAACGCCGGGGTGAGGGCGGCGTCATCGACGCGCTGGGGTGTTTCTTCAAGGCACCCATGTCGCCAGACGGTCAGCCCGTCGAACACGCCATGGCAGAACAGCAGCGCCGCCTGATGGCCTGGCTGTCCAAGGGCCGCACGCGCAAGGCCGAGTCCACCCCCGAACGCATCAGGGGCTGAAACCCGGACATGAACGCACCCGCGCGTGACACGACGGTGGCCCCGGGCCATCTGGCGAAGCTCCGCCCGCTGCTGTCGGAGCTGATGGACCTCAAGCGGATCCGCACCCCGGACCATCCGGACGGCCTCGCGGCGCACGGCTTCCGTCGCGCCTGGGCGGCCCTCGTCGCGGGCATGGACCCCGGCACCGTGGCGCTCCAGGAGACAGCGCGCGCGGTGGCGGCGGTGCGGCTGGGCGGCCTGGACGCGGGCGTGCTCCAGCGCGCCGGCATGGCTCCCCGGGACACGCTCCTGGTGCTGCGCCGCGGGCTGGACGCGGTGGCGGGGCCCCTGGACCCCGACTTGCGGGAGCGGCTGTCCCAGGCGCTCTCGCAGGAGCTGGAGGCGCCCGGGCCCCACGCGCCGCCCGCGTTCGTGGAGCGGCTGGTGCACCAACCGCGCGCCGGGGCCACGTTCCCCGGCCGCGCGCGCATCCTCGTCCCACCGCAGGAAGGCCACGCCGACCACTGCTACGCGGTGGCGGTGGGCGCGGTGCTCGTCGCCCCGCGCTTCGGCGCGGACCCGGCCCTGCCCTTCCTGGCGGGGCTGTCGCATCACCTCTTCAACGCGGAGCTGCCGGACGCGGGCTACGCGGGCGAAGCGCTCCTGGAGGACCTGCTGGAGCCGCTCATGAAGGGGCTCACGCAGAAGGCCCTGGCCTCGCTTCCGGAAGCCCTGTCCCGGAGCGTGCGTCAGGCGCTGGAGCTCACCGGCCACCCGGACACGGCCGAGGCGCGGGCCTTCAACGCCGCGGACGCGCTGGACCGGGTGCTGGAGCTGGACGCCCACGCCCGCGCGGCGGGCTTCACCCTGCGCCAGGCGATGGAAGAGCTGGAGCTGATCCACCCGGGGCCCCTGAGGGCCTTCGGCAACGACGTCCTCGCGGAAGCGGCGGTGTGGCCATGAATCTCCTTCGCAGGTCTTCCGACGCGGTGGCACCGCGACTCCTCTCGCCGGACACGGGCCGGCCGCTGTACCCCCGCACCCCGGCGGCGCCCGACCTCTGGACGGACGGCACCGGACACTGGCCCGTGGTGGAGGGCATCCCCTTCCTGCGCACCGGCCGGGACGCGCTGCGCGACGCCGTCGTCCAGGCGCTGGAGCAGGGCGACCGCCGTCGTGCGGTCGCGCTGCTGCTGCGGGACCAGGACGACCACGCGCGCACCCCGCCGCCCTCGCTCGACGAAGCGGCCGCCGTGGTGGCGGGCGTTGAGGACGGGACCATGGGCCTGCGCGAGGCCATGGACCGGCTGTGCTTCGGGCCGGTGGCCGCCTACTTCGCGCACCGGCAGTCGGCGCCCACCTTCCTGAGCGCGCTGGGACTGCTCGCGCAGCACTGGGACGCGCCGCCCCGCGTGGTGGAGGTCGCGTGCGGCATCGGGCAGGTGCTGCGCGAGGTGACGCTCCGGGGCACGCCCGGCGTGGGCCTGGACGTGGTGTTCGCCAGGCTGTGGCTCGCCCGCCACTTCATCGTGCCGGACGCCCTGCTCGTCTGCGTGGACGTCGCCGCGTCGGGCCTGCCCCTGTCGTGCGTGGAGGGGGCCACCGTGCTGTGCCACGACGCCTTCTATTTCCTGCCGGACAAGGAAGGGGTGCTGCTGGAGATGCGGCGCGTGGCCGGGGACACCGGCCGGGTGCTGGTGGGCCACGCCCACAACCGGCGGGTGGATCAGCGAGGCGTGGGCGGCACGCCGCTGAGTCCGGAGGAGTACGCGCGGCTGCTGCCCCAGGCCGCCTGCTACGACGACGCCGCGTTCGTCACCGGCTTCCTGGAGCAGCGCCCCGTCCCCGCCGCCACGCCGGAGGAGCTGCGGCACGCGGAGGCCCTCTGCTTCGCGTGGCCCGCGGACCCGGCCCGTCGCGCCATCGACTTCGGAGCGCCCGCGCCCGACGTGCGGCTGCGCCCCAACCCGCTGCTGACGACCCGGGACGGCCAGCTGTCTCCCGCCTGGCCCACGCCGGGGCTGGCCCTGGAGTACGCCAACGCCCACTACCTGCGCGGCGACAGCGCCGACGACACGGCCTTCTTCATGCGGGCCACCCGGGGCGCGATGCCGGACGAGCGCCCCGTCCTGCTGCGCCGCCGCTGGCTGCTCGACCTTCCGGAGAGGTGGTGACCATGTTCAATGCGAAGCCGGAGGCCCGAAAGCTGGGCTGGGCCGTGGTGGGTTGTGGCTGGGTGGCCCGGGACTACGTCATCCCCGCGCTCCAGGGGGCGCGCAACACGCGGCTGGTCGCGCTGTGTGACTCGGACGCGGAGGCGCTGATGCGCCCGCAGGCGGACGACGCCGCCCGGTACACCCAGCTGTCCTCGGTGCTGGAGGACAAGGCCGTGGACGCGGTCTACATCGCCACGCCCAACCACCTGCACGCGGCGATGACGGAGGCGTGCGCGGCGGCCGGCAAGCACGTGCTGTGCGAGAAGCCCATGGCCGTCACGGCGCAGGACGGGCTGCGCATGGTGGCGGCGTGTCAGCGCGCGGGCGTGCACTACGCCACCGCGTTCGACCAGCGCCACCACGCGGCGCACCGCAAGCTGCGCACGCTGGTGAAGGAGGGCGTGCTGGGCACCATCACCCAGGCGCGCATCCACTATGCCTGCTGGCTGCCCGCGGACTGGGCCCCGGGCAACTGGCGCATCGACCCGGAGCAGGCCGGCGGCGGCGCGATGATCGACCTGGCGCCGCACGGGCTGGACCTGCTGGAGGTGCTGCTGGGGGATGAATGGCAGTCGCTCACCGCCATGGTGCAGCGGCGCGTGCACGACTACGCGGTGGACGACGGCGCGGTGCTGATGGGGCAGTTCAGGAGCGGCACGCTGGGGCTGTTGCAGGTGGCCTACAACTGCCCGGACGCGTACCCCCGGCGCACGCTGGAGCTCATCGGCACGAAGGCGCGGGCGCTGGCGTACAAGACGATGGGCCAGACGCCCGGCGGCTCGCTGTCGCTCACCGACGCGAAGACGGGCGAGGAGACCTGGGTCCACCTGTCGCCGGAGGAGGACCGCAGTCCCTTCCTCCACCAGGTGGAGTCCTTCACCACGTGCGTGCTGGAGGGCCGGCCGCAGCCGTTCCCACCCGAGCGCGACGTGCGCCTCGTGGGCCTGCTCGGCCAGGCGACGCACTCCGGAAGGGCGTTCCCGCCATGTCACTGACCCGCTACGCCTGCACCCACTGCGGCACGTGGCAGCCGGGCTTCGCCCACGAACCGCCCACGGGCTGTCCCACCTGCCTGGACGTGCGCAACGCCCTGCCGCGCGACGGCTGGAACTTCCAGACGGCGGGCCAGGTGTCGGAGCGGCTGTCCACGCGCTGGGAGCAGACGCTTCCCGGCATCTGGGGCTTCACCTGCGAGCCGTCCTTCGGCCTGGGCTCCACCGGGTGGCTGCTGCACCGGCCCGAAGGCAACATCGCGTTCGAGGGCGCGCCCTGGTACTCGAAGCCGGCGCTGGAATACCTGGAGGTGATGGGCGGCATCCGGGTGCTGTCCGCGTCGCACCCGCACGGCTTCGGGGCGCTGTGGCAGTTGCAGGAGCACTTCGATCCGCTGCTCGTCCTGCACAAGGACGCGGTGCCGTACACCAAGGCCTTCCAGGTGCGCTGGCCGGTGGATGACGAGCACGAACTGGCGCCGGACCTGACGCTGCACTGCGTGGGCGGCCACTACGAGGGCCAGACGGTGATGTACGACGCGCGCACCCGCTCCCTGTTCTGCGGGGACGCGCTGAAGGTGGACCTGGACGCGCGCGGCAAGCCCACGGCGCTGTCGTGTCACAAGGGCTTCCACTACGCGATTCCGCTGAGCCACGGAGAGCTGCGCCGCTACCGCGCGGTGCTCAAGCAGCTCCCGTTCGAGAACGTCTTCACGACCTTCGAGTTCGCCCGGGGCGTCACCCGCGAGCACGCGCTCGCGCTGTTCGACCGGCTGCTCGAAGGCATGCCGCACACCCGTCCCCTTTCATTGGAGGAATTGTCATGAGCGTTTCCCAGGCCCTGGATGCCTATTTCCGCGCCGTGTCCACGGGCGCGCTGCAGACGTTCCGCATCGACCCCATCGACCGGCTGGGCATCCCGGTGGTCTCCTCGAGCCTGCGGATGGGCAGCGCGCCCGGCGCGGTGTCGCATTGCAGCAGCTACGGGGTCACGGAGGAAGACGCGCACGTGGGCGCGCTGGGCGAGCTGGTGGAGGAGACCTTCGCCGAGCAGGCGCTGAAAAAGATGCCCCGCGTGCACGGCAGCTACGCGGCCCTGGTGCGCGACCGGGGGCCCACGGCGGTGGCCGACCCGCTCACGCTGGGGCTGCCGGCGGGCAGTCCGTACCGGCCCGACATGCCGCTCGTCTGGGTGGAGGCGCAAAGGCTCTCCACGGGGGAGAAGGTGCTGGTGCCGGAGGAGTTCGTCGCCATCCACCCCGGGCAGCTCCAGGGGAAGTCCCCCCTCATCACGCCCATCACCAACGGCCAGGGCGCGGGGCTGACGCGGCACCAGGCGCTGGCGCATGGCCTGCTGGAGCTGCTGCAACGCGATGGCAACGGGCTCCAGTACCGCGCCATGGACCAGGGTGTGGTGCTGGACCTGGAGGGCGCGGAGCTGTCACCGGACGTGCGAGCCCTCCTGAAGCGCTATGAGCGCGCGGGCGTGGAGGTGATGGCGAAGCTTGCGAGCACGGACTTCGGCCTCGTGAACGTGTACGTCGTGGGCCGCGACCTGTCCGTGGACGACCATCCGCTGATGGTGACCGCGTGCGGCGAGGCGGCGGATCCGGACCGGGACCGGGCGCTGCGCAAGGCGCTGCTGGAGTATGCCGGCTCGCGAGCGCGCAAGGCGTTCGCGCACGGGCCGCTGAGCGAGGTGGCCCGCATCGCGACGGAAGAATACCTGGAGCGCTTCGTCCCCCTGGTGGACCTGGACGCGGAGGAGCCGCGCGCGCTGCACGGCATGGCGGAGTGGGCGCGGATGCCCGCCGCGGAGCTGCGCGAGCTGACGGCGTGCACCCTGATGATCCGGCGCAAGGTGCGCTTCGATGACCTGCCCCGCGCGCCAGCGGCGGAGGACCCGTCGCTCAGGTGCGACCACGTGGTGCGCCAGCTCCAGGCGGCGGGCTTCGACATCCTGGTCGCGGACATGTCCCCGGCCGGACACGCGGTCCACGTGGTGAAGGTGCTGGTGCCCGGGTTGGAGGTGGAGACGATGACCTACTCCCGGCTGGGTGAGCGCAACGTGGCGCGGCTGCTGGAGCGGCGCGACCCGCTGGTGGGGCTGGGCGCCCCGCCGCCGGGAGCGCAGCCGGTACGGCTGACGCCGGAGGCCGAGGAGCGACTGGGCGGATCCGCCTGGTTCAACGTGCGACTGGCCGGAGCGCGCCTGGGACGTCTGTATCCGCTCTACCGGGAGCCGGACCGCCACGCCGTCGCCGCGCTGCTCGCGAGCCGTCGCTTCGGCGGGGATTGAACCGCGCAGCCCGTGCTGCCGTGCCCCGCTTCGCCCTCGCGTGTGTTGCCTTTGGAGAACCCGTTCATGAGCCTTGCCCAAGCCCTGGATGCCTATTTCCACGCCCTGCCCGCGGGCGAGCTGCACCTGTTCCGCATCGACGCCCTCGACCGCCTGGGCGTGCCAGTGACCCTCTCCAGCCTGCGGATGGATGATGGGCCCCACGGCGTGACGCACGGCAACGGCCATGGCAACACCGAGGACGAGGCCCGCGTCGGAGCCCTGGGCAAGCTGGCGGAGGACACCTTCGCCGAGCTCGCGATGAAGCGGATGCCCCGGGTGCACGGCAGCTACGCGACCCTGGTGCGCGCACGGGGGCCCACGGCGGTGGCCGACCCGCTCACGCTGGGCCTGCCCGCGGGCAGTCCCTACCGCCCGGACATGCCGCTCGTCTGGGTGGAGGTGAAGCGGCTCTCCACGGGCGAACGGGTGCTGGTGCCGGAGGAGTTCGTCGCCATCCATCCCGGGCAGTTGCAGGGCAGGTCCCCCCTCATCAGGCCCATCACCCACGGCCAGGGCGCGGGGCTCACGCGGCAGCAGGCCCTGGCGCACGGCCTGCTGGAGCTGTTGCGACGCGATGGCAACGGGCTCCAGTCCCGCGCCATGGACCAGGGCGTGGTGCTGGACCTGAAGGGCGCGGAGCTGACCTCGGATGCGAGCGCCCTGCTGGAGCGCTACCAGCGCGCGGGCGTGGAGGTGATGGTGAAGCTGGCGAGCACGGACTTCGGCCTCGTGAATGTGTACGTCGTGGGCCGCGACCTGTCCGTGGGGGACCAGCCCCTGATGGTCACCGCGTGCGGCGATGCGGCGGACCCGGACCGGGACCGGGCGCTGCGCAAGGCGCTGCTGGAGTACGCCTGCGCCCGGGCGCGGCTGGCCTTCTCGCACGGCCCGTTGAGCGAGGTGGGCCGCGTCGCCCCCAAGCAATACATGGAGCGCATCCTGCCCCAGGTGAACCCAGACATGGAGGAGCCGCGGGCGATGCGCGGCATGCTGGAGTGGGCGCGGATGTCATCCGCGGCGCTGCGCGAATTGACGGCGTGCACCCTGACGAACCGGCGCACGGTGCGCTTCGAGGAGCTGCCCCGGGTGCCGGTGGTGGAGGACCCGTCGCTGCGCTGTGAGCACGTGGTGCGTCAGCTCCACGCGGCGGGCTTCGACATCCTGGTCGCGGACATGTCTCCGCCAGGGCATCCGGTGCACGTGGTGAGGGCGCTGGTGCCCGGGCTGGAGGTGGAGACGATGACCTACGCCCGGCTGGGCGAGCGCAACCTGATGCGGCTGTTGGAGCGGCGCGACCCGCTGGTGGGCATGGGGGCGCCGCCACCGGGAGCACAGCCGGTGCGCCTGACGCCGGAGGCCGAGGAGCGGCTGGGCGGGCCCGCCTGGCTCAACGTGAAACTGGCGGAGGCGCGCGTGGGTGGGCTGTATCCGCTCTATCGCGAGCCGACCGCGCACGCGGTGGCCGCGCTGCTCTCCAGCCGCCGCTTCGGGGGGCAATGACCATGGCACCGCGCTTCGCCTACAACACCAACGGCGTGTCCAACCACCGCTTCGAGGACGCGCTGCGGCTCATCGCGGACAGCGGCTACGACGGCGTGGCGCTGACGCTGGACCACCATCACTTCGACCCGTTCGCCCCGGACTTCGAGCGGCGCACGGAGCAGCTGGCCGCGCTGCTGGAGAGGCTGGGCCTGGGCCTGGTGGTGGAGACGGGGGCGCGCTTCCTCCTGGATCCGCGCAGCAAGCACGAACCCACGCTCATCACCCCGGACGCGCAAGGACGCGAGCGCAGGCTGGAGTTCCTCAAGCGCGCGGTGGACGTGTGCGCGACGTGCCGGGGGGAGGCGGTGTCGTTCTGGGCGGGGGTGCCCCGTCC
>NZ_RAWI01000038.1 GCF_003612125.1 Corallococcus praedator
GCTGCTGGGGATGGGGCTCGGGTTGCTTGCCTTCACGGGGCACCCGTGGGGACTGGCATTGGCGCTGACGCTCATGCCGCTGGGGACCGCGTTCACGTTTCCGTGCGTGACGGCCCTGCTCTCCCGGCACGCGGCGGACACCGAGCGGGGGCGGGTGCTGGGCGTGCAGCATGCGTGGGGCGGAGTGTCGCGGGCCCTTGCGCCGCTGGGGGCGGGCTGGGCCTTCGAACACCTGACGCCTGGAGCGCCGTTCTGGTTGGGCGCGGTGCTGGCCCTGACGCCGCTATTGCTGGGGCCGGCCGCAGAGCCCGTCCGCGTGGAGCCTCGCGGGCAATGAATGCCATGCCGGGGTGAGGGGCCTTGGTGCATGGGAGCGGGGATGGTAGGGGGCTCGTCGCTCCTGCGTGGTGGGAGCCTGGACCCATGGGGCGCTCATGAAGGTGTGGCGTATCGCTGCGCTGTTGCTGCTGATGACCGGGTGCGCGACGGCGCGGGTGGTGAACCTCGACACCGGGCAGGGCAAGCCGATTGTCTACACGCCTGTCGAGACCGCGCCGGTCAAGATTGATGAAGAGGCCTTCAAGGACGCGGTCACACGGCTCATCCTGGACATGAAACTGGAGGTCGCGCTCCCGGAGGCTGCACAGGAGGGGCGCTCCCTGCTGGCCTCCACGGGAGGGATTGTCGAGGGCGCGCGGGGCCGCCCGGTGGCTGGGTCGGATGAGAGGATTTGCCAGCGGCAGGGCGACCCGGGCAGATGTCTGGGCCTGCTGCCGGGGGGCTTCGCCCTGGGGCCGATGGAGCGGCGGATGATGGCGCTCTCCTTCGCGCTCGATACGGTGTGGGAGGGGGTGGAGGAGGCACTCGAGGACCTGCTGAACCCCGCCGCGCTGCGGGTGATGGTCACGTCGATGATTGGCAGTGCGTTGGTGATGTTGGTCGCGCCCGAGCCCATCACGAAGGCCATCGCGCTCGCGTTGACGGCTTCCCTCATCGCGTACCTGGGCACCGGGCCGGTGTGGAACCTGGGGCAGGGCTTCCTTCAACTCATGGATGAATCACAGGCTGCGCGGGACCTTTCCGCGTTGAAGAGTGCGGGACACCGGTTCGGAAGGGTGCTCGGGGACAATGGAGCCCGGGTCTTGGTGCTTGTCGCGATGACCGCGCTGGGCGGCAAGCAGGCGATGGCCGCGCAGGGACCGAGGCTGCCGGGCTTCGCACAGGCGAGCCTGCGGGCGCGGATGGAGGGTGGGTTCCAGTTATCGAGCGTGTTGGCGGGGGAGGTGCACTCCCTCTCCCTGTCGTCGGCGGGAGTGCTCAACGTCGCGCTCGCACCGACCGCGGTCGCGGCCGTCGCGATGGGGCCCGGAAGCGAGATGCAAGGGGACCCTGAGGGTGACATCCACCACATCTGCACGGACAAGAACGAGGTGTCCGATGCGTCGGGTGGACCTTGGACGCCGATCTTCGAACCCTACTTCGAGCAGGCCGGACTGAGCTTGAGTGACACGGCGAATCTGGTGCGGATCCAGGGCCATCGAGGTCCTCATCCGGCCGAGTATCATCAGGCGGTGCTCACGCGTATCAATGATGCCATGGCGGGATGCCGGGGGGCCGCACAGTGTCGGGCCGCCTTGGTTGATGTGCTCGCGGAGATTGCGCGAGACCTCACGACAGCGGGCACCCGGCTGCGTAAGCTCATTACAAAGAATCCCGGAGCTTGACGCGATGGAACGACATTTCTTTGACCTGAACATCGACGTCTACGTTCCCGGGCGCTGGTATTTCAAGACGCCAACCACGCCTGACGGTCAGCCACTGGAGGACCCCTGGGTCTTTACGAACGGGGAGTCCATTGCTCCGCCGGGGAGGCTGCGCATCCCGCTTTCTCGTGCCGGCAATCCCCTGGATTTCACTTCGGCTGGGGTGGGGCTCACTCCCATTCTCAGTGCGCGAGTCGCTGCGGTGTTTCAGGAAATGGCCCTTCGTGACGTCCAACTCTTCCCCGTGGAGGTCGAGGGGCAGACCGAGTCTTACTTCCTACTGGTCGTGGCGCGCACAGTTCGTTGCCTTGACGAGGTGAGAAGTGAGGAGGTCCGACTCTGGATGCCAGAGCATGGTCGCCCTGAGAAGGTTGGGCAGTACCGGACTGTTTCCGGGTTGCGCATCGATACATCGAAGGTTTCCGACGAGCGCGTGTTCCGGTTGTGGGGATTGCACTCAGCGCTCATCGTTGATGGGGAACTCAAAACCGCACTGGAGCGGCTTGGAATGGTGGGCGGGCGTTTCGTCGAGGTCTGAATAGGCGTCCCCGCCTGACGGACGCGCTCCTTCCGGCTCAGGCCCCGTGCGACTCGAAGGGCTTCATCTGGGCCGCCAGGGCCCGCTGGAACGCAGGACGCGCCTCACAGCGCTCCTTGTAGGCCTTCAGCGTAGGCTCGCTGTCCAGCAGGTCGGTGTGACGGAGGATGCGGAGCACCGTCGTCATCAGCAGGTCGCCCGCGGTGAAGCGCCCTTCCAGGTACTCACGGTCACCCAGCCACACGGCGAGTTCCTTCAACCGACGCCGGACCGCCTTCTCCACGTCCGGACGGTGGAGCTTCGCCCACTCCTTGTCGGGGGCGAAGAGGTCGATTTCCGCGAGCTGCTGGACGCGGATTTCAATTGAGTTGAGCGCCGCGAACATCCAGGTGATAGCACGCGCCCTGCCTGCCTCATCCCTGGGAAGGAGGACGTCGCTCCGGGACGCGATGTGGAACACGATTGCTCCTGATTCGAAGAGGGCAAGGCCCTCTTCCTCGAACACCGGGACCTGACCAAAGGGCTGGAGTTCGCGGTAGTCGGCGGAGGCCTGTACCTCCGGGTCGATCAGCCGTGCCTCGTAGGGCATCCCAGCCTCCTCGAGTGCCCACCGGACCCGGAGGTCGCGCACCACTCCCTGTGCGAACGGCGGCACCCACTTGAAAGCGCTGATGCGGATCATGTCGCGGTTTCTCCCTGAGCCATGAGCGGCTGTGGAGGGCGACTCTCGCCACGCGACCAGGGATGCTCAACATCATCCGTGGAGCTTCACGGGATGCTGAACACGGCGCGTGGGCTTCACAGCATGGCTGACGCAGCGTGTGAAGAGCCGTGGTCCTGGCGCGCGCTATCGGAAGGAGTCGACGACGTAGGCTGCGGCGGTGGAACCCTCCAGGATGGCGGTTCCAGGCTTCGACTCGGGCAGCTTGCGCATCTGGTCCCGGCTGAGGCGGGCCACCGCGCAGAGGGGGATCTTCTCGCTGTCGGGCGGGTGTGCTTCGTAGTACCGGATGACCACTTGCGGTCCACCCGTCCAGACCTGCCCGTACAAGCGAGTGGTCGCTTCGAGCGTCCCGAAGTCGTCCTTGAGGATGCTCTCCACCGGCCCGTCGTAGAGCGTGACCCGCTTCGCATCAAGCTGGTTCGCGTCGAGGTCCACCCAGGAGGCATCCCCGACATGCAGCTTGAGGTAGCGCATCGCCTTCCGGGCTTCCTCCGAGCATTCCTGCGGACCCGGCGTGCCATCCGCGCGCAGTGCCACTCCGGTCGTCGCAGGACAGCCGGAGGCCGTAGCGAGGATCGCGATGGCGCCGAACAGGAGGGTTTCGCGGAGGAGCATGACCCTCACTTCTACTTCCGAATGAGGGTGTGATCCATCGTCACAGCCACTTGGAGAAGGCCGTCATCGCGGAAGATCTGGAGGGCGAGATCCGTGAGCTGTCCCTCGGTCGTTTCAAAGGCGCTCTTGTCCGCCACGACCGCGATGGTTCCTGTCTGGCCCGGCACGATGGTCGCGCGATTCATGCGCAGGGCAAAAGGACGCGACGTCGCGTGGGTGAAGTCACGGGTCAGAGAGGCGCCGTCGAATTTCCAGGGACCGCCGTAGTAGGTGTTCTTCAAGGTGATTACGGCGGCCGCCTTGCCAGGGCCTGAGAAGACTTCGACCGAGATGTCCATGTCTTCGCGGGCCAGTCGCAAGAACCGCGTCTTGCGAAACGGCGTCTTCCTCCACTCGCCGTTGGTGAGCAGCGTCGCGTAGGCGTGGTCGGCGGAGTTCTCCTCTTTCTTGAGCCGCTCGTTCTCATCGCCCAGCTTGCGCTCCCGCTTGAGCGAGTCGTACAGCGACGACAGGACCGCGTCGTAGCTCTCCGTGTCCCGGAACACGTTCACCTGCTGGTCCGTCCAACCCCAATCCTCAAGGACGGGTCGCTTCACCAGGAACGCGAACTCGGTCCCGTCCACGAGCGTCACCCGCAGCGGCACGGCCTCCCCCTCGTCCAGGTCCCGAAGCGGTTCGAGCACCACCTTCCTTCCGCCCACGAGCGGCGCCTCGAAGCGTCCCTCCCAGCCCAGCAGACGCGTCTTCGCGGGATCGACGTCCTGTTCGAAGCGGAGGGCCGTCAGCACCTGTCCGGCGACGTACACGCTGTGCGCTTCCTGTCCCGGGTGCTCCGAAATCTTGAGGGTCCGGACCGCGCGACCTTGCCGTCCCGGGCCATGGCCACGGACGCCATCAGGAGGAGCAGCAGGCCGCACCGGGCGGAGAATGGGTTGCGCATCATCCGGGCAACCTACCAGGGCGGTTCCAGAAGCAGCAATCCCGTGTGTTTGATTGGCTGTCGCGCGGGTGCACGGCTGTCCGAGAAGGAAGGTGGTGTAGATCCATGGCCCATGAACCCCGCCCGCTCCGTCCTTTCCCCAGGCCTGCTCTGCCTCCTGCTGTGGATGCCCTTCGAGGCCCCGGCGCAGACCCCCCGGCCCCGTGCGCGGGCCAGTGATCTGGGCATTCCCTTTGGCGGAACACCGGGAGCGCTCAATGCCATCACGGATGTGAAGGGCGTGGAGGTGGGCCACACGACGCTCAACTCCGGCGCGGCCACGCCCGGCTCTCCACAGGTCCGGACCGGCGTCACCGCCGTGCTTCCCCGCGGCCGGGACGCGGTGGCGCAGCCGGTCTTCGCGGCGACCTACGCCTTGAACGGCAGCGGCGAAATGACCGGCACGCACTGGGTGAAGGAGTCGGGGCTGCTCTCCGGCCTCGTGATGATCACCAACACGCACGCCGTGGGCGCCGTGCATGAAGGCGTGATTGCCTGGTCCCAGAAGCGCAACCTGACCTGGGAGCTCGGGCTGCCCGTGGTGGCGGAGACCTGGGACGGCCTGCTGAACGACATCGACGGCTTCCACGTCCGGCCCGAACACGCGATGCAGGCCCTGGACGCCGCGCGACCGGGCCCCGTGCCCGAGGGCTCCGTCGGCGGCGGGACGGGGATGATCTGCCATGGCTTCAAGGGCGGCATCGGCACGTCGTCCCGCAGGCTCACGGTGGAGCAGGGCGGCTACACCGTCGGCATCCTGGTGCAATGCAACTACGGCAGCCGGCGGCTCTTCTCCGTCGCCGGAGTGCCCGTGGGCGAGGACCTCACAGACCTGCGCGCCTGCTACACGGGGCCCGAAGCGCCCAAAGGGCCCTTCTTCTCCCAGATGAAGCCCTGCTCGCAGCGCGCGAGCCTCAAGCCCACGCATCCGGAAGGAATGGGCTCCATCATCGTGGTGGTCGCCACCGACGCGCCGCTCCTGCCGCACCAGTTGGAGCGCGTGGTCCGGCGGGTGCCGCTCGCACTGGGCAAGATGGGCGGTCTGGGGGAGAACTTCTCCGGCGACATCTTCCTCGCGTTCTCCACCCAGCCCGTGCCGACCGCCAGCGTCGCCAGCGTCGGCATGCTCGACAACGAACGCATCACCCCGCTCTTCGAGGCCACCGTGCAGGCCACCCAGGAGGCCATCCTGAACGCGATGCTCGCCTCCGACACGATGACCGGGAACCAGGGCGCCCGGGTGTATGGCCTGCCGCACGAGCGACTCGTGAAGTCCCTGCGCAACGCCGGACGGCTGCCCCCGGCCCCGAAACCGAAGCAGGGCGGATGACAATGGCGCGGCGCGGACTTCCTCGCCTCCAGCCGCTGCGCCATGCTGCTTCGCGAGCGACCTTCGCCACGTCCCCGATGCGGGGGCGTCCGCTGGGGGCGCGTGCGCTGGAAGGGGATGCGGGATGGAGTTGACGGGAGAGTACGGACCTCCGCGGGACGAGCAGGAACTGGCCGCGGTGGTGGACATCACCACGCAGGCTTTCGCCATGGTCGCCGCGGACGCCGAGGGTGTGGTGCGCAAGAACCACGCGGCGCAGTTGCTGCGCCTGCTGCGTCACGACGGACAGGTCGCGGCGACGCTCACCCTCATCCGCATGGCCCAGTTCCTGGGCGGCCGCTCGGTGCCCATGATTGGCGTGGGGGGCGTGGGCGTCGCGCCCGAGCACCGGGGCGCCGGGGCCGCCACGCGCCTCTTCCATCACTTCCTGCGCGAGATGCGCGATGAAGGGGCGCCGCTGTCGGTGCTCTATCCCGCCACGCAGCCGCTCTACCGGCGCGTGGGCTACGAACAGTCCGGCGCGCGGTATGAAATCCACGTCGATGCCTCCGCGCTGGAGCTGGGGGAGCGCTCGCTGACGCTGCGGCCCATGCGGCCCTCGGACGAGGCGGCGGTGGACGCGTGCTACCGGCGCTTCGCCTCCCAGCGCCACGGCTGGTTGGACCGGGGTGACTACATCTGGCGGCGCGTGCGCACGCCGCGCCAGGACACGGCGCACGGCTTCGTCGTGGAGGGCGCCTCCGGCCTGGAGGGCTTCGTCTACCTCGTCCGGAGCCTCGCGCCGCAGGGGGCCGTGCCCAAGCAGGTGCTGAAGCTCAACGACCTGGTGGCCACCACGCCCGCCGCCGCGCGCCGGCTCTTGCGCTTCCTGGGCGACCACCGCTCGCTGGCGCAGGACGTGGTGTGGTTCGGCGGCGCGGACGAGCCGCTCCTCGCGCTGCTGCGGGAACAGACGTACCAGCTGAAGCTGTCCATGCACTGGATGACGCGGCTTTTGAACGTGCCCCAGGCGCTGGAGGCTCGCGGCTGGCCCCCGGGCCTGTCCGGCGCGCTGCACCTGGACGTGGCGGACGACGTCCTCCCGGACAACCAGGGGCGCTTCGTGCTGGAGGTGGAAGGCGGCGCCGCGCGCGTGCGCAAGGGCGGAGACGGGCGGATGCGGCTGCACGTGCGCGCCCTGGCCCCGCTCTACACCGGCTTCCTCACGCCCCGGGCATTGCAGCTCGCCGGGATGCTGGAGGCGGACGAGGCGTCGCTCCAGGTGGCCGGCGCGCTGTTCTCCGGGCCCGCGCCGTCCATGCGCGACATGTTCTGACGGCGGCCAGGACGCGGCTACCCGTGGCCGGCCGGGAGTGGTAGGAGCGGCGCTGTCTGGCTGGGAGGTTGTCACGTGCGCGCGTTCGTCACCGGTGGCTCGGGATTCGTCGGGAAGCACCTGCTCGCGGCGCTCGCGAAGCGCGGGGAGCCGGCGCGCGCGCTGGCCCGTTCGCCCGCGTCCGTGGCCGCGGTGCAGGCCGCTGGCGGCGAGCCGTGGGAAGGCGACCTGAGCGACCCGGAGCGCCTGCGCCTGGGCATGGAGGGCTGCGACACCGTCTTCCATTCGGCCGCGCACGTGAAGATGTCCGGCCCGCGCGCGGAGTTCTACGACGTCAACGTGCGGGGCACGGAGGCCGTGCTGGAGGCGGCGCGCGCGGCGGGCGTGAAGCGCCTGGTGCACGTGAGCACGGAGGCCGTGCTGGTGGACGGCGGCCCCATGGTCCGCCTCAACGAAACCCACAAGCTGCCCCAGCGCCCCGTGGGCCCGTACCCGTCCACCAAGGGCGAGGCCGAACGGCGGGTGCTCAGCGTCAACTCGCCGGACTTCACCACCGTCGCGGTGCGGCCCCGGCTCGTCTGGGGACCGGGGGACACCACGGTGCTGCCGGCGCTGGTGGCCGCGGTGAAGGCAGGGCGCTTCCGCTGGATTGGCGGCGGGCGCTACCTGACGTCCACCTGCCACGTGGCCAACGCCGTGGAGGGCCTGCTGCTGGCCGCGGAGAAGGGCCGGGGGGGCCAGGCGTACTTCGTCACCGACGGACCCCCGGTGGAGTTCCGCGCCTTCGTCACCGCGCTCCTCAAGACGCAGGGCGTGGACCCTGGCGACAAGTCCCTGCCCACCGCGCTCGCGGCGATGGTGGCGGTGACGAGCGACCTGGTGTGGGACGTGCTGGGCCTCAAGAGCACCCCGCCGCTGTCGCGCACGGAGCTGTTGCTGGCGGGCCAGGAGGTGACGGTGAGCGACGAGAAGGCCCGTCAGGAACTGGGCTACACGGGCAGCGTGTCGCGCGAGGAAGGCCTGCGTTCACTGGCGGCGCAAGCTGGCTGAAGCGCTCGGCCCTCCAGGTGAGGTAGCCTCCCGGACCATGCGCAGGTTCGAGTTCGTCGACGGCAACAGCTCCAAGTTCTGGATGCCCGAGGTGCAGGGCGCCACCTTCATCGTCACCTACGGCCGCATCGGCACCGCCGGGCAGCGCAAGGAGAAGGCCTTCCCGGATGAGGAAGCCGCCCTGCGCGAGTACACCAAGAAGGTCGCGGAGAAGGTGCGCGAGGGCTACGCCGAGGTGGGCGCGGGTGAGGCTCCCGCCGCGCCGCCCCCGAAGGCCGCCGTCGCCGCCGCGCCCCCGAAGCTGGTGTTGCCCCGCCGCGTCGCGCCCGCCACGCCCGGCCCTGAGTTGGTGTCCGCCGCGGGCGCCGCGCTGGCCTCGCTCCAGGCGCGCCTCAAGGGCCCCAGCTGGAAGGTGACGCGGCTGGCGCGCAAGGCCCGGCACGCGCTGCGGGCCCTGGGCGGCGTGGACCCGGCGGCGCACCCCGCGCTGGCCGCGCCCTTCGCGGCGCTGATGGCGCACGTGGTGGGGCCCAAGGCGGAAGGCCGGCTGCCGGTGCGCCACGCGCTGGGGCTGCTGTCCGCGGTGGACGTGGCCGCCTTCCAGCGGGCGACGGAGATGTGGAAGGCCGCGCCCGCGGGCTCGGTGCCGACGGGCGTGGCGGCGGCGCGGACGCTGGGCGACCCGGAGCTGGCGCTGCGCGTGACGGCGCTCCTCGCCGAGCGCCCGGACCTGCGCGACGGCTCCGAGGACGCGTGGACGAAGCGCTGGAGCGTCCTCAAGCCTCACGTGGAGGCCCACCTGGGCGGCGCGGGCAGCTCGCTCTCCGCCTTCATCGGCGGGGTGGACGCGGGCGGCGACGCGCACCTGTCGAAGCGGCTCGCCCGGCTGGGTGCGTGACGGGACGCGCGGCTCAGTGCGCCCCTTCGGTGGCGCTCGCGGACTCCGGCGCTGCGGGAGCCGGGACGGAGGTGGGCTCGCGGTCCATCTCCTCGGTGGGATAGCCGCGCGCCGCCTCCAGGTACTTCCTCGGCTGGACCTTCCGGCGATCCGCCTTGGAGAGGCCCTGCGGGCTCAGCAGCGTGGGCTCTGCCTCACCCGTCTTGTCCACGACGTGCCCGTCGCAGAAGAGCCACTCGGTGTGCCCGTCCGGCGACTGCCGCGCGAAGTAGAGGTCCGGCTGGCCCACCTGCGGAGCCTTCGAGCACCACGTCCCGCGCGCCTTCTCCTCGCGCGCCGGGGCCTCCTCCCGCCACTTCTCCTGGAACTCGCGCAGCGCCGCCGCGGCCTGGACCTGGGGGCCCAGCGCCAGGCGCTCCCGTGCCTCCTTCACCCGCTCCGCGCCCAGCTTCGCCAGGTCCGGGAACGCGCCCGTGCGCCGGAAGTCGCAGGACTGCAGGGCCTTGAGGTTGCCTTCGTGCACCTTCAGCACCGGGGGCAGCGTGCGCAGCCCCTCTTCCAGCAGCGCCAGGTGCTGGGGCTGGTCCGGCGACTTCGGATCCTGCGCGTGCTCCGTCTCCCGGACGAAGCGCCCCAGCAGGCCGTTGACCGCCGTCAGCTCGTCGGAGAACCAGCGCGGCTCCGAGTCACAGGGGCTCGCCTTCGACCCCGTGTAATCCCGATACTCCGCGCGCGACATGCCCAGGGCATAGTGCTGGATGGGAGGAGCCTGCTTCGCCGCGCATCCACCCAGCACCGCCCCCAGTCCCAGGAGCGCGATTCGCCGACCCATTGCCATCATCGGTCCAGTCTGCCATCCGCTTTGAGGCCAAACAAACTTCCAGGAGGGCATCCGGAGGCTTCCTCTTCTGGGGGGCATCCGGCCAGGGGGGAGAGGACGTGAGTGACATGGTTGTGACAACGCGGACGCCGGGGATGCAGGCGCTGCGACCCGGGGTACGAGGCGGGACATGAAGCCCCGGGTCCTCCTCCTCATTGGCGTGCTGGCCGCGGCGTTCGGGGTGTTCTACCTGCTGGCGGCCCCGGACGCGTCGCGCGCGGTGTCCCCGGGCGCGGAGCCGGAAGCCGTGCGCCCGCCGTCGCGCCGCAAGGTGACGGACATCACCTTCCTCTACAGCACGGAGAAGCGCGAGTGGGTGGAGGCGGCGCTCGCGGAGTTCCAGCCCACGCACCCGCACGTGCGGGTGACGCTGGTGGGGCGGGGCTCCCTGGACGCGGCCCAGGCCATCCTGGAAGGCCGCGAGCAGCCCACGGTGTGGAGCCCCGCGGACAGCGCCGTGCTGCGCATGCTCGCGGCGGACTGGGCGACGGACACCTCGCACGGGCCGCTGTTCGCGACGCAGGGTGAGGCCGCGCCGCAGCCGCTGGTGATTACGCCCCTGGTCTTCGTGGGCTGGCAGGACCGGATGGAGGTGCTGCGCAAGGCGGGCGGAGGCGGGGGCCTGTCTTGGAAGACGCTCCAGCGCGCGGTGGCGAGCGACCAGGGCTGGCCCTCGGTGGGGGGCCCCGCGGAGTGGGGCTTCGTGAAGCTGGGCCACACCGACCCGACGAAGTCCAACTCCGGCCTGCAAGCGCTGCTGTCCGCGACGCTGGAGTACCTGGGGCGCCGCGCGGGCGTGAAGCAGCAGGATTTGCTGTCGCCGGGCTATCAGGAATGGCTCAAGCACCTGGAGCGGGGCGTGACGCGCTTCGAGCCCTCCACCGGCATCTTCATGACGGACCTGGTGCGCTTCGGCCCGTCCCGCTACGACCTGGCGCTGGTGTACGAGAGCCTGGTCATCTCGCAGCTGGGTCACGCGCAGGGACGGTGGGGAACGCTCCAGGTGGACTACCCGCCGGTGACGCTGTGGAGCGACCATCCGGCGGCGGTGCTCCAGGCGGACTGGGTGACGCCCGAGCAGCGCGAGGCGGCGCTGGAGTGGGTGGGCTTCCTGCGCAGCAAGCCGGTGCAGGCGCGGGCCCTGGCGTTCGGCTTCCGGCCGGCGGATCCGTCGGTGCCGCTGAAGACGCAGGACGCGGACAACCCCTTCACGCGGCTTGCGGCCCACGGCATCCGGGTGGACGTGCCGCCCGCGGCGGAGGTGCCGGACGTGGCCGTGCTGCGCACCCTGCTGGACCTGTGGTCGCGCATCGGCGTGGGGCGTTGAACTGCGGCCTTCGCGCCCCCGTGAAGGAGGCGCGAAGGCGATGACTCACGGGGCGATGGAGCGCTCGAAGACGGCGAGCTGCGCTTCCAGCTTCCACTGCAGGGACGCCCGCTTGTTGGCGGCGAGGAAGCCCTCGCAGGACGCGGACAGGGTGGCCTCCTCCGGCTTGTCGGAGGCGCAGGCGGTCGCGGCGGTGGTGAAGTCATCGCGGCGGACCCAGAGGCTGTCGCCCTCCGCGAAGGCATGCTCCAGGCTGGCGCGCGCCATCTTCTTGAGCGTCTTGTAGTCGAGCCCCTGGGCGGTGGCGGCGGCGACATACTCCTGGGTGATGTCTCCGCGCAGGATGCCCGAGTCGTCCGTCGCCAGGGCCACCGGCACGTTGTTCTTCAGGTACGCGGCCAGCGGGTGCGCGTCTCCGGACATGCCCAGCAGGACGCGGTTGGACGTCAGGCAGATCTCCACCATCACGCCCGCGGCGCTCATGTCGCGCAGCAGGTCCTCGGCGCCGTCGCCGGCCGTCTCGCTCAGCACGTCCGCGCCGTGGCCGATGCGCTCCGCGTGGGCCTTCTCCACGGCCTCGCGGATGTGGAAGTTCATGTGCTGCTGGTCCTGCGCGCCGAGCACCGACGGGATGAGCTCCCCGGCGTGCAGCGACACGTGCACCAGCTTGCGGCCGACCTCCTGGTCGTTGAAGTCGTCGAGCGTGCCCAGGGCGAACATCTCATCCTGGTAGAACGCGAGCGAGTTGGCGTTCTCCTCCGGGGACACCAGGTTCACGCCGACGATTTCGGGCACCTTCTGGGCCAGCTCATAGGCATACACCCACTGGCCGAAGACGTTCGTCCGGTCCGCGGTGCGGTTGGCGGAGACGAGCAGGCGCACGTCCACGTCGCAGCCGGGGTCCTTCTGGGCCGTGTCACAGCCGAGCAGCGTGCGGGCCCCCTTCAGCGTGTTCGCGATGCTGGTGGCCTGCGCCGTCAGGGCGTTCTGGAAGTCCGGCAGTGCGATGAGCTGCTGCCGCTTCGCCAGCAGGGTCGCCTTGTCCCAGGTGTCCGTGGACGTGAACAGCGGCGTCGCGAGGCTGCCACCCCGGCCCGCGCCAAAGCCTTGCATCAGCTCCACGTAGACCTGATGGTGCTTGCCCGCGCGTGACAGGATGTCCGCGTAGCTGTCGTCATTGCGCGAATCGAGCTGCACGGCGCCGTACTTGCCGAAGGCATCGAAGAAGTGCTGGTGCGCGGTCAGCAGGGGACCCGGGTGGTCCTCCATGGACCAGGCGCTCATCACTGCGTCATAGAGGGCGCGGTCGCTCTCCGTGGTGGACAGGGGGACGGCGCCCACCGCGCAGGGGTTGCTGGCCACGTAGGTCGTCGTGTTCACGCACGCGCCGTCCTCCGCGCCCCAGGCAATCAGCTTCTCGGTGGTGATGGCGCCGGACGTGTGGCTGTGCAGGTCGCCGCCCTTGGGCATGGAGAACAGGAAGGTCCCCAGCGCCGTGGAGTCGCTTCGCAGCGACTCCATGTGCTCGTTGACCCGCTCCTCTCGCGTCTTCTCCACCGGCGGGATGGGATCTTCTTCATTGCAGGCACTCAAACCGAGCGCGGCGACGATGGCGAAGGAGGAGAACTTGATCATGGCGGTGGGGCAGTCCTTGTGGAGAGAGGGGGCGCTCCGTACAGGCTGCCCAGGAGAACGAGAAGGACTTTTCTCGTCTATCCAGGTTTACGAGAATGTGTATGAGAATGACTTCAAGAGGGACCCAGGGCAGAGGTCTCCTGGTGCGGCCTCCGACCCGGGGATGAAGGGGGCGGCGGAAGGTGGACATTTGGAAGCGGGGAGGGCGCTGGCGAGGATGGCCGGCCAGCCTTGGCCCGTGTCACGCTCGACGGGCATGCGATGCCACCGGTTCGTCCTCCTGCTGTCGTGTGGAGTCGTCGCGCTCGCGGGCTGCCGCGGTTCGACGCGGGCTCCTGAAGCCCCCGTATCCCCGGAGGCGCTCCGCCCCGTGGCGTCCTTCTCGAACATCGAGAACAAGCAGGCGCGCTCGGTGGCGCTCTTCCTCGAAGCGGGTCGGGTGATGGCCCATCCGCGCTGCACCAACTGCCACCCGGCGGACGGACGGCCCCGGCAGGGGATGGAGCAGCACGCCCATGTCCCGGCGGTGGTGGGCGGAACGGACGGCCACGGTCCGCCCGGGCTGCCCTGCACGTCCTGTCATCAGGCGACGAACACGCCCACGGTGGGGGCCACCGTGGCCAGCATCCCTGGCAATCCGAAGTGGGCCCTGGCGCCCGTGGAGATGGCGTGGGTGGGGCGCTCGTTGGGCGCCATCTGCGAACAGCTCAAGGACCCAAAGCGCAACGGGGGCAAGGACCTGGCGGCCCTCCAGCACCACATGGCGAAGGATGAACTCGTGGGCTGGGGCTGGAACCCGGGCCCGGGACGGCAGCCGGTGCCCGGCACGCAGGCCGCGTTCGGTGAGCTCTTCCAGGCGTGGGTGGACTCCGGCGCCTACTGCCCGGCGCCCTGAGCCCGTCGCAGCGCTGACAGTCGCTCCGCCGTCAGCGGCAGGTCGCGCACGCGCAGCCCCGTCGCATCGAACACGGCGTTGGCGAGCGCCGCGGGTGTGGGGCCCTGACTCGCCTCGCCCGCGCCCAGGAATGGCTCCTCCGGACGGTCGATGAGCTGCACGTCCACCGGCGGCGCCTCGGAGAACGTGAGGAGGGGATAACCCTCCCAGTCGCGTGACAGGATGCGCCGGGTGTCGTGGCGGACGGCCTCCTTCAGGCTCCAGCTCAATGACTGGAGCAGGCCCCCTTCCAGTTGGTTGGCCAGTCCATCCGGGTTGACGACCTCACCCGCGTCGGCGGCGATGACGGCGCGCACCACGCGAGGGGCGTGCGTCGCCGGATCCACGAAGACCTCCAGGCACACGGCGCAGTACGTCGCCAGGTTCTTGTACCGGGCGAAGGCCAGGCCCCGGCCGTGGTGCGGCCTGCGCTCGAAGCGACTCCAGCCGAACCGCTCCGTCGCGCGGGCGATGACCGCCTTCGCCCGTTCATCCTGGAGCTGACGCAAACGGTACTCCGCCGGATCCACGCCCGCCGCGTGCGCCAGCTCATCCATGAAGGACTCGATGGAGAAGACGTTCGCGTAGGCGCCCAGGCCGCGCATCGATGACACCCGCAGGGGCATCGCCCTCACGAAGTGTGTCTTCACCTGCTGCCCGGGAAAGGCATACAGGGGGATGGCATTGCGGTCGGCGGAGTAGTTCGGCGGCCCGCCATTTCGCGGTACTGGCTGCCTGAAGGGCTTCGCCAGCGAACGGCCCGCGAGCAGGTTGCCGGGCTCGCCGCTGGGGCGGGTGCCATGCGACGTGGACCACAGCGCGTAATCCCAGTCGAGCACGTCCCCATTCCCATCCACGCCCGCGCTCACCTTCGTCACCATCGCGGCGCCATACGGCTCGTGGGTGTGTTCATCCTCGCGGGACCACTGCACGCGCACGGCGCGGCCGGGCAGGGCGCGGGCGAGCAGCGCCGCATCGGCCGCCACGTCGTCCGCGCCGTTGTGGCCATAGCAGCCGGAGCCCTCCACGTGCCTGCCGTGCACCTGGGTTTTGGGAAGCCCCAGCAGCTTCGTGATGGCTTCGGAGGTCTCAAAGACACTCTGACTGTGGGTGTCCACCGTCATCGTGGCGCCGTCCCACGCCGCCACGGCGCAGGAAGGGCCAATGGACGCATGCATCTGGTACGGCCGGCGGTAGGTCGCCTCCAGCGTGCGCGTGGGGGCGACGTCGGTGGGACGCTCGATGTGTTGGATGACCGTGTCCTGCGTGGGCTGTGACAGCAACCACGCATGCGGATCCACGGGCAGGGGCTGTCCGTCCTTCCACCGTGCGGCGAGGGCCAGGGTGGCGGCGGCCTTCACCGCCTGCCATTCCCGCGTGGCGATGACGCCCAGGAAGTCGCCGTCCCGCACCACCTTCAGCACGCCGGGCATCGCGGACACCTTCGCCGTGTCCACCTCCACCAGGGATGCGCCCGGCGTGGGCGCGCGCACGATACGCCCGTGCACCAGCATGTCGGGACGCAGGTCCTGGACGAAGCGCGCCTCGCCCGCCACCTTCGAAGGCAGGTCCACCCGGGGCAGGGGCTTGCCTGCGTGTCGTCGCTGGGAGGCGGGCTTGGGCGCGACGGTGCCGGTGGCCTCGCGGTTCAGGGCCTTCCCGCCGACGAGCGCCCAGTACGTGACCGCGCCACCACCCGTGTCCTTCACGGTGCCGTCCTGGACGCGCAGCCGCTTCGCCGGGACGCGCAGTCGCTCGGCGGCCAGGGACACGAGCAACGCGCGCACCTCCGCCGAAGCCTGACGCACGGCCGCGCCGGCGTTGGGAATGGACATGCTGCCGGCGGTGACGCCCTCGGGGGGGCAGACGCGGGTGTCCCCGGAGAGGATGCGCAGTCGGGCTGGTTCGACGTCCAGCTCGTCCGCGCACAATTGCCCCAGCGCGGTGAGGATGCCCTGGCCCAGCTCCACCTTGCCCGTCATCAACGTGACGACGCCGTCCGCGCCGATGCGCAACCACGCATCGAGCCCGGGCGTGCGCGCCAGGTCTCCTGGCAACCGTGGCTTCGGCGTCTGCGCGAGGAGCGCGGGCCCCGCAAGCGAGAAGGCCAGCACCAGCGAGCCCTTCAACACCGAGCGCCGGGAGACGGGCGCGTTCATTCCGCCAGCTCCGCCGCCGCGCGCTGCACGGCGCGCACGATGCGGTTGTGCGAACCACACCGGCACAGGTTCGCATCCAGCGCGGTCCGGATGTCCGCCTCCGTGGGCGAGCGCTTCTGCCGGAGCAGTCCCGCCGCGGACATGATCATCCCCGGGATGCAGTACGCGCACTGCCCGGCCTGCTCGGCCAGGAAGGCCCGCTGGAGCGCATGCAGCGTTCCATCCGGGGCGCGCAGGCCCTCCAGCGTGGTGAGCGCCCGTCCCTGGAGGGACACCGCCGGCACGAGGCACGAGCGCACTGGCGCCCCGTCACGCAGCACGGTGCAGGCACCACACTGGCCCACGCCGCAGCCGTACTTCGCTCCGTTGAGGCGCAGGTGGTCGCGGAGCACGTAGAGGAGGGGAATGTCCTCCTCCCCCTCACCTGGCTCGATGACGTGGGGCGCTCCGTTGACGTTCAGCGTGAAGGCCATCGGCCGGGCTCCTCCCAGGGGAGGCGCGGAAACTATCAAGCCAGCGGCGCCCGGCGGGCCCTGCTCCAGGAGGGAACGTCCACCTCCCGTCAGCGGGGCGACCTACTGGGGACGCATCAGGAAGTCCGCAACGCGCAGGGCCCAGGCCTCGGCGGAGTCCAGCTCCGAGCGGGCTTCGGCGTAGCGGTCCAACGACGCGTCCGAACCATCCCGCGAGAAGACGGCCTCGTTGAACTCCTTCTGCGCGTTGCCCAGCCACTGGCTGGCCCGCATGCGCAGCCAATGCGCCACCTGCGGAGTGTGCTCCACCTGGTGGAGGTCCAGCTCCGAAGGGTGAATCTCCGCCGACTCTCCCTGCTTCTCAAACTCTGGCATCTCGTTCATGTCCGGATGGTCGGCATGGACCCAAGAGCAGGCACCCGGCCCGCCTGGACGAGACCGGTGTTGAAAGCACATCACTTGGAGGGGGGAGGGCTCACGCCGCTTGACGGAAGGGGAGTCCTTCAGGGCTGCTCAGATAACGCCGTCCCAACCGTGATCATTCCGACGGAAGGCGTCCCGGATGGCGTGGACGAGGGGCTCGGGCAGCTCTCCCGCGTCCAGGGTCCGTGCGTTGGCGCGCAGGTTCTCCAACTGCGTGGTGCCCACGATGCAGGTCGCGACCCCGGGCGCGTACGCGGTGAAGCGCAGCGCCATTTCCGGCCACGACAGCCCGTCTGTCCTCAGGTCCATGCGCCGCATCCGGTCCCAGTACTCGCCGACGTCGTGCGAGGACGGACGGTCGTCCGCGAAGCGCCACGGGGCATTGGCCAGGGGCCGCTTGGCGATGACGCCCACGCCGCGCGACACGGCCTTCGCCACGCCATGGTCGAGCGAGCGCTGGTCGAAGAGGTTCACGGACGTCTGCACCACCGCGAACACGCCCGTCTCCAGCGCGGCGTCCAGCCCGGCGTTGTCGCCCGAGTACGCGGCGGCGCGCACCTTGCCCGCCTGCACCGCGCGGGTGAGGGCCTCCAGCAGGCCGGGGCGGTGCAGCACGTCCGGGGGACACGAGTGGAAGTGCAGCACGTCCAGCACGTCGGTGCGCAGGCGCTGGAGGGCCAGGTCCACGCCGCGCGTGATGCACTCGGGCGTCCAGTCCTCCACGCCGGGCACGCCGTAGCCACACTTGGTGGACAGCACGAACTCCCGGCGCCGCGAGGCGAGGTGCCGGCCGATCCGCTCCTCGGACACGCCGTAGCTGGGAGCGGTGTCGATGAGGGTGATGCCCGCGTCCAGCACGCCGTGCAGCAGCGCGCCCGCGTCGGAGTCACTGAGCGCTTCGCTGCCCACGGGGCCCGCGCCGAAGCCGAGCGCGGACACGGTGAGGCCACTGTTTCCAAGGGGGCGCTGAATCATCGCTGGGGGCCTTCGCCACGCGCGGCCAGGTCGATGAAGCCGCGGATCCAGGTGAGGTTCACGGTGTCGCACGTCGTCATCGGCGTGGGCGTGGTGGTCTCCAGCGCGGCGGTGTACGGCACGCCCTGGCGCATGTACCAGTCGGTGACGCTGCCATCGTGGAAGACGACGAAGCCGTTCTCGTCGGCGTAGCTGTTGTCATCCACCTTGCGGCTGCGCACCACGGTGGCGTGCGGGGCGCAGGCCTCCATCAGCGGACGGTAGGCGGCCTTGTCCCCGAAGATGTACGCGTACGTGGCGACGCCGCCCAGGTAGTTGTCCTGGTGGATGTCGAGCGCGGCGTCGGGAGGTGGGAAGCGTGCCAGGTCGGCGCGAACCGCGCGCGTCTCCTTGGGGCCGCCGTCGTACAGGGCCCAGCGCAGGATGGGCGGGTCGCCGATGAGCTCACCGCGCCACTCGCCGGGAGCGATCTCGTAGCGCATGAAGTCGTTGTTGGGACGCTCGCCGCTGCGGTTGTAGCGCGTGCCGTCCTCGAAGCCGGAGGGGTTGATGCACGGGTAGACGCGCAGCCCCACACCCTTCGACTTCGCGTAGGCGACGACGTCGGGCAGATGCTGGGCGAGCGTCAGGGGGCCCGCGGGCTCCTCGCCGTGGAAGCCGGAGGTGATGACGAGCCAGCGTTCGCCGGGGACGATGAGGCGGAAGAGCGGGTAGTCGCGCCCGCCTTCATGCACCTGTCCGTATTCGGTGAGTTCGCCCAGGGAGGCGTGGGCACGGATGCGTCGAGCGTATTCGGTGTAATCCACCGTCCGACCATATCCGCGCGAACACGCCCTGCCCACGCTGGAACACGGTGTTCCGAAGAATCTGTCTTCCCGAGCGCAACCCGAGCGGCCCGTCCCGGGAAGAGGACAGGCCGCTCTTGGGGACGAAGCTACTTCTGTCCGGTGCGCTCGCGGTACTCGCTGGCCAGCTCCTGACGCTGGGCCGGGGTGAGGGTGCGGTGCATCTCCAGCACGGCGTCCGTCGCCTTGTGGGCGAAGGCGCGGAAGGCGTCGATGCGCGAGTCCACCAGCGCGTGCAGCTTCGCGGCGTCGGGCGTCGGCGATTCGAGCTGGGCGAGGGCTTCCGTGCGGACGGCCTGCTGTCCCTCCATGAGCTGCTGGCCCTCCGCGAGCAGGCGGTCCTTCACGGCGTGGATGGACGAGCGCTGCGCCTCGGTGGCGTCCAGGTCATCCAGCTTGTCGTCCAGCTTCCACGTCACCATCTGCTTGATGCGCTCCGGGTCCGGCGAGCCGTGATGACCACCGCGGCCGCCGAAGCCGAAGCCGGTGAGCAGGGTGACGGCGACAACGGCGGTACCGGCGATGATGAGCTTCTTCTTCATGGCGTTCTGTCTCCAGGCGTGGGGTTTGTTTCCGCTTCCTGACTGGAGCCAATATGCGAGCCGACCATTGCGTGGGTTTGAGCGGGGCGTGAAGAAGTGTGTAGGGAGCGCGCCGCCAGGTTCGACTTCGGAATGGCGTGGGCACTAACGTCGCGTGACATGGATTCCCAGTCCGAACCTTCCGCCGTCCAGGACACCCTGCCTGCGCCCGTCACCGCGAAGCCGCCGCGCGTGTGGACGGTGTTCCTCGCGTTCGTGCTCATGTTGGTGGCGCTCCTCGTCGGGGGCGCCCTCTTCGCCGGCATCGCGATGGCCATGGAGATGGCCCGGACCGGCGTGAAGTCCCCGGACGCCGCGGCCCTCGCGGCCATGATGGAGCAGCTCAAGCTGTTGCCGTGGCTGCACGTGGCGGGCGTGATGCTGTCGAGCCTGACGGGGCTCGGCGTCGCGCTGCTGGGCGGGCGGCTGTCCCCGCGTCCACTGCGGGAGCGGCTGCGGCTGGAGCCGGGAGCCTCCCTGCCTGTCTGGGCGTGGGGGGCCGCGGTGGTGGGCTGCTTCGCGCTGGGGCAGGCCATGGAGAGCCTGACCGTGCTCACGGGCGTCTGGGATTGGACGTCGTCGCTGAAGGGCTTGCAGGTCACCAGTCAGGCGTCGCTGGGGACCTTCGCGCTGCTGATGTTCTTCGGCACGCTGGTCGCGGGCACGGGGGAGGAGCTGTTCTTCCGGGGCTATGTGCAGACGCGGCTGGTGGAGCGCTGGGGCCCGAAGGCCGGCATCGTGGGGGCCGCGACGCTCTTCGGCGTCATGCACGTGGATCCCATCCACAGCCCCGTGGCGCTGGGGCTGGGCGTCTACCTGGGCTGGCTCGCGGAGCGCACCGGCAGCGTGCGCCTGTCCGTGGTCGTCCACATCCTCAACAACGCGACGTCCTTCCTCCTGACCCGCTTCGCGTCGTCCGCCACCGAGCTGTCGACCTCCATGCATGTGGCGCTGCTGGTCGTCTGCACCCTGCTGACGGTGGGCGCCGTGGCGGTGCTCAGGCCCGGCGGTGGTCGCGCCGGTACGCGCCTGGAGCACTCCCACCCCAGCGTTTGAAGGCCCGGTTGAACGAGGTCTCGCTCTGGTAGCCGCTGGCCGTCGCGACGTCGCTCAGCGGCAGCGTGCTCTCCCGCAGGAGCTGCGCGGCCTTCGTCATCCGCCACCGCGCCAGGTACTCCAGGGGCGGCTCTCCCACGAGCGCGTTGAAGCGCGCGGCGAAGCCGGACCGTGACAAGGCGACGGCCGTCGCGAGGCGCTCGACGGTCCAGGGCTCGGTGGGCCTTTCGTGGATGAGCGAGAGGGCCTTGGCAATCGGGGGATCCGCGAGCGCGCGCAGTCCGTGCTCCTGACACTGGTTTCCCGCGATGTGCGCACGGATGGCCTGCACCAGCAGGATGTCCGCGAGCCGGCTCATCACGACGGTCGCGCCAGGGCTGGACGAGGCGCTCTCCGCGATGAGCAACTGCACGGTCGACGCGAGCGAGGGCGTGGTCGCGGTGTCGTCCGCGGCGATGTGGATGAGGCGCGGAAGTGCATCGAACAACCGGGTGCTGGGCGAGACTTCGTGCCGGAAGGAGCTCGCGACCAGGGCCGTCCGGGCTCCGTCGCCCCCCACCCGGACCGAACCGATGCCCCGGGCTCGCTGGCACTCGCCCTGCCCGATGATGTGGATGGGGCTGCCTTCCGCATCGCGAAGCGTGTGCGCTCCACCATGTGGGAGCAGGGCCACGTCACCGGCCGACAGGGAGACCCCCTTCTCACCGCCCTCGACCTCCAGGAGCGCACCGCCTCGCGCGACGAGGACGATGTGCGCGCCAGGGCTCGAGGGGAACTGGATGCCCCAGGGCGCATGCAGCTCGAAGCGGCCATGCATGACGGTGGACAGCCGCATGGAGTCCAGCACGTCCGCCAGCACGTCCGCGAGCGCCTCCGGGAACTGCGCGTCCGGATACGCTGGACGATCGGCTAATTCTTTTGGACTGGATGCCATGGCACGTCCATAGCGGCCCCTGCATTTTGTGGCCATGGCAAACACCTCGAAGCTCTTCTCCTCCTTCCGGTTGGGCCGTCTCGAACTGAAGAACCGGATGGTGATGGCGCCCATGACGCGAAGCCGGGCGCAGGGCGACGGCAACGTGCCCAACCCCCTGGCGGCGACCTATTACGCGCAGCGCGCCTCCGCGGGACTCATCATCAGCGAGGGGACCCAGGTCAGCCCCCAGGGCGTGGGGTACATCCGCACGCCCGGCATCCACTCACCCGAGCAGGTGGTGGGCTGGCGGGCGGTGACGGAGGCCGTCCATGCGGCGGGCGGGCGCATCTACGCCCAGTTGTGGCACGTCGGGCGCGTGTCGCATCCGGACTTCCATGACGGCCGGTTGCCGGTGGCGCCCTCCGCCATCGGGCATGACGGAGAGGTCTTCACGTTCAAGGGCCGCACGCGCACGGTGACGCCGCGAGCGCTCGAACTCGAGGAGATTCCCGGCGTCGTCGAGCAGTTCCGGCACGCCGCGGGCAACGCCCTGGAGGCGGGCTTCGACGGGGTCGAGCTGCATGGCAGCAACGGCTACCTGTTGGATCAGTTCCTGCGGGATGGCTCCAACCAGCGCACCGATGCCTACGGCGGCAGCATCGAGAACCGGGCGCGCTTCCCGCTGGAGGTGGTCCGCGCGGTTGCGGGCGTCTGGGGCGCGGAGCGGGTGGGCTACCGGATCCTTCCGCAGTCGTTCGCCCCGGTGGGCATGAACGACTCCAACCCCGTCGAGACGTTCACCTACCTGGCGCGTGAGTTCGACCGCCTGGGGCTTGGCTATCTGCACGTGTCCGAGGCGGTGTCTGGCCACATGGCGCCGGCACCGACCCCGGAGCAGCGCATCACGCCGCTGCTGCGCAAGGCCTATCAGGGCGCCCTCATCGTCAACGGCGGCTACGACGCACGGACCGGTGAGGCGGCGCTCGCCCGGGGAGAAGCGGACCTCGTCTCCTACGGCGTGCCGTTCCTCTCCAATCCCGACCTGCCGGAGCGCTACCGGCACGAATCGCCGCTCAACCCTCCGGACAACGCCACCTTCTTCAGTGGCGAGGAGAAGGGCTACACGGACTACCCGGCGCTGCACTGAGGCAGGAGGCGGAACGTCATGACGAACCCGAAACAATCACAGACAGTGGAGCGCCGCCTGGGGCGGGTCATCGACCTGCCCGCGCCGATGCCGGGGCAGTTCGGGCCCGCGCACACGGTGGTGCCAGTCATCTCACCGGAGGACTACGCCCTGTCGGATCCGTTCATCCTTTTGATGGACGACCGGATCAACGGCAAGCCCATCGGCGGGCCGCACCCGCACGCCGGCTTCGAAACGGTGACCCTCGTGGAGAAGGGCGGGATGGCCCACGACAGCGGGCGCCTGGGCGAGCGCGACGCGCAGTGGATGACGGCCGGCAGTGGGGTCATCCACGGCGAAGGGCTGGACTCCGCGGGCGAGGGGCGGATCCTCCAACTGTGGCTGACATTGCCAAAAGCACAGCGCTGGGTCCCCGCCAGCTACCAGGACCTTCCCTACGCGGAGCTTCCGGTCCGGCGCGAGTCCGGGGTGGAGGTCCGGCTGTACAGCGGCAGCTCGGGAGCGGTGCGGTCGCAGACGAAGAACTACGTGCCCGTCACCCTCGCGGAGTTCCAACTGGAGCCGGGCGCGAGCATCGAGCAGGACCTGCCCGCTTCGTACAACGGCTTCCTCTACGTCATGGAGGGAGAAGTCGCGGTGGGCCCGGAGGGCAGGGCGCTGCGGCCCGGACAGGTGGGCTGGTTGGACCGTGCGAAGGGCGGAGGGGACAGCTCGCTTCGCATCACCGGCACCACCCGGGCGCGAGCGCTGCTGTACGCCGGGCAGCCTCAGGGAGACCCGTTGGTCAGCCATGGCCCGTTCATCGGAGACACCCAGGCTGACATCCTGCGAGTGATGGGCGAATACCGCTCCGGTCGCTACTCGGCCCCGCCCCGGAGATAGCCCGCTCAGTGGACCCCCGGGCTCTGTGCGTCCTCGGTTGGATCCGCGGATGCATCCGGCCGCTCCGCCGCCAGCTTCGCGCGCATGGCGGTCACTACATTGGGGAAGTCCCCCGCCACGTCGAGCTTCTCCGCGGGGTCCCCCACCACGTCGAAGAGCTGCACCTTCACCCCCTCCGGCGTGGGCAGCTCCAGGAGCTTCCACCGTCCCAGGTACAGCCCCCGGTGCCGCGCGCGGAGCACGGTGCCTTCCCATTCAGGCTTGAGTGCAATCTGCCCCGTGTCCGGCTCCACCGTGGCCGTCTCGTAGATCCACGGGTAGGGGATGCGCACGGTCTGGTACGGCTGCCCGTCGCGGTCGCTGAACCACAGGTCCGTCTCGATGAGCGCGGGCACATCCGGCAGCGGCCGGGGCTCCGGTCCGGGTTGGACCAGCGACGCGAGCGAGCGGCCCCGGAATGACTCCGGCGCGTCCACGCCCAGCAGCTCCAACAGCGTGGGCGCCACGTCCAGCGAGCGCGCCCGCTGCGTCACCGCGCGCCCCGCCGCCACTCTTCCGGGCAGCCGCACCACGAAGGGGATGCGCAGGGCCGCGCGGCCCCACAGGTGGTCGCCGTGGCCCTGTCCCAGGCCCTCGTCCTCCAGGTGCTCGCCGTGGTCCGACAGCAGCACCACCAGCGTGTCGTCCCACCGCCCGCGCCGCTCCAGGTCCTTGCGCAGGCTCCCCACGAGTCCATCGAACGTGAGCACCCCCGCGTCGTAGTTCGCGCCCAGCGCCGCCACGTCCTCGGGCGTGGGCGCGGGCGCGTCCGGATCCACCTCCATCCGGGGCGTCGAACCGAAGCGCCACGGTCCCCGGTAGCCCCGCTCCACGAACCGGCCCTCCTGCGGCCACGGCGCGGCGTAGGGGAAGTGCGTGGACGACGCGAAGACCACCAGCGCGAACGGCGCGTCCTCCGGCAGGTCCTCCAGCACGTGGTGCACCCGAGCGCGCAAGGGGGCGGGGTCGGTCAGCTCCGGGAACTGGCCCCGCTCCGGAAACAGCCCCGGCGCCAGCGCCGTCCATGGCAGCAGCGCCACGTTGGTGATCAACATCCGCTGACGGATGAGGTCCGGGAAGCGGAAGTCCGGCGCGGACACCTGCTGGAAGCCGTACTCGAAGCGGGAGAAGTGGTCCCCCGCGTAGTCCGCCACCACCGCCGTGCGGTAGCCCTGCGCCGCCAGCACCGTGGCCAGCGTGGTGAACTTCGCCTCGCGCGCTTCGCGGCCCACCAGCGTATGCGTCACCGGGTGCTCGCCCGCCCACTGTGACGTCAGCAGCGTCGTCCACGACGGCGCGGTGCGCGGCACCTGCACCACCGTGTCGTCGAAGCGCGTGCCCTCGTCCATCAACCGGTCGATGTTCGGCGACGTGGCCCGCGAGTACCCGCTGCCCGACAGGTGGTCGGGCCTGAGCCCATCCGACGCGAGGATGAGCAGGTTCGGCCGCACCGGCGCCGCGCCCTCCACGTCGCGCCCTGCCCGCGTCAGCCCCAGGCCGGTGAAGCCCGCCACCACGACCGCCGCCGCCGTCCCGCCCATCACCCCGCGCCAGCGCGGCGTCGCGACCAGCGCTCGCGCCACCAGCGCCAACACGCTCAACACCGGCAGCACCAGCGCCGCCATGTACCAGCCCGACGGCTGCGTCCCGCTCACGCCCCGCAGCAGCGCGGCTGTCACCTCCGAGCGCGCATACAACGTCGCCGCGTACACGTGCGGATGCCGCGCCATGTCCCCCAGCACCAGCATCCCCTCCACCACCAGGCACCCCAGGCCGCTGCCCCAGAACACCGCGCGCCGGCTCCGCTGCGCGGCCCACAGGCCGGCACCCAAAAGCGCCCCCAGCACCAGGCCCACCGTGCAGTACGCCGCGAGCAACCGGGCCACCTGCCACAGCACCACGTCGCGCCACTCGGTCCACACCCAGTCGGTGACGATGCGGCTCTCGTTCCCTTGGTAACCCAGTTGCATGTTCAACAGGGCACACAGTGTGTAGAGCACCAGGAAGACGAGCAGGCCTGCCCGGCAGCCCAGCAGGAGGGCACGGGCGAGCGTCGGTGGACGGGCGGTGGTGGCGGGCATCCTGGGGCAGCGTGGGCACGAATCCCACGCCCGGCACCCCTGGCAGGGTGGGACGAGGGTCCGAATGCCCACGCCCGGACGGCGAGGAAGCTTCGATTCCGCTCCGGGTGTTTTCCCGGCCGGCCATCCGCTCCCCTGGACGTGGGAGGTCCTTCGAAAACCGCTGGCCCTGTCACTGGACTGGCGAGCAGGGGATGCGGGCTCTAGTGTTCAGGCGCCTTCTTCACTCCGGGAACCTGACGCTCATGTCCTTTACCCACCTTCACCTCCACACCCTCTATTCGCTGCTCGATGGGGCGATCCGGATGAAGGACCTCATCAAGACGGTGAAGGAGAAGGGCATGTCGAGCGTGGCCGTCACGGACCACGGCAACATGTTCGGCACCATCGACTTCTACAAGAAGGCGAAGGACGCGGGCATCAAGCCCATCCTGGGCCTGGAGGCCTACGTCGCGGGCCCCAAGGGGCGCGAGGACCGTTCAGAGAAGGTGGCCCACCACCTCATCCTCCTGGCCAAGAACGAGGAGGGCTACGCGAACCTGCGCTACCTGTCCTCCACCGCGTACATGAACGGGTTCTACTACCACCCGCGCATCGACAAGGAGGTGCTCGCCAAGCACAGCAAGGGCCTCTTCGGGCTCACCGCGTGCCTGGGGGGTGAAGTGACGAGCGCGTGCTTCCGCGGCGACATGGACCACGCCCGCCGCGCCGCCACCGAGTACAAGAACATCTTCGAGCCCGGGCAGTTCTTCCTGGAGATCCAATCCAACGGGATGCCCGAGCAGGACAAGGCGAACGAGAACCTCAAGCAGCTCTCGCGCGACATCGACGTCCCGCTCGTCGCCACCGCGGACGCGCACTACATCAAGCGCGAGGACGCCCGGGCGCATGAGCTGCTCATGTGCATCGCCAGCGGCAAGACGCTCGCGGACAGCAAGCGCCTGCGCCACTCCACCGACAAGCTCTACGTGACGAGCCCCACGGAGATGCTGGAGTTCTTCAAGGACACGCCCGAGGCCGTCCACAACACCCAGCGCATCGCCGAGCAGTGCAATGTGGAATTGAAGCTGGGCAAGCCCATGCTCCCCACGTTCAAGGTGCCCGACAGCCACACCCCGGACTCCTTCATGGCGGAGCTGGCCTACGAGGGCCTGCGCCAGCGCTTCGATGAGCTCAAGCACCAGTACCCCATCGACCACCAGCAGTACAAAGACCGCCTCACCCTGGAGCTGGGCGTCATCCAGCGCATGGGCTTCAGCGGCTACTTCCTCATCGTCCAGGACTTCATCAACTGGGCGAAGAATCAGAACATCCCGGTGGGCCCGGGCCGAGGCTCCGGCGCAGGGTCGCTCGTGGCCTACGCGCTGCGCATCACCGACCTGGATCCCATCCCGTACAACCTCCTCTTCGAGCGCTTCCTCAACCCGGAGCGCGTGTCGATGCCGGACTTCGATATCGACTTCTGCCAGGACCGGCGCGACGAGGTCATCAAGTACGTGGGCCGCAAGTACGGCGAGATGAACGTGGGGCAGATCATCACGTTCGGTTCGCTCAAGGCCAAGAGCGTGCTGCGCGACGTGTGCCGCGTCTTCGGCCTGCCCTTCAGCGAAGGCGACCGCATCGCGAAGCTCGTGCCCGAAGTGCTCAACATCTCCCTGAAGGAGGCCATCGAAATGGAGCCTCGCCTCAAGGAGATGATTGAAAAGCCCACCAACATCGGTGAGGTGGAGGGCAACCCCGTCACCACCAAGGACGTGCTGGAGATTGCCCTCGCGCTGGAGGGCCTGCACCGCCAGCCGGGCATGCACGCCGCGGGCGTCGTCATCGCCGACAAGCCGCTGTGGGAGTTCGTGCCGGTGTACTCGCCCCCGGGCGAGAAGATCCTCATCACCCAGTTCGCCAAGGACGAGGTGGAGGCCGCGGGCCTGGTGAAGTTCGACTTCCTGGGCCTGAAGACGCTCACCGTCATCCAGCACGCGCTGGACCTGGTGAACCGCAACCACGGCAAGGACATCAAGCGGCACGAGATCCCGCTCACCGATGACAGCATGTGGGCGCTGATGGCCAAGGGCGACACGGCCGGCGTCTTCCAGATGGAGTCCAGCGGCTTCACCGAAATGGTGATGAAGCTCAAGCCGTCCTGCTTCGAAGACGTCATCGCCGCGGGCGCGCTCTACCGCCCGGGTCCGCTGGACGCCGGCATGGTGGACGTCTTCATCAACCGCAAGCACGGCCGGGAGAAGGTGTCGTATCCGCACCCGAACCTGGAGCCCGTCCTCAAGGACACCTACGGCGTCATCGTGTACCAGGAGCAGGTGATGCAGATTTCGCAGGTCCTGGGTGGCTACACCCTGGGCCGCGCGGACCTGCTTCGCCGCGCCATGGGCAAGAAGAAGGCCGAGGTCATGCAAGCCGAGCGCGCCGGCTTCATGGAGGGCTGCAAGACCAACAACGTGGACCTGAAGGTCGCGGGCGAAATCTTCGACCTGATGGAGAAGTTCGCCGAGTACGGCTTCAACAAGAGCCACTCCGCGGCGTACGGCCTGGTCACCATCCACACGGCGTGGCTCAAGGCCCACTACCCGTGCGAATTCATGGCCGCCCTTCTCACCAGCGAGAAGGACAACACCGACAAGGTGGTGAAGCACATCGGCGAGGCCCGCGAGTCGGGCACGCAGGTGCTGCCGCCGGACGTGAACCAGTCCGACCTCGCGTTCGGCGCGGTGGAGGGGAAGATCCGCTTCGGGCTGGGCGCCATCAAGGGCGTGGGCGAGGGCGCCATCGAGTCCATCCTGGAGGCGCGCAAGGAAGGCCCCTTCAAGAGCCTCTTCGACTTCTGCGAGCGCGTGGACGGCCGCCGCGTCAACCGCAAGGTGCTCGAAGCGCTGGTGAAGGCAGGCGCCTTCGACTTCGAGAAGCGCCCCCGCGCGCAGCTCTTTGAAACCATCGAGCGCGCGATGAACCGCGGCTCCGCCAGCCAGAAGGACCGCGCCGCCGGCCAGAGCTCGCTGTTCGGGATGCTCTCCGGCCCGGCCACCGCTGGCACCGGCCTCAAGGACGACTACGCGGCGGTGGAGGAGTGGCCGGAGAAGGAGCGCCTGGCCTTCGAGAAGGAGTCCATCGGCTTCTACGTGTCCGGCCACCCGCTGTACCAGTACGAGAAGGAACTGAAGCGCTACGCGCGGCCCATCACCGCGGTGCAGCGCGCGCGCCGCGACGAGAAGCTCACCGTGGCGGGCATCATCACCGTGCTGCGCGAGCGCCCCACCAAGACGGGCAAGCGCATGGCGTGGGTGACCATTGAAGACCTGTCCGGCTCCACGGAGCTGGTGTGCTTCCCGGGCAAGGACGGCACGCGCAACGTGATGGGCAAGGACGGCAAGTGGTCCAAGCAGGGCCCCAAGCCGGGCTACGAGCAGTGGGAGCACCTGCTCAAGTCGGATGACCCCATCCTGGTGACAGGCACCGTCCAGATCTCCCAGCGCGACGAGAACACGCCCACCGCCGAACTCATCGTCGACGACATCCAGAGCCTCAAGTCCGTGCGCGAGAAGCGCACCAAGCGGCTGGAATTGCGCCTGCCCGCGGACATCGTCACCGAGGAGCGGCTGGCGAAGCTCAACGAGCTGGCGAAGAAGTACGCCGGCGCGACGCCGGTCGCCGTGAGCGTCCTGTTCCCGGGGGAGGCAGAGGCGCACATCTCCGGCACCACGCTCAGGGTGCAGGTGAATGATGACTTGCTGCTCGCGGTGGACCGGCTCTTCGGGCAGAAGGTCGTGGAGTTCGGCTGATTTGAAAGAAGGAGCGACTCCATGGCGGATGGCGTGTTCAAGGACGGGCTGCTCAAGGGCAAGACGGCCTTCATCTCCGGTGGCAGCAGTGGCATCAACCTGGGCATCGCCACCGCGTTCGTGAAAGCGGGCGCCAAGGTGGCCATCAATGGCCGCAACGTGGAGAAGCTGGAGGGCGCGGTGAAGGGCCTCCAGGCCCACGGCACCGCCATGGGCGTGGCCGCCGACGTGCGCGACTACGCGTCCGTGGAGAAGGCCCTCCAGCAGGTGAAGGACGCGTACGGCGAAATCGACGTGCTGGTGTGCGGCGCCGCCGGCAACTTCCCCGCGCCCGCGCTGGGCATGTCCTCCAACGGCTTCAAGGCGGTGATGGACATTGACGTGCTGGGCACGTTCAACGTGTCGCGCGCCGCCTTTGAACACCTGCGCAAGCCGGGCGCGTCCGTCATCACCATCTCCGCGCCCCAGGCGTACCTGCCCATGGCCATGCAGGCCCACGTGTGCGCCGCCAAGGCCGGCGTGGACATGCTCACCCGCGTGCTCGCCATCGAGTGGGGCGGCGCGGGCGTGCGCGTCAATGCCATCACCCCCGGCCCCATCGAAGGGACCGAAGGCATGAGCCGACTCGCGCCTTCCGAGGATTCACGGCAAAAGCTCGCGGAGGCCCTGCCGCTGCAGCGCTTCGGCACCCCGGAGGACATCTCCCGGCTGGCCCTCTTCCTGTCCTCGGACGCGGCCTCCTTCATCACCGGGGCCATCATGGTGTGCGACGGTGGCCAGTCCCTGCTGGGCGGCGCCGCGCTCCTCCAGGCGATGAACGGCTGATCATTCAGTTGAGCTGCAATGTTCCGGCCCTGCTTTCGTGGGGTCGGGGGAGGTCTGCTAGAAAGCAGTGCAACCCCGCGCAGGCAGTCGCTGCCGCGCGGGGGCGCCCCGCTGGACGGAGACCTCCATGTCCCCACGTTTTGAACTGCTCGCCCGCTGTCTGGGTTTGAGCGTGCTGTGTCTAGGCCTGTCGCTGGGCTGTAGCGATTCTGGAACGCCTCCGACGCCTCCGCCCCCGGTGGAGGGCGTGATTGACGCGGCGGCCTCCACGGTGGCGGTGGACCGGCCCACGGGGGTGCTCGCGAACGGCCAGGACGCGGCCTCCGTCACGGTGACGGTGGTGCGCAAGGACGGCTCGCGGATGTCCGGGCGGGCGGTGACGGTGACGGTGGCGGGGGAGGGTGGCTCCGTCGTGGCCCAGCCGGAGCCGACGGGGCTCAACGGCGAAACCGTCGCGAAGGTGACGTCGACGGCGACGGGCGTGAAGACGGTGACGGCGTCGGTGAAGGACGTGGACGGAAAGGCGGTGGCGCTCACCGCCGTCGCCACGGTGGCGTTCATCGACCCCACGGCCACGCGGCTCGCGTTCAAGCAGTCCATCCCGGATGGCGTGGCGGGCGTCGCGTTGGGCGGCCTGGAGGTGGTCCTCCAGGATGCCAACGGGCAGCCCATCCTGGACGGCACGGCGGAGGTGACGTTGTCGCTGGGCTCCGGGGGCGTCGTCTTCCCGGAGGGCCTGCTGACGGTGACGGCGGTGAACGGCGTGGCGACGTTCCCGGACGTGGTGCTGAAGCGGGCGGGCGCCAACTACCACTTCATCGCGAGCGCCCCCGGCTTCGAGCCGGCCGCGAGCACCTTCTTCAAGGTGGTCCCCAACGTCCCGGCGGCCCTGGCCTACAACACGCTGCTGGAGTCCGTGGTGGCGGGCGTGGCGCAGGACCTCCAGGTGACGGTGCAGGACGCGTACTTCAACACGGTGACGGACTACACGGGCACGGTGACGCTGACGTCCACGGACTCCGCCGCGACCCTTCCCGCGGCCCATGCGTACACGGCGGCGGACCAGGGGCAGCACACGTTCGCGGGCATCACCTTCCGGACCGCCGGAAGCCAGCGGTTGATGATTGACGACGGCACGAGCGCCATCGCGTTCACCCTGCCGGTGGACGTGGTCGCCGGGCCGCCCGCGCTCCTCGTCTTCACGGAGCAGCCCACGCGCGTGTCGACGCGTGAATCCCTGGGCACCGTGCGGGTTCAGCTGAAGGACGCCTTCGGCAACGTGGCCAGGGTGGGCGCGCCGACGGTGAAGCTGTCGCTGCCGCAGGCGGGTTTCACGCTGTCGGGCACGTTGGAGGCGGAGCCGGTGGAGGGCGTCGCGACGTTCACGACGCTGAGCGTGGCGGGCCATGGCACCACGCACCTGGTCGCCTTCGCGGACGGGTTGCCGGATGCGAGCAGCGCCGACATCAATGTGGTGGACGATGTGCCGCCCGCGAAGCCGGTGCTGACGCAGACGGCGGCGACGGAGACGGGCCTCACGGTGCAGTGGACGGGCGTGGGCGACGACGGCACCGAGGGGGCGCTGACGTCGCAGGAGCTGCGCTACGCCACGGCCCCCATCACCACGGACGCGGACTTCGCGGCGGGCACGTTGGTGGCCATTGGCAGCCCGGTGCCTCCGGGCTCGGTGCAGTCCGCGACGCTGACGGGGCTCGCGGCGGGCGCCACGTACCACGTGGCACTGAAGGCGACGGACAACCAGGGCAACTCCACGCGGTCCGACAGCCTGGCGGTGTCCACGGCGGATCCGCAGGTGACGCAGCTGGCGTTCGCGCAGCAGCCGGCGGACGGCACGGCGGGCACGGCGCTCGCGGAAGTGCGCGTGGCGCTGCAGGACGCGCGCGGGGATGTCGTCCCCACGGCGACCACCGCGGTGACGCTGACGCTGGTGGGGCAGCCCTCCTTCGCGGCGGTGACGGTGGAGGCGGTCAACGGCGTGGCCACCTTCCAGGGCCTGCGCGTGGACACGGCGGACACGTTCAAGTTCATCGCCACGGCGGGGTCGCTCAGCCAGACGAGCAATGCCTTCACCGTGCGCGCGGGAGCGGCGGCGGAATTGGTGTTGTCGAACTTCAACGACCCGATTGACGCAGGCAGCGCGGTCGAGTTCAGCGTGGCGCTGACGGACGCGTTCGGCAACCTGGTGCGGGACTACACCGGCACGGTGCACTTCACGTCCACGGATGCGCAGGCGGTGCTGCCCCCGGATGCGACCTTCACGGCGGCGGACCAGGGCCAGAAGCTCTTCACGGGCCTGGTGTTCAAGACGGCGGGGACGCAGTCGCTCACCGCCACGGACACCGCCACGCCGGCCCTCACCGCCACGGTGGACGCCGACGTGCGCTCCACGTCGGCCGTGTCCTTCCAGGTCATCGCGGAGGCCGGCCCGTTCGTCGCGGGCAGCTCGCTGAGCTACGAGCTGGTGGCGCGGGACACCTACGGCAACGTCGCGAAGGACTACGCCTCCACGGTGACGTTCACGTCCTCGGACGGCCAGGCGGTGCTGCCCGGCGCCTACACGTTCACGCTGGTGGACGAGGGTCGGCACACGTTCAGCGTGGAGCTGTTCACCGCTGGAGCTCAGGAGGTCGTCGCGCAGGACGTGGTGGATGGCGCGCTGAAGGGCTCGCACACCTATTCCATCGTGCCGGCGGCCATCGACACGCTGGTGTTCATCTCCGCGCCCACCATGGGTTCGGTGCGGCAGGCGCTGGCGGACGTGCAGGTGGCGCTGCGGGACGCGTATGGCAACGACGTCAATGACATCCCGACGGACGTGACGCTGGCGCTCGCGGGTGGCAGCTTCTCCCAGGCCAACCCCACGAGCACCACCGTGGATGGCGTAGCGACCTTCGCGGGCCTCATCGTGAACGACGAGGGCACGTATCAATTCGAGGCCGACGCGGACGCCCTGGCGGTCTCTACGTCCGCGGACCTGATCATCACCGACGCGGTGGCTCCGGCCATCGCGCAGGGCTTCGCGGCGACCGCGCCGTCCGCCTCCAGCATCCGCCTGGACTGGGCGGCCCCGGGCGACGACGGCGACCTGGGCACGGCGACGCGCTACGAGCTGCGCTACGCCACGGCGGCCATCACCGACGCGACGTTCGACGCGGCCACGGAGGCGACGGGCGTGTCCTCGCCCCAGTCTCCGGGCACGGCGGAGTCCTTCACCGTCACCGGCCTGGATGCGGCGACGACGTACTTCTTCGCGCTGAAGACGTTCGACGGGGCGGGCAATGGCAGCGCGCTCGCCACCGCGAGCATCGGCACCACCAACCCGTGCGACGGCTATGTGTGCACGCCGCCGTCTCCGGCCTGCGCGGAGGACGGCACGTCGCTGGAGGTCTACACGTCGGTGTGCGTGGTGGTGTCGGGCACGCCGACCTGCCAGGACGGCGAAATGGAGCTCCAGGCCTGCCCCGGCGCGGATGCCGTCTGTCACGCGGCGGCATGCGCCACGGCGCCTCATCCGGGCGCGGGCGAGCTGGCCCTGTCGGAGGTGATGCACTCGCCGTCCGCCGGGACGACCGAATACATGGAGCTGACCAACACCAGCACGAAGCTGCTCAACCTGGACGGCATGACGGTGACCCACGTGGACGGCGTGGGCACGAGCACGTCCATCACGGTGAATCATGGCCACGGGCTGCTGGTCGACCCCGGCGCCCGGGTGGTGCTCGCCCAGAACGGGAACCCGACGACGAACGGGGGCGTGTTCGTGAACCACGCGTACGGCATCCCCTCCTTGAGCCTGGACAACACCGGCTCCATCACCTTCAAGCAGGGCCCGACGACGGTCACGAGCCTGAGCTACACGAACGCCTTCCCGCAGACGACCGGCCGAGCGATGAGCCTCGCGTCCAGCATCGTGGGCACGGAGGGCAGTGCCCGGCCCTGGTACTGGTGTGATTCATCCGGAAGCCTGGAGGGCGGTGACCGGGGCACGCCGGGTCAGGCCAACGACGACTGCGGGCTGAACGTCGAGAAGCCGCTGAACTACTGCGCCATCCAGTACCCGAAGACGTTCCCGTCCGGCACCGACTACCCGGCGAGCATCGCCCCCAACGTCGCCTACGACATCTTCAGCCAGTTCTACAGCTTCGACGTCACCACCCGGAACCAGAATGGCAACGACTTCTACCCGCGCATCGAGGCGCAACTGGGTTACGGCACGGACGCGACCAACCCCGCGGGCTGGACCTGGACGTCCGCGACCCCCAACGCGGGCTACGCGCCGTCGAGCTCCAACAACGACGAGATGAAGGCGTCGCTGAGCATCCCCACGGCTGGGACGTACAGCTACGGCTTCCGCTACCGGTTCACGGACGCGGGCGCGCCGTGGGTGTACTGCGATCAGAGCGGTATCGCCGTGCCGCCGGCTGGCAACTATGGCTCGGTGACGGTGGCGCCCGTGGTGAAGCCGCCGCTGACGAACCACGTGGTCATCAGCGAGTTCAGCGGGGGCAATGGCTCAGGGACGGCCGCGACGGACGAGTTCATCGAGCTCTACAACCCGACGAACGCGGACGTGGACCTGTCCAACTGGCAGGTCAGCTACAAGTCGGCCACGGGGACCCTTTGGAGCGCCACCGTCACCATTCCGGCCGGGAAGGTCATTCGCGCCCACGGATACTTCCTCCTGGCTGGGGCGAACTACAGCGGCGGTAGCGTGGCCGCCGCGGATGTCCCGTACACCTTCGACACCTCCGCCTCCACGACGGCTGGCGGCCACATCCGCGTCCAGCGCCTCGTGAGCGGGACGTACGTGGACGTGGACAAGCTGGGGTACGGCACCGGGAATTCCCCCGAAGGCACCGCGGCCCCCAGCCATCCGGCGGTGGGTGGCAGCCTGGAGCGCAAGGCCGTGTCCACGTCCTCCTCCACCACGATGGGCGTGGGCGGTACGGACGCCGCGCGCGGCAACGGGCAGGACACGGACAACAACTCCGTGGACTTCGTGACCCGCGCGATACGGCAGCCGCAGAGCTCCGCGAGCCCGCTCGAGTTCTACTGAAGCCTCCGCCTTGACCTCGTCGTCCCAGGAGGCCGCCTCCGGCACCACGCCGGGGCGGCCTCCGCCGTTTCAATGTCTCCGAGTCCCGCCCGACTGTCCGGTCCCCGAAGGAGCAGGGCAGGGGAGGGCCACCCGCGCCCGACAAAGGGGCCGCCGCCCTCACACGGATGCTGCCCGGGCGTGCGGGGCGCATTAGCTTTGGGACCTCTTCAGAGGAGCCCTGCCCGTGTCCGAGCCCCTGGTCCCCGATGCCGCCCGCCATGTCACCTGCCCGCCGGAGGACTTCCGCCGCGCGAGCGAGGAAGCCCTGACCCGCGCTCGCGCCGGCATCGCGCGCCTCAAGTCCCTGCCCGCGAAGACGCCTCCGCGCGAGGTGCTGGAGCTGTACGACGAGTCCTCCGCCACGCTCGACGACGCCTCCGCGCGCGCCAGCGTCGTGCGCCACACCCACCCGGAAGCGGCCCTGCGCGAAGCGGCGGAGGCCGCCGAGCAGTCCATCGAGAACCTCTCCAACGAGATCCGCATGGACCGGGGCGTCTACGACGTCCTCTCCGCCGTGGACCTGTCCGGACAGGACGCGGCCACGCGCAAGTGGATGGAGAAGGTGCTGCGCGACTTCCGCCGCGCTGGCGTGGACCGCGACGAGGCCACCCGCGAGAAGGTGAAGGCGCTCCAGGAAGAGCTCATCCGCATTGGCCAGGAGTTCAGCCGCAACATCAGCCAGGACACCCGCACGGTGTCGCTGCCCCCGTCCGCGCTGGACGGCTTGCCGGAGGACTACGCGCGCGCGCACGCTCCGGGCCCGGACGGCCAGGTGCGCATCTCCACCGACTACCCGGACCTCGTGCCCTTCCTCACCTACGCGCGCGACGGCAAGGCCCGCGAGCAGCTCTGGCGCGCCAACCGCCAGCGCGGCCATCCCGCCAACGTGGACGTGCTGGGCCGGCTGGTCGCCCGCCGCCATGAGCTGGCCACGCTGCTGGGCTATCCGCACTGGGCCGCCTACGCCACCGAGGACAAGATGGTGCGCACCGCGGACGCCGCGCGGGACTTCATCCAGAAGATCTCCACCGCCTCGGAAAGCCGCATGAAGAGCGACTACCAGGTGCTGCTGGAGCGCAAGAAGAAGGACGACCCGAAGGCCACCCAGGTGGAGCCCTGGGACTCCGGCTACCTGGATGACCGCGTGAAGGCGGAGCAGTACGCCTTCGACTCGCAGACGGTGCGCCCCTACTTCGAATACACGCGCGTGAAGCAGGGCGTCCTGGACCTCACCGCGCGCCTCTTCGGCGTCACCTACCGCCCGGTGAAGGACGTGCCGGTGTGGCACCCGGACGTGGAAGTGTTCGACGTCTACGAAGGCGCCACGCTCAAGGGCCGCTTCTTCCTGGACATGCATCCGCGCGCGGACAAGTACAAGCACGCGGCCCAGTTCACGCTGACCAGTGGCAAGTCCGGACACCGCCTGCCGGAAGGCGCGCTCATCTGCAACTTCCCCAAGCCTGGCGCGGAGCCCGCGCTGATGCAGCACGGCGACGTGGAGACGTTCTTCCACGAGTTCGGCCACCTGCTGCACCACATCTTCGGCGGCCACACGCACTGGGCCGGCCTGTCCGGCGTGCGCACCGAATGGGACTTCGTGGAGGCCCCGTCGCAGATGCTGGAGGAGTGGGCGCGCGACGTGACGTGCCTGCAGACCTTCGCGAAGCACTACCAGACCGGTGAGGCGCTGCCCGCGGAGCTGGTGGAGCGCATGTTGCGCGCGGACGAGTTCGGCAAGGGGCTCTTCGTGCGCCAGCAGATGTTCTACGCGGCGCTCAGCCTGGAGCTCTACCGGCGCGACCCGAAGGGCCTGGACGCCACCGCGCTCGTGCGCGAACTGCAGGGCCAGTACATCCCCTTCCCGTACCTGGAGGGGACGTACTTCCACCTCACCTTCGGGCACCTGGATGGGTACTCGTCCAACTACTACACGTACATGTGGTCGCTCGTCATCGCGAAGGACCTCTTCACGGTGTTCCAGAAGCAGGGCCTGCTCAACCCCGCCCCCGCGCAGGCGTACCGGCGCGCGGTGCTGGAGCCGGGCGGCTCCGATGACGCCGCGCGCCTGGTGAATCACTTCCTGGGCCGCGACTACGACTTCCGCGCCTACGAGGCCTGGCTCAACAAGGCCGCGTAGCCGCGGGCTGCATGGGGCGGGCGGCCAGGAGAGGCCGCCCGCGCCCGGTGCTTCAGGGCGTCACTCCACCCGCGTCTGCTTCACGTTCCAGATCTCCTCCGCGTACTGCTTGATGGTGCGGTCGGAGGAGAAGATGCCCGCGCGGGCCACGTTGATGATGCACTTCTTCGACCAGCTCTCCGGGTCCTGGTACGCGCGCACGACCTCTTCCTGCTTGGAGCTGTACGCGGCGAAGTCCGCCAGCACGAGGTAGCGGTCCTCGTCCAGCAGGCTGTCCACCAGCGGCTGGAAGAGGTTGCGGTCCTCGGGGGAGAAGAAGCCGGAGCGGATGAGGTCCAACGCCTCGCGCAGCTCCGTGTTGGACTCGTACACCTCGCGCGGCCGGTAGCCGGCCTTCTTGCGCGCGATGACCTCGTCCGCGGTGAGGCCGAAGAGGAAGAAGTTCTCGTCGCCCACCGCCTCGCGGATCTCCACGTTGGCGCCGTCCAGCGTGCCCAGCGTCAGCGCGCCGTTCAGCATCAGCTTCATGTTGCCCGTGCCGGAGGCCTCCCAGCCCGCCGTCGAAATCTGCTCGGACACGTCCGCCGCCGGGATGATGCGCTCCGCGAGGCTCACCCGGTAGTTGGGCACGAACACCACCTGCAACCCCGTGGTCCCCGCGTCGCTGTTGACCACCTCCGCGATGCCGTTGATGAGCCGGATGGTCAGCTTCGCCAGGTGGTAGCCCGGGGCCGCCTTCGCGCCGAAGAGGAACGCGCGCGGGTGCACGACGCTGGCCGGCTCCCGGCGCGCCTTCATCCACAGCGCCACGATGTGGATGGCGTCCAAGAGCTGCCGCTTGTACTCGTGCAGGCGCTTGATCTGCACGTCGAAGATGGCGTCCGGGTTGAGCTGCACCCAACGCAGGTCACGCACGTGGTTGGCCAGGTCCACCTTGTTCGCGCGCTTCACCTCGCGGAACGCCTTGCGGAACTCCGGGTCCTCCGCGTGCGCCTCCAGCTTCGTCAGCTGGTCCAGGTCCGTGGCCCACCCCTCACCGATGCGGCTGGTGATGAGCTTGGACAGGCGCGGGTTGCACCACGCCAGCCACCGGCGGGGCGTCACGCCGTTGGTCTTGTTGTTGAAGCGCTCCGGATACATCGTCGCGAAGTCCGGCAGCACGTCGCGGCGAAGCAGGTCCGTGTGCAGCGCGGCGACGCCGTTGATGCTGTGGCTGCCCACGACGGCCAGGTGGGCCATGCGGATCTTCTTCTCCGGGCCCTCCTCCACCAGGCTCATCCGCTGCTGCTTCTCCACGTCGAACGGGTAGCGGATCTGCACCTGGCGCATGAAGCGCTGGTTGATCTCGAAGATGATCTCCAGGTGGCGCGGCAGCAGGCGCTCGAACAGCGACACCGGCCAGCGCTCCATCGCCTCCGCGAGCAGCGTGTGGTTGGTGTAGCCGAACGTCTCCTGGGTGATGGACCACGCCTCGTCCCAGAGCAGCTGCTTCTCATCCACCAGCACGCGCATCAGCTCCGCCACGCCGATGGCCGGGTGCGTGTCGTTGAGCTGGATGGCGACCTTGCGGGAGAAGTCGCGGAAGTCGCTGTGGTTCTTCAGGTAGCGCCGGACGATGTCCGCGATGGAGCACGCCACGAAGAAGTACTGCTGCTTCAGGCGCAGCTCCTTGCCGGCCTGGAACGCGTCGTTGGGGTAGAGGACCTTGGAGATGACCTCCGAGTCGTTCTTCTCCACCACCGACCGCTCGTAGTCGCCCGCGTTGAACAGCAGCAGGTCGAACTCGGCGCTCGCGCGCGCCTGCCACAGCCGCAGCGTGTTGACCGTGTTGTTGCCGTAGCCCGCGATCGGCGTGTCGTACGGCACGCCAATGACGGTCTTTCCGCCCACCCAGCGCGCCACCGGCCGGCCATCCGGGCCCTGGTGGTGCTCCACGCGGCCGAAGAAGCGCACCGGCACGGCCTTCTCCGGCCGGACGATCTCCCACGGGTTGCCGAACTTCAGCCACTCGTCCGCGCGCTCCACCTGGTGTCCCTCCACCAGGTCCTGGGAGAAGATGCCGAACTCGTAGCGGATGCCGTAGCCCATGCCCGGGTAGCCGAGCGTCGCCAGCGAATCCAGGAAGCACGCCGCCAGCCGTCCCAGGCCGCCGTTGCCCAGGCCCGCGTCCGGCTCCATCTCCAGGAGCTGCGTCAGGTCCACGCCGACCTCCTGCATGGCGGAGGCGGCGGCCTCGTACATGTTGAGGTTGAGCAGGTTGTTGCCCAGCGCGCGGCCCAGCAGGTACTCGGCGGACAGGTAGTAGGCGCGCTTGACGTCCTGCTCGTAGTAGGTGCGCGCCGTCTTCACCCAGCGGTCGGTGAGGCGGTCGCGCACGGCCAGCGACAGGGCCATGAAGCGGTCATGCGGGGTGGCCGTCTCCGGGTTCTTGCCGCGCGAATAACGCACGTGTTCGAAGAAGCCGCGACGGACGCTGGCCGCGTCGAGTCCGGTGCGGCCGCTGTCTTCGGGCGTACCCGAGGTGGAGGGCGGGGGCGGTGCGGCTGT
>NZ_RAWI01000390.1 GCF_003612125.1 Corallococcus praedator
GCCCACGCCTCCCCCGCCCCGGCCTGTCGCGGTCGCGGGCCCGGGCCCGGTGCCCCAGCCGGCGGCGGGCCCGTCCGCGGCGGAGGTCGCGGAGCTGCGCAACCTGCGCGCCAAGGTGGCGGAGCTGCAGAGCGCACTGGAGGACTCGCGCGGACAGGCAACGCAGGCCGAGGAGCGCGTGCAGTCGCTGGAGTCCGAGCTCCAGGCGAAGACGACGGAGCTGGAGACGTCGCGCTCCAACGTCGGCAAGAACGACAAGGACACCTTCGCGCTGCGCGACACCGTCAACAAGCGCGACAAGGAGATCCTGCGCCTCAAGTCGGAGCTGAACCAGAAGGACCAGGAGATCATCGAGCTGAAGGATCAGCACCTGGAGCTGGAGCAGAAGGCCAGCACCTCCGACGAGGAGCTGTCGCGCCGCGACGCGCAGATCAAGACGCTCACCAGCCGCACCGAGCAGCTCACCACGGAGCGCAAGCGCGTGGATCAGCAGCTGGCCACTTCCAAGGAGGAGGCGCGCGGCGCCACCGCGAAGCTGGGCACGCTCCAGGCGGAGCTGGATCAGCACCAGGCCCAGGCCCAGGCGCTCCAGGGTGAGGTGGAAGGACTGCGGGCCCAGGCGGCCCAGCAGGACGCGGACCTCCAGGCGGCGCGCGAGGAGGCCGAGGGGCTGCGCTCGCAGGTGGAAGCCGCGCAGCAGGAGGCGGAAGGCCTGCGCGCCCAGTTGGAGCAGTCCCAGGCGGACCTGTCCGCCCAGACGGCCCAGGCGGCCGCCGACGCCGACGCGCTGCGCGCCCGCATCACCGAGCTGGAGCAGGCGGCGGTGCGCAACGAGGAGCGCGTGACAAAGCTCTACGCGCGCATCAAGGGCGACGAGAAGCTGCGCGAGAAGACGAAGAAGGCGCTCGCCATCGCCCAGCAGCTCCTGGACGAGCCCGGCACCTCCGTGGGCGACGACGCCGACGAGGAAGCCGCCGCCTAGCGTCCGTCGTTCCCAGGCCGCGTGAGCGAGGGGACGGCGCGGGACGACCGCCCTCCCCCTTCCGGCAGCCTGTCACGGTCCCTGGAGCGAAGCCGGGCGCGCGACGCCCGGCAGTCCGCCCGGACCGTCAGTGACCGCCACCCTCCTTCTTGGGGGCGGTCTTCTTCTCATGCAGCTTCTTGGCGAAGGACTGCACGGCGGCGGGCACGTTCTTGTCGCGCGCCAGGTCCTTCAGCTCCGTGTCGCGCAGCGTGTTGAGGAACTTCATGGTGACGGTGAGCGGCACCTTGGGGTTCTTCACCAGCGCGAGCTTCACCTTCTGCATCTTCGTCCACTCGCGGTTGTTGTAGATGACGCGCAGCACGTCGTCGTTGATGGCGCGGTTGGCGGCGCACGCGAGCACCTCGCCGTCGGTGATGCGGGGGCTGCGGATGACGGCGGTGCAGACGAGCTTGTTCGTGTCGCGGATGAGGTTGGTGCGCGCTTCCTTGTTGCCCAGCGTCGCCAGCTTGATCTTCTCCGCGATGGACATCTTCATGATGCGCTGCGCGAGCGTCTGACGTTTGCCCTCCTCCATCGGGGCTTCGTCCTCCTGCTGCGCCGCCGGCCCCAGCTCCTGAAGGACCTCTTCCGCCGTGGGGCCCGGATCCGGAGGGGCCGCGGCGGCCTGGGGGCCGTAGATGCGCACCCGGGCGGCCTGCATCGCCGGCACGTCCGCCAGGATGAGCCCGCTTCGCACCGCGAAGTCGCAGATGCTGTCCACGAGCGACGCCGGGGCGCCCGGGTTGAGGCACAGGTTGCGGACGATGTCCTCGTGGCGCAGCAGTCGCAGCTGGTTCTGCGAGATGATCTCCGCCACTTTCGGGCTGCACGTGGAGGCCACGCCCGCGACGGCGTCGTCCGGCGTCTCCGAGTTGAGGACGAGCATCTCCGCGTAGGCTTCCTTGTCCTTCAGGAGGCCCAGGAAGTAGCCCAGCACGGGCGGCGGCACGCCCTCGTCGCGCAGCGCGGAGCCGAGGATGCGGTCCGGCAGCGTGGCGCACGTCTTGGCGGCCGTCTCGCGCACGTTCGCTTCCGGATCGAACGTGAGCATGAAGAGCGCGCCCAGCATGTCCGCCGGATTCAGGGGCACGAGCGACTTGGCGGCCATCATCCGCAGCGGCACGGGGGCGTTGGGGTCCACGTGCTTGCGCAGGTTGGGCGGCAGGAACTCGGCGTTGAAGGGGCAGCCCGGAGGCGGGGCCGGGATGGTGGGATCCGGAGCGAGGCTCATGAGGCGTGATTCCTTCCGTAGATGATGCGCAGCCCCTCCAGGGTGAGGAACTCATCCACTTCCTGGATGGCCTTCGATTCGCTGGCCACCAGCGGGGCGAGGCCCCCGGTGGCCACCACTTTCGCGGTGAAACCCATCTCCGCCTCCATCCGCGCGCACAGGCCGTCCACCATGCTCACGTAGCCATAGACGAGCCCGGATTGCATGGAGTGCACGGTGTTGCGGCCCACCACGTGCGGCGGCCGCGCGAACTCCACGCGCGGCAGCTTGGAGGCGTTCTGGAACAGGGCCTCCATGGAGATGTTGATGCCAGGGCAGATGGCGCCGCCCAGGTACTCGCCCCGGGGCGTCACCGCGTCCAGCGTCGTCGCGGTACCGAAGTCCACCACGATGAGGCCCTTGTGGTGCTTCTCGTAGGCGGCCACCGCGTTGACGATGCGGTCCGCGCCCACCTCGCGCGGGTTGTCGTAGAGGATGGGCATGCCCGTCTTCACGCCCGGGCCGACGAACATGGGGCGCGTCTTGAAGTAGCGCTCGCTCATCTTCTCCAGGCTGAACTGGAGCGGCGGCACCACGCTGGACACGGCCACGGCGGACACCTGCGCCGCGTCGATGCCGCTCCACGTGAAGAGCTGGCGCACGAGGATGCCGTACTCGTCCGCGCTGCGCCGGGCGCTCGTCTCCAGGCGCCAGTGATCCAACAGCCGCTTGCCCTCGTACACGCCGAGCACGGTGTTGGTGTTGCCGACGTCGATGGCCAGGAGCATCACGTGCGCCAGTCTACCGCGAAGCCCGTGAATCAGCCGCGTCCTTGAGGGCGCACCTGTCCCTGGGGGCGCAACTGCTCGACGTCGCCCGCGAGCACCCGCTCCAGGCGGCCGTCCGCCGTGCGCACCATCAGGGCGCCCGTGGGGTCGATGTCCTCCGCGAACCCCTCCCAGTCCCCCCGGTCGGTGCGCACCCGGACCTGCTGCCCCAGGGTGCTCGACAGGGCCTTCCAGCGGGTGCGCACCGCGTCGAAGCCGGTGGCCAGGTACGTGTCCAGCCAGACCTCCAGCCGCGCCCACAGGGCCGCCGTGAAGGCCGCGCGGGCCACCGGCCGTCCCAGTGCCTGGGACAGCGACGTGGCGGTGTCCCGCAGCTCCTCCGGGAAGTGCTCCGGGCCCGCGTTGAGGTTGACGCCCACGCCCACGATGACGAAGTGCACGCGCTCCGGTTCAGCGGACAGCTCCGTGAGGATGCCCGCCACCTTCCGGCCGCCCAGCTGCACGTCGTTGGGCCACTTGATGGCCGCGTCGGGGCTGGACTCGCGCAGCGTCTCCGCCAGGGCCACGGCGGCCACCAGCGTGAGCTCCGGCGCGCGCTGCGGCGGCAATTCCGGGCGGAGGATGGCGGAGAAGTACAGGTTGAGGCCGGGCGGGGACACCCAGGCGCGGCCCCGGCGCCCCTTGCCCGCCGTCTGCTGCTCGGCCACCACCACGGTGCCGTGCGGGGCGCCGTCCTGGGCCAGCCGGAAGGCCGTCGCGTTGGTGGAGCCGATGCTGTCGTGGTGGTGCAGCACGCGGCCCATCGCGCGGGTGGTGAGCAGCGGATGGACCTCCAGCGCGGAGAGCCGGTCCGGCCGGCCCGTCAGCCGGTAGCCCTTCGCGGGCACCGCTTCGATGCGGTAGCCCTTCAGCCGCAGGGACTCCACGTGCTTCCACACGGCGGTGCGCGACAGGCCCAGCCGGTTCGACAGGGCCTCACCGGAGATGAAGCCCTCCCCTCCCTCGGAGAGGAAGCCCAGGATGCGCGCGTCCTGCGACAGCTCGTTCGTCTCCACGGCCATGCGCGGGCGCTTCAGTTCGCGGCGGGCGGCGGGGTCGCGGCGGCGCCGGAGGAGCCCACCTTGAAGGACACCAGCTCCAGCTCCGTCTGGGGCACGCGCTTGCCGTCCTGCTCCGTGGCCACGTCCACGCGCACCAGCCCCACGCCCGCGGCGAAGGTCATCGTGTTGACGAGCGTCGTCTTCGCGTCCACCCGGTTGCGGCCCTCCACGCTCACGCAGTTGGGGAACGAACCTGCGGGCGCCTGGCACGCGAAGCCCACCTGCACCAGCTGGTAGCGCTCCGTGGACGACACGGACACCACGTTGTTCCACCCGCGCCCGGCCTCCAGCGGTCCGCGCAGCAGGTAGCGCTTGGGGTCGCGCAGGCCGTAGGCGTCCACCGTGAGCTGCCCGCCCTGGTTGTCCAGGAAGTACCCGTCCTGCTCCTTCACGATCTCCACCGTGACGGGCTTGTCGTCCCGCTTGTCCAGCCGGTACGTCCACTGGTTGCCCACCGCCAGCGGGTAGTACTCGGCGATGGATTCGGTTGCGGGGCGCGTGTCCGACTCGACGCGCTTCGCGCATCCAGAGCCCACGAGCGTGGTGGCCAGGAGGGCGATGCCCCCCACCGTCGACAGCGATTGCCTCATACTCAAGGGTCCGCGTGGCCCTGGCCACGCGCCTCCACCGTTGCGTGGTTGCGTGATGCGTAGAGTGTGTCGAGCGCCTGCTGCGCCGCGGCCTGCACCGACGGCGTGTCGTGGCCCTGGGCCACCGTGTACAGGTACGCCTCCGCCTCCGGGCCGCCAATCTCGCCCACCGCGAAGACGATCTCCTGCAGGAAGCCGGAGTCGCGGCCCCGCGCCAGGTCGATGAGGGCCGGCACCGCGCTCTTCGCCTTCATCTCCGCCAGCGTCCCGATGGTGCGGCGCACCGCGTCCGCGTCGCTGGTGTCCTTCAGGCGTTCAATCAACAGGGGCGCGGCGGCCGGGTGCTTGCGCTCGGCCAGGGTGCGCAGGGCGAACTCGCGGATGCGCGCGTCATTGGCGCGCAGGTCCGTCACCAGCGCCTCGTCCGTGCGCTCCAGCGCGGAGAGCTGCAGCAGCGCCGACTCCGTCACCTGCCGCAGCACGTTCTCCAGCGCGGCGCGCATGGCGGCCCGGCGGCCCTCCGCCGAGTCCTCCTGCACCTGCGCCTCGCCCAGCCCCACCACCTCGTAGCGCTGGGGCACGGCGCCGCCGAACCGCTCCAGGGACAGGTTGGCGCCCACCTCCGCGAAGCTGTGGGGGTTGCCGTCCTTCAGCACCTCGCGGGTGAAGGGCAGGTCCAGGGACATGCGCCAGGGGCGGACCTTCTTCGGCTCCTCGTCGCCCACCAGCTCGAAGCGACCGGAGCCCTCCAGCGCGTCGGAGAACAGCTCCCGCACCCCGTCCGGACCGAAGCCCAGGAGCGCGTTGTCCCGCACGGTGTCCCCGGACAGCTCCACTGGCGCCACCGGATGGCGCGGGGCCTGCGAGCGGCAGGCCCCGAGTAACAGCACGCAGGAGGTGAGCAGCAGGGCCGGCTTCATGGCCCCCTTACGCTAACACTCCCGCGTCCACCGCACCCGATTCCGTGAGGGCGGCTAGCCCTCTTTGCCCTCGGGCGGAGTCCCCGGCTCGGACGACACCGGTGCCTCGTGCACCTCGCGGGCCTCGCGGATCTCCACGGGCTCGCTCGGGGACACAGCCGCCTCGGCGGCGGGCGTCGCGGACGCCTCGCCGGACGCTTCATCCGCAGGCGTCAACGCAGGGCTCGCGCCCGGCGTCACGGCATCGGACGCTGCCCGCGCGGCTTCGGCCCGGGCCCGCGCCGCATCGGCGGACTCCGGCGTCGGCTCGGCCTTCACGGCTTCGCCCGCGTGCCACGCGTTGCCTTCGCTCGGCGCGGTGACGGCTGCTTCCCCGTGGGACGGGCCAGGGGCCGCGTCGGCGACGACGGGCAGCGCCTCACCCGCGAGCGCCACCAGCCCTTCGCCTCCGACACTTCCACCGGCGGAAGGCGCGGCGATCCCACCCGAGGCGGCGACCTCCTCACCGGTCGAGCCTGGCGCGGGAGCGCCGGCCTCGCCCGTGGGCGAGCCGTCCGCTCCGCGCGTGCCACGGCCGCGACGGCCCCGGCGGCGACGGCGGCGGCGCTTGCGCTCGGAAGCGGAGGCGTCGGAAGCACCACCCTCGGCGCCCTCCTTGGCTCCACCCACGAAGGCGCTGGCGGCCTCCAGGTCCTCGTCCCCGTCCTCGTCATCCCCTTCGTCGGAGTCGTCCTCTTCCGACGTCGTGGGCGTGAACCCGGCGGCGGCCGGCGGCGCGGCGGCCACCGGTGAGGCCTTGGGCTCGGGCGTTTCGGCTCCACCCTGCGCGGCGGCCGCGTCGCGGGCCTCGTTGCGCGCACGCTGACGGTCGCGACGGCGCTCGGCACGCTCCTGCCGGTCGCCCCGCTCGGGACGCTCCTCGCGCTCCGGCCGGTCCGCGGCGGGAGTCGTCGCGGTGGCGGACACCTCCACCTCGCCGCCCTCCTCGCGGGCCTGCTTCTCGCTCTTGCGCTCCTCGCGGCGGCGCTGGGCCTCCTCGGCGTCCAGCTTCGCGGCCTCGAAGAAGCGCTCGTCGATGTCGTACAGCTCCACCTGGGTGACGTTGACGGCCGTCCTGGCCTCCAGGAACTTCTCACCCAGCGCGTCGCCGCACCACAGCATCACCAGCGAGCCCGTGGCCTGCGCCTCGGAGCGCGCGTCGCCGCGCACTTCACCCGCGCTCACCAGCAGGCCCACCTGCGCCGAGTAGTGGCCCAGGTCGCGCCGCAATTCCTGCACCGTCTTGCGGTCCACGCCCGGCGTGCCCTTGAGCATGCGCACCGCGTAGCGCAGCTCCACGCTGCCCTCGCGCTTGCGCGCGGTGAGCAGGGGGCCTTCCTTGGAGCGCTTGGCGACCTTCAGCTCGCGGAAGCCCAGCCCGTGCATCATCTTCACCACGGACTTCTCGAAGGTGCCCACGTCCGCGTCGCCCAGGCGCTTGCGCAGCCCGCGCGCCACCGCCCGACGCGCGTCCTTGAGGGCCGTGCGCGCGGTGGTGATGAGGGCCTCGTCCACCAGGGGTTCCACACCCGCGGCGGGCTTGCCCAGCACCGGGCGGCCTCCCTCCAGCGGGATGCCCAGGGCCTGCGCGAACGCCGCCTGGAGCTCCAGGGGCGGCGCCTCGCTCGGCGCACCCGCGCGCTCCAGCGACACCTCACCCGTCTCCTGGTTGAAGGCGTACTGGGGGCGGCGGCCCGCGTCGATGCGGCGCTGGTTGTCCTCCAGCAGGGCGGTGAGCACCGCCTCCACCGTCGTCTCCTCGGCGCACAGCTCCTTGGAGCGAGCGCGCTCGATGAGCTGATCCGTGCGCAGGCCGACTTCCGCCTCGCTGAGGATTTCGAACACCACCTCTGGCAGCGGCGGGAAGCGCTTCCTGCGACCCCGCTCCTCGTCGCCCTCGTCGCGGCGGCGCTTGCGTTCCGTGCCACGCCCCGACGCGCGCACGTTGTCCGTGCGCGGCTCCGGGTGACGTTCCACCGGCCGCAGGGGAGGAAGCTCCTCCTCCGGATGCGGCTCCATCACGCCCGTCTGTGCAAGTGCCTCGGCATCCTCGGAGAGTGACCAATCCGTCAGGGCGAAGGTATCCTTCGCCGTGACAATCACCTTGCGATCCCGCGTCCGCCGCGCCATGGCAGCCAGACGCGACAGCATCGTCACTTCCGGTGTCTTGCCGATGTGGGACAGCAGGCTCAGCTGGATGGACTTCTCCGTGATCTCAAGGAAATGCAGGGGGCGACCTTCGCTCTCCAGCACTCGGAGCGCGGCCTCGTAAAATGTCATCGAGTAATCCCCAAGAATTCCGAACGGTTACAAAAATGTAGGTCCGTATGGGCGGCGGATGCTAGCCACCGCTAAACTGGCTTGTCAACGAACGTAAATGACCCGGATACGCATCGGACAGCGTTGGAAGCGCGAACCGTCAGCCTCCCCGCTCGATTCCATCGCGCTGGAACTGGACGGAGTGAACCTGTTGTCCGGGGCCGTGGAAGAGCCCCTGGCGGAGGTCATTCCCGCTCTGGTGGAGGCCGTGGCGGCCCTGCACGTCGGCGCCCGCCGGATGGCCCAGGTTTCGTTGACGGATGCGCATCTGGAACTGGTGCTCCGGCGCGTCGGGCCGGACATCGAACTTTCTGTCGCGAGCCTTGCCCGGCCCGCTCACCTCCTGCGTCCCCCTATCAAGGTTGACACCGAGGAGTTGACAAAAGCGACCCGCCAGAGCGGTCAGCGCTTCCTCCAGGACGTGGCGAAGGTCGCCCCCAAGGCCCTGTCCCCCGCGGTCGCCCGGAAGCTGGGCGAGGCGCTCAAGGGCCTGGGCAAGCCCGCTCCCCACCAGG
>NZ_RAWI01000391.1 GCF_003612125.1 Corallococcus praedator
TGTCCATCCTTCGTCGGCAGCGGCGCGATGCCCACCTTGCCCCGGATGGGAGAGCCCTCCGCCTGCGCCTCGCTCCACGCATAGGGCCAGTTGCGCATGAACACCGCGCGGCCCTCCTGGAACACGCGTCGCGCCTCCTCCTCGCCAAACCCCGTCACCGTCGGCGGAGACAACCCATCCGCGATCAACCCGTGCAGGTACGCCAGCGCCTCGCGCGCCGCTTCCGTCTCCAGCAGCACGCGCCCGTCCGCCCCCAGCGACTGCCCGCCATGGCCCCAGATGGCCTCGTACACGTTGCACGTCAGGCCCTCGTACTGCCGGCCCTGCCACACGTAGCCCTGGATGCCCGGCGCCTTCGCCATCGCGTCGCGGGTGAAGCGCCGCAGCTCTTCGTACGTGCGCGGTGCGCGCGGCACCAGGTCCGTGCGGTAGTAGAGCACGCCCACGTCCACGTACCAGGGCACCGCGTACGTGCGCCCCTCCACCACCACGGAGTCCACCGGCCCGGGAAGGAATTCCTCGCGAAGCCGCGCCGGGGGAAAGTCCTCGGACAGGTCCGCCACCCACCCCGCCCGAGCAAACTCCGGCACCCACACGACGTCCGCCACCAGCACGTCGAAGTCCGTCGCCTTGCCCTGCAACGACGTGAGGAAGAACTGGTGCGCCAGGTCCGACGAATTGGGCAGCGCCTCCGTCACCAGCTCCACGTCCGGGTTCGCGCGCGAATACCCCGCCAGCAGCTCACGGAACGGCGCCGGGTCTCCCCACAGCGGCTGGAACTTGAAGACGATGCGCGTGCGGCCCGCCGTCCCCTGTTCCTCCGACGAGCGTTTGCAGCCCGTCGAAACGAGGCCCAGCGCGACGAGGAGAACGAGGAGGCGGCCCATGCGCCCGGATGAGTCCAGTGCGAGGACCCACCGTCAACGCAAGGCACACGCCCGGGTCATCCAGGCGACATGCCCGAAGCCGCCAGCGGCCCCGGTGCGAACAGCCGCCGCGCCGTGGCGCCCACCGCGCGGCACGCGAGCGCATCCACCGCGCCGCCCACCAGCCCTCCGGCCAGGGGCACCACCTTGGACAGGTTCACGATGCCCTTCTGTCCCGCCTTGCTCACCAGCCGGAAGCCCACCGCGCGGTTGATGCCGCTCAGCGCGTGCTTCGGCACCGCCTCCAGCGCGCGCATGCCCAACTGGTGGCTCACCTCGATGCCGGCCTGCTTCACCACTTCCTTGCCGATGTCACCCACGATGGCCAGCAGCGTGAGCGTCCGCACGCGGTCCTCCTCCACGTCATGCCCGTGGATCCGCGCGATGGCGCCCACCAGCCGCGCCTGCACCGCCCACGACACGCCCAGGCCCGCGGGCAGCGCCACCGGCAGCGTGAGCAGCCCGCCCAGTCCGGACAGGAAGCCCGTGGTGAACAGCTTCCCCGTCTCCCAGTGGATGAGCGCATTGATGCGCGCCTCGTGGTCCGGGTAGCGCGTGTCCCGCAGGTACTCGTCCGCCAGCCCCGTCGCGCTGCACAGCGGCCCCAGGCCCTCGAAGCCCGCATCCAGGACGGCGTTCACGACTTCCAGCGGCTTCGACATGCGTCCACCTTTCGCCCTGAGCCTAGAGCGGGCCTCGACCTGGAGAAAGGAGACCGCGGGAAGCCTGCCCGGTCGCTCGGCACGACCCCGACGAAGAGGGAGGGGAGTAGGCCCCTCCCTCCCGTCGTTCACTCAGAGCTCGTTGAAGATGAGCAGCCCGCGTGAGGTGTCCACCGCGTAGACATACCCGTCGCCCGGGACGCGCATGCCCATGACGCCCTCGTAGACGATGGCCAGCCGGTTCGGGTCGGTCTCACGGTAGGCGTTGAAGTAGGCAATCTCCTTGGGGAGCGTGGGATTGGCCACGTCGAACACGCGCACGCCGTCCTGGTACCAGGCCACGTACAGCTTGGTGCCCTTCAGGATCATGTTGTGGATGGAGGTGGTGGGGCGCAGCCGGTGCTCGCCGATGAGCTGGATGTTCGCCGGGTCGGTGACATCCAACACGCGAAGGTGCGCGCCCTCCTGCTCACTGCCCTCGAACGCGATGGTGCGGCCCGCGAAGGTCCCCACCGCGCTGGCATGGCTGTATTGCCGGTTGTAGTGGTACTTGCCCAGCTCCTTGACCTGCATCGGGTCGCTCGGGTCGGTGACCAGGAAGCCGATGTCCGTGTGGTTGATGTAGAGGCGGCCCTCGTAGGAGAAGGAGTCGTGCGGATAGCTGGTGACGAACTCCTCGGACGAGAAGACGACGCGGTTGAGCAGGACGGGGTCTCGCGGGGACGTGATGTCGAAGATGATCGTCTGCGCGGGCCGCAGCGCCATGGCGTAGAGCCGGTTGCCATCCACGTGCAGGGTGTGGACATTCGGGGGCGCGCCGCTGGGCACGCTGCGGATGTAGGTCGGATCCCCCGGGTTTGAGATGTCATACAGGATGACGCCGGAAGCCTTGGTGGCGACGTAGAGGACGTCGTCCTTGGCCCACGCGGCGTTCCAGTACCCGTCGCCCGGCAGGGAGATGACCTTCTTCAACACGGGGTGGTCGCGGTCGCTGACGTCGAAGACCGTCAAGCCTCCCGCGGGCATGTCCGGCTTGAGCTGGATGGACACCACGTAGGCATGGTTCTTCGTGACGTAGACATCCACGGGGAAGCCAAGGTCGACGGCGGACTCGGAGACGAGGTTCAGGCCCCCGGAGGACTCGGCCTCACCGCGGCTCAAGACCAGGCGGTCCGCGTCGAACGTCCCCTTCTCCGTGAGCACGCCGTTGGTGCAGACCGCATAGCAGCCGGTGATGTGGTGGGGTTCGGGCACGTCACAGCCCGCCAGCGCGGTCTTGATGGCCACGCCCCGGGGCGTGGTGAAGACGCTCGTGAGGAGCATGCCCTGGTCATCGAACTGCTGCCGGGTGAAGCGATCAAAATTCGAGGTTCCGGTGCCGCCCCCTTCCGGGAGCTGGAGGCCGGCTCCGCCCCATGGGTACTCGCCGGTGTCCGGTCGCAGCTCGGTCTGGTAGATGCCGTGCCGTGACGCCGTGCGGAGCGCGCTCGGGTTGCATTGCGACAGGTTGAAGAGGGCCGGGGTGTCGCAGTCGATCTCGGTTCCCAGGGGCGGGGTGAACTCGCAGGGAGCGAAGACGCCGCGGTCAATCCAGTCGCCCTTCTCTTCGATGGGGGTGGAGGTGCCATCCCAAGCCACGGCAGGGGGCGTGCCGGCATCCGGGGACCCCTTGGAGTCATCAGAACAGGCCGTCAGCAACACAGGGCAGGAGAGCAGCAGCATTCCCAGACAACGGGGAAGACACCTCATCGAGAAGCCTCCATGGCCAGGCGGCACCCGGCCGTGCGCCAAGCACACTCGCAGTGTAAAGCTGTTCTCGAAAAGGAGATAGGGGACCAGCGGTAATCCCTGACGCGCCCTACTCCATGGAGGATGGCGTTTCACCCGCACGCAGCCGGGGCAGGCGCACGGTGAACACCGTGCCCTCGGCGGCCGACGACCGCGCGTCCACCGTGCCCCCGTGCGCCAACACCAGTTGCCGCACGATGTACAACCCCAACCCGATGCTGCGCTCGGAGCGGCCCACCGTCGTGCCGCGCTGGAGCGGTTCGAAGATGCGCGGCAGCAGGTCCGGCCGGATGGGCTCACCCCCGTTGCGCACGTGCACCACGAGCGCGTCCGGTTCGCTCAGGCTCTCCACCCGCACGGGCGTCTCCTCCGGGCTGTACTTCAGCGCGTTGCCCAGGATGTTGGAGAGCACCTGCGCCATCCGGTCCGAATCCCACGCCCCCTGCCCATCCCCCTCCTGGTCCACCAGGATGGTGCGCTCCGGGTGCGCCGTGCGCGCCTCCTCCACCACCTGCAATGTCAGCGCGTGGAAGTCACACGGCTCCGCTTGCACCGGGATGCCGCCGCCCATGCGCGCCTGGGTGAAGTCCAGCAGGTCGCGGATCATCCGCGTCGCCCGCTCCGCCGCGGACAGGATGCGCGCCGCCGCCTTCGCGTGCCACGGCTGGATGTCCTCGCGCCGCAACATCAGCGACGCCCCGGTGAGGATGGCCCCCAGCGGGTTGCGCAAGTCGTGGCTCACGATGCCAATGAGCTGCTGCTCGAACTCCACCCGCCGTTGGGCCTCGTGCACCAGTTGCTGCTTCTCCTCCTCCGCGCGCCGCCGCTCGGTGATGTCGCGCATGGCGCCCACGATGCGCCGCGCCTTGCCGCTCGCCCCGCGCACGATGCAGCCCTGCGCCGCCACGTACGCATACGACGCGTCCTTGCGCAGCACGCGGTACTCGTCCTGCCACCGGTCGTCGTCCGCGTCGAAGGCCCGCTGCAACCCGGTCATCACCCGCTCGCGGTCATCCGCGTGGATGTGCCGCCGCCACCACGCCGCGTCCGCGTCCACCTCTTCCAGCGGGAAGCCGAAGACCTCCTCCGTCGCGTCGCCAATCCAATGCATGGCGTCCGACTGGAGGTCCCAGTCCCAGATGGCGTCGAAGCTCGCGTGCGCCACCAACTGGTAGCGCTCCTCCGACCGGCGCAGCGCCTCTTCCGTGCGCTTGCGCAGCCGTACGCCCTCCGCCTCGCGCAGGGCCCGCCGCACGCTGGGGCCCAGCCGCTCCAGCCGGTCCTTGAGCACGTAGTCGGTGGCGCCGCGCTTGAGCAGCTCGATGGCGCGGTCCTCGCCCAGCGCCCCGGAGACGAAGAGGAAGGGCGTGTCCGGGCACACCGTCTGCGCCGCTTCCAGCGCGCTCATCCCGTCGAAGCCCGGCACGTTGTAGTCCGACAGGATGAGGTCGTACTTCCCCTTCGCCAGCGCGGAGGTGAAGGCCGTCCGGCCCGCCACGCACTCCAGCGTCGCGGGCAGTCCGCCCTCCTCCAACTGCGCGGACACCAACTGCGCGTCCAGCGGGCTGTCCTCCAGCAGCAGGATGGACAGCGGGCGTCCGGAAGCGGGGGCGGGGTTCAACTCCAGCGCGGCATTGCCGCGTGAACTCACTTCGAGGCTCCCGGCGTGGGCGCCCCCGGCGGCGGCTGGTTCACCACCGCCCAGAACAACCCCAGCTCGCGCAGCGCGGACACGAAGTCCGGGAAGGCCACCGGCTTCACCACGTAGGCATTCACACCCAGACCGTAGCTGCGCGCCAGGTCCCGCTCCTCGCGCGACGAGGTGAGCATCACCACCGGCACGGCCTTCAGCTCCGGGGCGCCCTTCACCTTCTCCAGCACCTCCAGCCCATCCACCTTCGGCAGCTTCAGGTCCAGCAGCACCACGGCCGGGTGGCCATCCTGGCGGTTCGCGTACTCGCCCTTGCGGAAGAGGTAGTCCAGCGCCTGCTGCCCGTCGCGCACCACCACCACCTCGTTGGCCAGGTGCACCTCCTCCAGCGCCGCCAGCGTGAGCGCCACGTCGTTGGCGCTGTCTTCGACCAGGAGGATCCTCTTGAGCTCAAGCACGCTTAGGTCTCTTCTTCCTTCTTCTCCAACGGAGAAGTCCGGGGCAGGGTGAAGGTGAAGGTCGCGCCCTGCCCCACTGCGCCCTCCGCCCAGGTCCGTCCACCGTGGCGCGACACGATGCGCCGCACGTTCGCGAGCCCGATGCCGGTGCCCTCGAACTCCTCGGCCGTGTGCAACCGCTGGAAGACCCCGAACAACTTGTCCACATACTGCATCTCGAAGCCCACGCCGTTGTCACGCACCCAGACCACCGCCTCTCCCTCCACCTCGCGCGCCCCCACCTCGATGCGGGCGTCCGGCTTCGGACGCGTATACTTCAGTGCATTGGCCAGCAGGTTGTGGATCACCTGCCTCAACAGCGCCGGGTCGCCTTCCACCGTCGGCAGCTCGCCCACCTGCCATTCGACCTGGCGGCCGTTGGCTTCCGGCAACAGGTCCTTGCGAGCCTCCTCCACCAACTGCCCCAGGTCCACCCGCGTCCGCCGCATCTCCGCCCGGCCCATGCGGCTGAACGCCAGCAGGTCGTCCACCAGCGTGCCGCCCTGCTTCGCCGCGCCCGCGATGGTGGTGAGGTAGCCCTTCGCCACGTCGTCCAGCTTCGGCCCGGCCCGGCGGTCCAGCAGCTGCGCGAAGCCGGTGATGTGGCGCAAGGGGGCGCGCAGGTCGTGCGACACGGAGTAGCTGAAGGACTCCAGCTCCTTGTTCGCCTCCTGGAGCTGGGCGGTGCGCTCGCGCACGCGCTTCTCCAGGCCCATGTTCAGGCGGCGGATCTCCTCCTCCGCCTGCTTCAGGCTCTCCACGCGCTCCTTCAGCTCCATGGCCAGCGCCTCGATGCGCTGGCGTGAGAGCACCTGCTCGGTGACCTCCCACGACACGGACACGATGCCGTCCACGCGCCCTTCCACGTCGAGCAGCGGCTGGAAGGTGAGGTTGAAGTAGCCCTCGGGCGCGTCCTGCCCCTGGTCGCGGCCCAGGCGCAGGGGCATCTCGCGGCCCTGGTAGGTCTCTCCGGTGCGGTAGACGTGCTCCAGCGCTTCAATCTGTCCTTGCCCCTCCAGCTCCGGCAGCGCCTGGCGCAGCGGCAGGCCCACCAGGGGCCGGGAACCGGTGAGCTTCAGGCGCAGGTCATTGGCCATCTCGAAGACCAGCTCCGGTCCGCGCAGCACGGTGATGGCGGCGGGCAGCTGCTTGAGCACCGCGAACAGGTTGCGCCGCTCCGCCTGGGCCGTCTCGTACAGGCGCGCGTTCTCCAACGCCACGCTGGCCATCTGCGCCAGCTGCACGGCGACCGTCTCGTCCTCCGCGTCGAAGTCACCCTCCAGCTTGTCGGACACCTGCACGAGCCCCAGGTTGCGGCCGTCGTGCCCCACCAGCGGCACCGCCAGGAAGCCGCGCAGGGGCAGCGCCGGGCCTTGCGCGGGGGCCGCGTCCTTCCACGACGGATGCGCGGACAACTCCTCGCGCGTCAGGCGCAGCGGGTGGTTGTCCCGGCACACCCGCGCGAAGAGGCCCCGCTCGTCCACCGCCGTCGCGTGGGCGTCCGCCGCCGACAGCGCGGTGAGCGGCTGGGCGTCGCGTCCCTCCACCACCTGCACGGAGGACTGGTTCGCGCCAATCAGCTTGCGCGCCTTGAGGGCCACGAGGTCCAGGATGGCCTGCACCCCGCCGGCCGCGTTGAGCGCCAGGCTCGCGCGCGACAGGCCTCGGAGCTGTTCGGTGCGGCGCAGCTCTCCGGCCAGCAGCCGGGCCCGCTCCTCCTCCGCGAGCTTGGACGCGGTGATGTCCTGCACGGTGCCCACGAAGCGCAGGGCCCGCCCGTCCTCGAAGAGCGTCCGGCCCGTGGCGCGCACCCAGCGCAGCACGCCGTCCTTCAGCCCCACGGTGCGGTAGGCGACGTCGTAGTCGCCCGTGCCCGCCGGATCCGTGCTTCGCGCCACCGCCTGGTTCACCGCCTCCCGGTCCTCCGGGTGCAGCCCCTCCAGGAACAGCGCGTAGGAGACCTCCGACTCCGGCGGCAGGCCGAAGAGGGTCTTGCAGCGCGCGTCCCAGTCCAGGGTGCCCGTCACCATGTTCATGTCGAAGGTGCCCAGCTGCGTGGCCGTGAGCGCCATCCGCAGCCGCTGCTCGCTGTCCTGCAGGGCCACCTGCTGCCGGCGCAGGTCCTGGGCCAGCGCCTCCGTGCGCTGGCGCGAGTGCACCCACTCCGTCACGTCGGTGGCCAGCGTGATGATGCCGGACACCTTCCCATCCGACTCCAGCAGCGGGTGGTAGATGACGTTGAAGAAGACGGAGGCAGGCTTGCCGTCGCGCTCCAGCACCACCTCGAACTCCGGCCGCACGAAGGGCTGCTTCGTGCGCAGCACCCCGCGCAGCACCTCCATCACCTCCGGCTGCGCGGCCATCTCCGGGAACACCTCCGCCAGCGTCCGTCCCGGCGGGATCCTCCGGCCCACCAGCCGCTCGTAGAAGGGGTTCGCCAGCTCGAAGACGAAGTCCTTTCCGCGCACGATGGAGATGCCCACCGGGGCCTGCATGAAGAACGCGTGCAGGCGCTCGCGGTGCACCAGCTCCAGGGCGTCGCGCTCGCGCTCGCGCAGCGCCTCTTCCCGCCGCTGCACGGCTTCGCGCGCCAGGTGCAGCTCCACGAACATCGACACCTTGGCCAGGAGGATTTCAGGCCGCAGCGGCTTGCGCAGGTAGTCCACCGCGCCGTGCACGTACGCGGCCAGCCACTCCTTCTCGTCCCCGTCGCCCGCGGTCATCAGCAGCACGGGCGTGCGCTTGTTGCGCTCGCGCTCGCGCATCAGGTTCAGCACATCCACGCCCGTCATGTCGCCCAGGTTCATGTCCATCAGGACCGCGGCGAAGTCCTCGTCCAGCACCCGCCGGAGCGCCTCGCGGCCGGACGCGGCGCGCACCAGCCGCTGTCCCAGGGGCGCGAGGATGCCCTCCAGCGCCAGCAGGTGGCCGGGGGTGTCGTCGACGAGGAGCAGGCTCGCGCGGGGGGGGGACGATGACAG
>NZ_RAWI01000392.1 GCF_003612125.1 Corallococcus praedator
TCAAGACGGAATTTGCCGCCGGACAGTTGGGGAGCGGTCCGGGGGCGGCTGCTGGAGGATGGGCCTGGTGGGCGAGGGGGAGTTCGTGGAGTGGGGGCCCATCCACCGGCAGCTTCTTGATGCAGGACAGAGGTCAGGGCACGTCGAGCGTGGCGATCCGTTCCCCGATGGGGGGATGGCTCATGCCCCTGAGGACGAGCCAGCGGGGCGGCTCCGGGTCCATCTTGTTCACCCGGGCGGCCTTCACCAGCATGCGGCGGAAGGCGTCGCGGTCTCCGGTGAGTCGCAGGCCGTAGCGATCCGCCTCGCGTTCGCGTTCGCGGGAGAGGGCCCCCGAGATGGGGGCCCCGATGTTGATCAAGAGGAAGACGAGGAACGAGACGAGGGGCAGGGTGCGGATGTCGCCCGTGCGTTGGACACCCCACCAGCCCCGGCGGGCGGAGAGGCGCAGCACCTGGTCGATGAGGAAGAGCAGGGCCACCAGGGCCAGCGACGAGGCGATGCGACCGGGCCAGCGGGCCTCGTTGACGTGCCCCGCCTCGTGCGCCACGGCGGCGAGCACTTCGTCCTCGGAGAGTTCCTTCACGATGACGTCGTTGAGGACGATGGTGCGCGTGGGGCCCTGGCCGGCGAAGTACGCCTGCACGCGCTTGGACGTCACGGACGTCTTCTCCACCACCACGTCGGAGAAGGGGATGTCCGCCTTCTTCATCAGCTCGGTGATGCGCGAGCGCAGCGGGCCGTCCTGGAGGGGCGCCTGGTCGAAGTAGAGGCGGGCGCGGTACGGGTCCAACGCCGCCGCCACCAGCATCAGCAGCGCCACCGGCACGCCCAGCACCAACCACCAACGGCGCACGCGGCGGGCCAGGCCGTACATGCCTACGACGAGCGCGGTCAGCGCGAGCGCGGTCACGACGATGCCCTTGAACCAGATCCAGGCAAAGGTCAGCGGCGTGAGGTTGGACATGCCGTACCGGTGTTCCAGCACGTAGTAGAACCAGACGTTCGCGGGGGCGTAGAGCACCTGGGTGGCCAGGTCGATGAAGAGGGCGAAGAAGATGGCGGCGCCCCAGCCGGACTCGCCCCACAGCCGGTCCATCGCCATGAAGAAGGCGCGGCTCACCGGCGCCGTGCGAAGAAAGCCGAACCTGCGCTCCAGGGCCGCGGCCGCCGCCGTGGCCCCCCGGTAGATGGGGCGCACGAGCACCGCCAGCAGCAGCACCGCCAGCGCCACCTGCACCAGCGGGTCCACCGCCGCGCGGATGTAGTGGGGCTGGTGGTAGGCGTGGATCTCAGCGAGCTGTTCGGGGGTGAAGAGCGGTTCCATGGGCAGTGGACCGCGAGGCTACGCCCCCAGGTGGCCCCGTGCCCAGCGGGCCCCCGTCAGGCCGCGGGCTCAGGAGTGCGGCGCGGCGGCGCCTTCGGGCTCGGGGGCGCTTTCGCCGTCCGCGTCCGCGAGCAGCAGCCTCTTCACCTTCTCCAGGCTCTGGCGCGTGCGGTCCACGAAGGCGCTCTGCGAACCGATGCGCTCGGCGGCCTCCAGGGTGCGCTCGTAGATGTTGATGGACTTGGTGAGCAGCACGCGGATCTTCTTGCGCAGCTCCTGGCGGTAGACGCCCGCCTCCTCGGCGTTGAGCTCCGGGGGCGTGGGCGAGTTCACCATGTGCTCGTAGAGGTTCTCGTAGAGGGCGCCAATCTGCGCGCCCGCGGCGGTGGCCCAGTAGCCGTTGCCCACGCGGATGGAGCGCAGGTAGTGGCCCTGCGCGGACAGGAGCAGCTCCGCCTTGTAGTTGAGGTCCTTCGCCAGCCCGTCGCTGCCCCGGCTGGCCTCCAGCTTCACGGCCTCGTAGTGCAGCCGGTAGATCTCCCCGACGAAGAAGTGCGCCTGCGCGGGGAAGTAGTCCTCCACCTCCGCCTTGTCCGGCAGGGCGTCGTAGGCGGTCAGCGCCTTGCGCAGCGTGGCCTCCGCGTCGTCCGTCTTGCCGGACTCCACCTGGCAGATGCCCTGCTGCACCTGGGCCTCGATGCGGCGGCCCGCGGGCAGGTCGTCGCGCGCCACCAGCGTGGACAGCATCTGGGTGGCCTCGTCGTAGCGCTCCAGGTGGTAGAGCGTCTCCGCCACGCGGAAGGATGCCTCCAGCGCGTCCCCCTGGCCCTTCGCCGGCTCCGCCAGTTCAGAGAAGCGCCCATAGGCGTCATCCCATTCCTTGAGGCGCTGGTGCGCGAGCCCCGCGTTGTAGAGCGCCTGGCGGCGGTGCGGGCTGTCGGGGTGGAAGTCCACCAGCCGGCCGAAGTAGCGCGCCGCCTGCTTGAAGTCGTTGGCCGCGAAGGCGGAGGTGCCGCCGGCGAAGAGCTCCTCGTCGTTGAGGCGGTCCAGCTCCAGGTCCGCCGTCACCGTCACGGGGTCGAACTCCACCACCTGCTTCGCCTGTGGTGCGCCCGGCTTCGCCGCCGTGCCCGTCGTGCGGCAGCCCGTGAGCGTCAGTCCCAGGGCCAGCGCGCCCAGCCCCAGCCATCGCCGGGCGCCTCCGGTTGCACTCATCCGTTTCATGCCGTCCATGCGCCTGCTTCCTTCCGGAGTCCGCCTGTCCCGCCGTGGCTTGCCGGACATCGACATCCCGGAGACCCGGTGGGTTCCCTGGAGGTTCCACCGCCTGCCTTCGGGCCAGGCCAGTCTAATGCGGGGCGCGTCCCCGCGCTGCGCGCCGCACGCCTGCCATGCCTGCCGCCGGAAATATCCGCCGGAAACATCCCCCAGAAGCTCTGGGGGGCCGGCGTCACGCCCGGTGGGGGAGGGGGCTCAGGCGAGGATGTCGTCGCCCAGCAGATAGCGTCCGGTGTTCCACAGGGCGGTGAGGTCGTGCACGTCCAGCCCGAAGCGGGGCACCTGGATGAGGGGCGTGCCCGGACAGGCCGCGCGCAGCTGCGCCATGCCCTCCAGGTCCTGCTGGGCGAGCACCTGCAGCTCGCGCAGCGTCTCCTCCACCTTCGCGCGCCGGGTGGGCGTCAGCGAGGCCGCGTCCTTCCACAGCTCCGGGGTGGGCACCGGGTGCACGCGGTTCACCACGATGGCCGTCATCTCCATGCGGTTCTGCTTGAGCAGGCCGTGGAAGTGGATGGCCTCGTCCAGACGCTCCGGGTTGGGGCTCGTCACCAGCACGAACCCCGTCGTCTTGTCCTCCAGCAGTTCGCGCACGCCGCGCGCCCGCTCACGGAAGCCCTCGTTCATGGAGGAGAGCGTCACCATGAAGGACGACAGCTCCTGGAGCATCTCCGTACCGGTGAAGCGCGACAGCGCGCGCGTCACGTAGCTGCCGCCCAGGTTGAAGAGCGACAGGCCCACCTTGCCCGCCTTCAGCGCGGGCGTGAGGAGCCACTTGGCCGCTTCGTTGTCCAGGAAGTCCAGCACCCGGTTGGGCGCGTCCAGGAAGTCCAGCGCGTGCGCGGTGGGCGGCGTGTCCAACACCACCAGCTCGTAGTCCTTGCTGCGGCGCAGGTCCCACACCTTCTCCATGGCGATGTATTCCTGGCTGCCCGCCAGGGCCGTGGAGAGGGACTGGTAGAAGCGGTTGGCGAAGATGCGCTCGCGCTGCTCGGGCGGGGCCACGCGGGTGATGAGGTCGTCCCAGGTGGCCTTCATGTCCAGCATCATCGCGTGCAGCGCCGCCTTGGGGTGCACGCCCAGGGGCTCCAGCGCGGAGGCCGGCACTTCGGCTTCCGTGTTGCCCAGGCCGGACAGGCCCAGCGAGTTGGCCAGGCGCTTCGCCGGGTCGATGGTGCACACGATGCTCGGGCGTCCATCCACCGCCGCGCGCAGGGCGAGCGTCGCCGCCACCGTCGTCTTGCCCACGCCGCCCGAGCCCACGCAGATGAGCACGCGCTTGTTCGCGAGCGCCGTTTGCAGCGCCGTCATGCTCCCGCGCCTCCCGTCACCAGTGTCTGCAGGTGGCCCATCACCGTCTCCACCGCGTCCCGTCCGAAGCGCGGCACGAACAGCCGCGGCACCGTGTACACCGGCGCGTGAAGGTTGCGCTCCAGCTTCGTTCCCGCCAGCACCGCTTGCGAGGCCCGGTCATGGTGCGCCTTCGCCACCTTGAGCAGTTCCGGAGAGCCCGAGAGCGCTTCCAGGTCCGCTTCCGTGAAGCGCTGCGGAAACGCCTGGTTGAGCACCGCCGCGTGCGTGCGGATGTGCACCCGGTCGCGCAGCGCGCTGTGCAGCTCCAGCGCCTCGTTCACCGGCATCTCCTCCGGCAGCGCCACCAGCACCGCGGCCGTGACGCCGGGGTCCACCAGCAGGTCGCGCATCTTCAGCGCCTCGCGCGTCATCGGTCCCGGCGGCACTGTCTGCAGGAGCACCTGCGGCACGCTCAGGAAGGAGATGGCGTGGCCGGTGGCGGGCGCGTCCAGCACCACCGTGTCGTACTTCCAGCGGCCGTCCGGCAGCTTCTCCTGGAGGTGGAAGAGGATCTTCCCCAGGAGGACCAGCTCCTGCAGCGACGGGATGAAGCGCAGGAAGTAGCGCACCAGCCGGTTCTCGAAGACCGTCTTGTAGAGGGTCTCGAAGCGCAGGACCATCAGGCCGTACTCGCGCATGGACTCCTGGGGGCGCACGTCCACCGCCCAGAGATTCTCCTCCAGCTTCTTCACCTCCGGGCCGGCTTCGGGCAGCTCCAGGAAGCGGCTGACGCGCTCCTGCGTGTTCACCTCGCACACCAGGGTGCGGCGCCCGGCGCGGACGGAGGCCAGGGCCAGCGCGGCGGCGACGGTGGTCTTTCCCACGCCCCCCTTGCCGGAGACGATCCAGAGACGTTTGTCGAGCAGTCCGGGCATAAGGGCGCGCGAACCGTAGGGATGGCCCCCTGGAGAGTCAACGAGAGTCCACGACGGGAAACACCCATTGTTGCCCTGCTTGACACGTCGCGTTGGCCCCTCCCAGAGTGCGGCGTCTTCTTCCCGACGTCCCGCCCGTCCCCGGGGCCGAAGCCCGGCGGGCCAGGACCTGAACGGTTCCAAGCCATGCTCAAGAACAATCCGATGATGAAGATGCTCGTGGAGACGGGCGAGGAGCGCGTGGGCAAGCTCGCGCAGCAGCTGCTCTCCAACGAGAAGTTCGTGGCGGCAGTGCAGTCGCTGGTGTCGCGCTCGCTCGCGGCCAAGGGAACGCTGGACACCGCGCTGCGCACGGCGCTGTCGGCCATGAACCTGCCGTCCACCGCGGACCTGGAGCAGCTGCGCTCGAAGGTGGATGACCTGGAGCGGCTGCTCTCCTCCGTCGAGGGCAAGGTGGACACGCTCGTGGAGCACGCCGCTTCGAATTCGAACCCGAAGAAGAAGTAGCGCACGCCTTCCCGGGGGCATGGCCATGCGTCGCATCGCGTTCATCAACGAGAAGGGCGGCACGTGCAAGACGACGCTCGCGGTGAACACCGCCGCGTGGCTCGCGCTGACGAAGCACTGCCGCGTGCTGCTGGTGGACCTGGACACGCAGGGCCACGCGGGCAAGTCGCTGGGCCTGGATGTGCGCACGCTGCCCCGGAATGTCTTCCACCTGCTCACGGACCCGGATGTGACGCTCGCGTCCGTGATCCAGCCGACGGGCGTGAGCGGCCTGGACGTGGTGCCGGCGTACAAGGAGATGGCGGACTTCCCGGTGGTGGTCGCGCAGGATGCCCGCCGGGCGCACCGGCTGGCGGACCGGATGCGGGAGGCGGAAGCCGCGGGCTATGACGTCGTGCTGTTCGACGCGCCTCCCTCCATGGGGCTCACCACGCGCAACATCCTGGTGGCGGCCACGGAGGTGGTGGTGCCGGTGGCGCTGACGTACCTGGCGCTGGATGGGTGCGCCGAACTGGCGGAGACGGTGCGCCAGGTGGGCGAGTCCGAGGGACGTCCGGACCTGCGCGTCACCAAGGTGGTGCCCACGCTGTACCGCAAGACGGCGCTGGCGACGGCCATCCTGGAGCGCCTGAAGACGTACTTCCCGGACGCGCTCGCGGCCACGCCACTGGGCTACAGCGTCAAGGTGGACGAGGCCCAGAGCCACGGCAAGACGGTGTGGGAGTACGCACCCCGGAGTCCGGGGGCGAGGATGCTCGCGGCCATCGCGGCGGAGATCCACGGCGGGCCCGCCCCGACGAAGCGGAAGCGGGCCCCCCGAAAGGTGGCCTGAGCGGCGCCCGGCGGTGGAAGCCGCTCGGGCACCGGAGGCCGCACCCGACGCCTACGCGGCGCCGGCGTCCTTCTTGTCGGCCTTCTCCACGGCGTCGAGCTTCTTCTCCAGCTCTTCCAGCCGCTGGGTGAGGGCCTGCATGTCGCGGCCCAGGGCGGGGAGGTTGCCGGTGAGGTTCTCCACGACCTGCTTCACGCGCTCATCCACGCGGCGCTGGAAGTCCTCGAAGGCGCGCTGGCTGGCCTTGAGCAGCTCCGCGGGGTTGAGGCTCGCGGTGGCGGCCTCCGCCGAGGTGCCCGGAACAGGCGCGGGGGCGGCGGCGGTGGGCTCCGGGGTGGGTTCCGGCGAGCCGTCCTCGCGGCGCAGCAGCTTGTCCAACCGCTGCTCGGCCTCCTCGCGGATGGAGGCCACGCGCGGCGTGACTTCCTTCTGGATGAACCCGGAAATGGATTCGCCGGGGTGGCGGATGATCTCCCGCAGCACCGACAGCGGCATCTGGTTCTTCTTCTTCTCCTCCTCGAAGATGATCTGCGCCAGGGTGACCGAGGTCAGGTCTTCCTTCGTGCGGTTATCGACAATCCGCACCTCGGTTCCCTCCTTGATCATCGCGGCGATTTCATCAAGGGTGACGTACCGGCTCTCCACGGTGTCGTAGAGTTTCCGGTTCGTGTAGCGCTTGATGATCTTCGGCTCCTTGCTGCTGGGAGCGCCTGCTTGCTCGGCCTCGCTCATGTCTGTCGTCTCCGACCCCGGCTGCGCCTTGGCATTTACTGGTTTACTACTTGAGTTCCAAAGGGGCGAACCTCGTATCAAAGGGGTTCGAAGCGAGCAAGTTACCCGGGTCCGACTCGCCGCGCCCTCTTGGTGGGCCTATGCTCCAACTCCCCCCGGCCCTACCTCATGATCGTCCAGTGCGAACAGTGCCAGACGCGGTTCAAGATCCCCGACGAGAAGGTGACGGAAAAGGGGGTCAAGGTCCGCTGCACCAAATGCCAGAACACCTTTCGGGTCGCGCGCGAGCCCGCGCCTGACCTGAGGGCCCCCCTGCCAGTTCCGGCTCCGGCCGAGCAGGCGGACCCGTTCCAGGCGTTTGGTGCCGCCCCCGAACCCACCGGGGAGGTCACCCGTCCGGGCTCGGCCTACTACGCGCCCGGAGGCCCTGGCGCGCCCGGGGCGAGACCTTCCCCCGCGCGCTCGTGGGGTGAAGTCGATGTGGACATCGACGTGGACGACGCGCAAGCGGCTCCCGTCCGGGCCCCCGCCTCGCAGGGTGCCAGGGGGCCACTGACCCCCTTCGATGCGCCCACGGCGTCTCCTGGCATCGCGGCCCGGCGGCAGGTGGCCCCCGCTCCAGCGCCTCCTCCGGTGAACCTGTCCGGGCTGAACGAGGAGGATCCGTTCGCGGATTTCATGTCCGATGCTGGACCTTTGCCCGCGCCGGCCAGTGCTCCCCCCGTGGCCTTGCCGACATCCCGGCCGGTGGCCGCGACGGGGCCCGGTGTTCCGCCCAGGCCGTCGGTCACGGGCATGCGGTCGGTGCCCCCCGGGGCCTTCGCGCCTCCAGCCCCTCGGGCCGCGCCTCCGGGGGCGTTCGCGGCGGGGCCTCCCGGTGCGCTTCGTCCGGGTGCTTCACCGTCGCCTTCGGCTCCCAGCCCGTTCCAGGCAGGGCCTTCCGCGCCGCCGCCGGGCCTGGGGGCTTTCGGGGCCTCTTCCGCGCCGCTGGAGTTCGATGACTCCCTGGGGGATCCGTCCGCGCACGCTTCGGGGCCTGGGGCTTTCGCCTCCGGACCTTCCGCGCGTTCCACGGGCCCTGGTGCGTTCCCGGGGGCGTCCGACGCCTTCGGGGCCGGTGCTTCCGCGCAGCCTTCGGGCTTGGGTGCCAGGGCCGGAGCTTCCCCGCAGCCTCCAGGGCCTGGGGCCGGTGCTTCCGCGCAGCCTTCCGGCGCGGGTGCCAGGGCCGGCGCTTCCGCGCAGCCCCGGAGCGGACCCGCGCCGACGGGGCGACCCGCTCCAGTCGCGGCCGCCGCTGCCGACCCGCTCTTCGACTTCTCGCTGGACGATGCTCCCGCCGCCGCGCCGCCGGCCGCGAACACCGTCGTGACGGGCGCTCCGCATGGGGCACGCGCCCCTTCGCCCGCGCTCGCCGCACCGGCGCCGAGCTTCGAGTCCGAGGACCCCTTCGCGTCCATCGACCTGTCTCTTATACCCATCT
>NZ_RAWI01000393.1 GCF_003612125.1 Corallococcus praedator
GGGCGGGTGTGTTCCCCGGGGACTGTGGGCGTGGTAGAGCCGCCACCCCCGGAGTGCCCGGGAACTGTCGAGGACGATGATGCTCAGGACGGTCACCGCCACGCGCTACGTGACGCCGCTACGCGAAGGGGGCTCTTTGCCCGCCATCGTGGAGGCGAACGACGCGGGGCTCTATGTCGTGAAGTTCCGGGGGGCAGGCCAGGGCGCCAAGGCGCTCATCGCCGAGCTGCTGGCCGGAGAGCTGGCACGCGTGCTGGGCCTGCGGGTGCCGGAGCTGGTGTTCGTGGAATTGGACACGTCGCTGGGGCGCAACGAGCCGGACAGTGAGATTCGCGAGCTGCTCAAGTCGAGCGCCGGGCTGAACCTGGCGTTGGACTACCTGCCGCGCTCGGTGACATTCGATCCGCTGGCGGTGCCGGTGCCGGAGGCCCAGGTGGCCTCCGCCATCGTGGCATTCGACGCGTTCGTGACCAACGTGGACCGCACGCCGAAGAACCCCAACCTCCTGGTGTGGCACCGCAACCTCTGGCTCATCGACCATGGGGCGGCGCTGTACTTCCACCACTCATGGGACGGCTGGGAGGAGCGCAGCCAGGGGCGCTTCGCGCCCATCAAGGACCACGTGCTGCTGCCGTGGGCGCATTCGCTGGCGGAGGCCGGGGACCTGCTGCGCGAGCGGGTGACGCGAGAGGTGGTGGAGCGCATCGTGGGGTCGATTCCGGAGGCGTGGCTGGGCCAGGAGCCCGCGTTCGCGTCCACGGCGGAGCACCGCGCGGCGTACGTGACGTGGCTGATGCGCAGGCTGGAAGCGGCGCCGGCGTTCATCGAGGAGGCGACGCGTGCCCACGCCCAGCTCGTTTGACTACGCCATCATCCGGCTGGTGCCCCGCGTGGAGCGCGAGGAGTTCATCAACGTGGGCGTGGTGCTCTTCTGCGTGCAGCACCGCTTCCTGGGCGCGCGCGTGGAATTGGATGAGGCGCGGCTCAAGGCGCTGTCACCGGACGCGGACGTGGAGCTGTTGAAGGGCCACCTGGAGAGCTTCCGCCGCGTGTGCGTGGGCGGGAAGGACGCGGGGCCCATCGGGCGGCTGCCACAAAAGGAGCGCTGGCACTGGCTGGTGGCCCCGCGCAGCACCATGCTCCAGACGGGCCCCGTGCACGTGGGCCTCTGTGACGATCCAGACCGCTCGCTGGAGCACCTGCTGGACACGATGGTGCGGGTGAAGCCGGCGGTCTGATGCAGGGCCTGGGCGCGTCGCTCCACGCCCTGGTCGTCATTCCTCCTGGAGGTCCTTCAACCAGAACCAACGCCCGTTGGAGCGCAGCGCGCCTCCGAGGAACTCCGAGAACGAGCCGGTGATCTGCGCGCAATACACCGGGTCGGGGAATCCTTCGCGGTAGCCATCGCGGATGGGATAGCAGCCATCGGTCTGCTGGCTCACGTCGAGCAGGATGTAGTTGCTGTCCTGGACCTCGCAGACCGAATACCAGGACGCGGAGCCTGACTTGTCGGTGTCGTCCTGGAGCATCACCACCCGTGCACGGCGAATCTCCGCCAGGGGATGGAATGCGAACTCAGGGTTGATGCGGTCGAACAGGTTGGCACCGTCGCAGTGCAGGTAGAAGGCACGCAGGTCGGGGTCGAGGCGCCACCCCACCCTTTGCTCGAACGCTTCGATTTGCGCAGGGGTCGCGGGCGGCTTGGGGAAGTGGAGGCGCGACACCTCTTCGAGCAATTCGATCACGGGAAGGAGATGTTGCGCACCGAGACGGCGTGCGTTCCATCTTCCGCCCACAGCTTGAGGGTGTAGGGACCCAGTGCCGTCGATGACGGCAGTTCGAATTCCACGATGACCTGGCCCTCCGTATCGGGGGCGATGGGCTCCTGCGACCAGATGCCGAGTGCGGACACGGTGCGTCCGGTTGCGTCCACCAGCGCAGCCCCCATGGGCCGCCAGGGCACGTTCAAGCGGTTCAGCAACATTGCATTCACCGCGGCACGCGTGGCGACACGGAAGGCGGTGACCCGCCTCATCGACAGTGCCTCCCTTTGCATCCTTTGAATGGCGTCCGTCAGGTCACGGAAGGCCACGCCCTCATCCTTCATCACCTTTGAGGCCAGCAATCCAGTCAGTCCATCGGGCCGCGCTTGCGTCGCGCGCAGGCGTTCCACCTCCGCCTGCGCGCGGCCGACCTCCGCGCGAAGTTGTCGAACCTCCTGCTGATAGGACGCCAAGGAGCGTGGGTGGCGGTACAACTCCACCTGACGCTGCGCCAAAGCCGGATGCACCACCAGCACCAGCTCCGCACGCGCAGGAGCCGCCCCATCCGCGAAGATGAGGGTCAGATTCAACCGGGTGCCTTCCTTCACATCGTTCCGGGGCAGCAGCGCGAGCGTGTCCGTACCTTCCATGATCCGGCGGAAATTCTCCCGCCCGGTCAGCGCCCACCGCGCGACGGGCGAATCGCTCAACACCCAGGTGGCCAGCCCCGGACTGATGTTGAGTTCGTGCGGCCTCCCCTCCTGCTCGGCGGACACTTCGATACGGCCCACACCCTCCGCGTCGGAAGCATCCTGAACCTGGGCTGCGGCTCCTGAAGCCAGGGTGAAAGCCGCCACCAGGGCGACCTTCAATACGGACGCGACAGCGCCATGACTCCGGGCAGCAAGAAGGCGCAGGCTCACTCGAAATGGTCCACGGCACGCAGGTAGACCGTGCTCGTGACGACCGCAGTGTCGTCCGTGCTGCCCTTCAAGAGGGTCACCCCGTGCTTGATCCCACTTCCTTGAAAAATCTCCATGCATACCGGGTAGCGCTCGCCCTTCTTGGTGCGGACCTCCGTGAAGCGGCCGTACAGGTACTCTCCTCGGACGAAGCGACCGAGCACCAGGGTTCCACCCGGGAGCTTGCCCATTGCTTCGATCATTTCGAGGCGACCCGGTCCTTCCCGTACCGAGATGGGTCCCACATCATTGAACCGGTCATCGAGCGCCGCATCGATGAACATTTCCACCTTGATCCCCAACGTCCGCATGGACTCCACGGCCCCCGCCGGACACTCCTCGGGCGGTGGCGAGGCCCGCAACTGGGGCCCTGCGGGGCAGGCCAGGCTGGAGCAGGTCGCGGCGGCGAGCAGGGCGCGGGACGCCGCCGCACGGGAACGGGTACGACGAGCAGGCGCGGGAGAGGTCTTCGTCACGGGCGTTTCTTCTTTCCACGAATGCGCCACCTGGGAGGCGACGGCCACAGGGGGAACCGCCACCCACGGTGGCGTGACTGCGGCCCGGGCAGCTTCCGGTGAAGCCTCGGCGGACGCCACTTCCGGATCCGACTCCGGGCGCGACGACAGGCGGGACCGAGCAAGGCCTCCCCACGCCGCCACCAGCACCGCCACCCCGCACGCCAGCAGCACCGCCACCCCGCACGCCAGCAGCCCCCACTTCTTCCATCCAGTTCCCCACCGACGAGCGGAACGCGGCGGTGGCAGCGGCGCCAGGACTGGCATTGGCATGACCGGTGGAACAGGCACCCGTCCCCGATGCGGTGGTCCCGATGCCTCGCCATGCACCATCCAGGCGTCGTGCTCCTCGGCCTCGTCCGGAGGCACCGGAGCCAGGGAGACCTCCGCGACGTCCGGGAGCAGCGGGACATCCCACGCAGCGTCCATCACCAGCGCCGCCAGCGCTTCGTCCAGGGCCCTGGCACCTTCTCCGCGCGCCTCGGGCGCCTTCGCGAGCAGGCGAAGGCACAGCTGGCCCAATGCCTCTGGCACACGTGCGTTGCACACCTGGGGCGGCACCGGGGGCTCGTGGATGACAGCGTCGATCTCCGTGGCGGTGTCGGGCGACTCGAAGGGCCGCCGGTCCGTGAGCATCCAGTAGAGGACGACCCCCAGCGCATACAGGTCATCCGCGCGCGAGGCCTCGTAGTGGGCGCCCTCCTGTCGCCCGTGTTCCCGCAGATAGGCCAGCGACTCCGGACTGCGGTACTGCGGCGTGCCGGGCGGCAGGATGCCTTGGGTCAGCCGTGGCGCGCCCTCGTAGTGACCGACGCCCACGTCCAGCAGCACCGCCTGCCCGGTGGACTCACGCACCTGGATGTTGGACTCCTTGATGTCCCGGTGCAGCGTCTGCCGTGCGTGCATCGCCTCCAAGCCACGCGACAGGTCCCGCATCAGCGCCACCACGCGCCGGGCACTGGGATTCTCCTCCCGAACCCAGTGGTGCAGCGTGCGACCCTCCACCAGTTCCATGGCCAGGTAGAACCACGTGGGCCGCTGCTCCGGATGCAGGCCGCAATGGCGGAAGCCCACCACGTTGGGATGCTCCAGGCGCATCAGGATGGCCACCTCCCGCGCAGCCCAACCCCCAAGTCCCATCCGCGACTGGAGCTTCAACGCGAAGGACTCGCCTCCACGTCGGGCGCGATACACCACGCCACTGCCACCCCGGCCCAGCAGCGCCTCCACGATGAAGCCGCCAACGTCCGTGCCCGGCAACAGGTCCGCGAAGTGCTGGCCGTTCACGCGTCCACCCTCTGTATCCGGAAGTCTCCTGCGTCAGCGTTCCGGTCGCGACGACACGAGAGGCCGGAAAGTCTAACACCTTGGAGACCCGGGAAGTCTAACCAGGACTTGAGACCTGGAGCACGGGCTTTGCGCTACGCTCCTTCTCCACGCATGGACGAACAACTGGGGAAGAAGGTGGGCAAGGCCGCGCGCGAAGCCCGCGCGAGGTTGGGCCTGACGCAAGCGGAGGTCGCCGCCACCGTGGGGATGAACTCCATGGTCTACAGCCGGGTGGAGCGCGGGAAGATGGTCCCCAGCGCGACGATGCTGTGCAAGTTGAGCATGGCGCTGCGGGTCTCATCGGACGAACTGCTGGGACTGGCCCGCACGGAAACGGAAGCCCGCCGTGAGGCCCAGAAAGAGCCTCCCGCGCTGCGACGACTGGTGACGCTGGCGCGCGAACTCGAAGAGGAGAAGTTGGACGCCCTCGTCGCCATGGCTCGCGCGCTGTCCCGCTAGGAAGCCTTCCTACCCCCGATGCTTCGCGGGGAAGAGGTCCTCGTCTTCCAGTTCGACCTGGTCTCGGACGGCACTGGCATCAGTGATGAGGCGCATCAGTTCCTCCGCTGCCTCCTTGCGTCCATACAGCCGGCCTCCGTCCCGCTGTTGCTCCCGGCCCAGGCAGTCGCGCAGTGCATCCCGAAGGGCGCCCGCGGTGGCCTGTCGCGCCCCAGGCTCCCGTCGCAAGGCCCGCTGGAGCGCGGCCCCAAAATCCCCGGGGAGCTCCGAGACCGCATGGGCGACATCCTCGGGCGTGTAGCGCTGCACCTGCGCCAGCATGCAGGTCAGCGGCAGGGAGGGCTCCTCCTCCACCTGAACGCCATGGGGTCGGGAGTGTTCTTCCAGGCCTCCGCCGTTCAACGCCTCCTGGAACAGGTGCCGCCCGGTGGCCAACTCCAGCAACAACAGCCCCAGGGAGAAGAGGTCCGAGGCGGGCGTCAGCGGGGCCCCCTGGAGGTATTCCGGCGAGGCATAGGCCACGTCTCCCTTGCGGAGCTGCCCCTGGGTTTCCTCGCGACCGACCAGGTGGGAGTAGGCGGCACCGAAGTGCGTCAGCTTCACCGCGCCGTCACGGGCCACCCGAACGTTGCGCGGGCTGACATCCCGATGCACCAGGCCCAGGGGACGGCCCGCATCATCGGCCAGCGAATGGGCATGTTCGAGCGCGTCCGCCAGCTCGGCCCCCACGAACAGGGCGAAGGCCACGGACACGGGACGCTGCCGCATGGCCATCAGGCACAACACGGTGTCCATGGAGGGACCGTCCACGTACTCCATGATGACGTAGGGCTTGCGCTCCCGGACCTTGAACTGGTGCACCTGGGCGATCGCGGGATGGTGCAGGCGGTAGGCAAGCTGCACTTCCTCCACGAGCCGGTGGCGCCTCGCCTGCGTGGCCGGGGTGTGCAATCGCTTGATGAAGACGGGGCCCGGCAGGCCGTGCGGTTCGTGGCGCTCGGCCAGCATCAGCACCTCTCCATTGGGGCGGCGGTCCACGGTGCGCAGGAAGACGTAGCGGGTCTCCGCGATCTGGAAGAGGACGCGCGGTCGCTCGTCGTCAGAGGGGCGTTCGCCTGGAAGGTGATTCCGGCCGGAGGGGTGGACGGGGTCGGTGGTCTGCAAGTGGCCTCATTCTACATATAGACCTCCGGAGTCTACCAACAAGTTGACCTGACCAGAAGACGCCTCAGCTGCCTCCCCGAGTCATCCGCCAATCAACATCTCTAATGAATGCCGCCGCTGACGGTACAGGCAAGCAGGCGGGCGCTTCGTCCGCTTGTCGGCACATGGCGGGCCCTCGCGATGAATCCGGCGCCGAGCGCTGCGAAGGGGCCTGGACGTTCGTACCTTTGCTTCCCACCTTTCGCCGCAGGAACCCTGGAGGTGGCGACAGGCCCATGGACGCATCCCCATTGCGCATCGTCACGTACAACGTCCGCTACTTCGGCCACATGCTGAAGGGCCTTGCGAGCACCATCGGCCCCAAGCGCCGCGTGGCCGCCGCGCTGGCCACGCTGGACCCGCTGCCGGACGTCGTGTGCCTCCAGGAGGTGGAGACCTCCTCGCTTCGCAGCAACATCGTCCACCGGCCGACACGCCCGGGGGAGACCCAGTTGGAAGCCTTCATGGAGCGCGTGGAAGAGACCTTCGCGCTCCAGGGGCGGGCGATGCCCTACGAGGCGTTCTACTTCCGCGCCCACCACTACAAGCTGGGCGAGCTGTCGCTCTACACCACCGGGCTCGCGATGCTCGTCAACACGCGCACCCTCCAGGTGGACAAGCACAACGTGGAGGCCCCGGAGCACATCACGCACCACCACGTGCAGGGCCTGAAGGAGCGCAAGCAGAGCCGCATCTGCGCGCACATGCGCGTGCTGCGCCGCCACGACCAGCGCGCCTTCCACATCTTCAACACGCACCTGAGCCTGCCCACGCCGTTCGCCCGCGAGTTCTGGGCCACGCGCGACAAGATGGGCTGTGGCAGCAACCAGCTCCACGAGGCACGCAAGCTCACCGAGTTCATCCAGTTGCACTCGAAGACGGAGCCGTTCGTGGTGTGCGGGGACTTCAACTCACCGCCGTCCTCACCGGTGTACCGCTACCTCACCGGCGATGCGCACCTGACGTGCGCGCAGGCGGCCGTGGGGCAGATCGACCCGAAGCTTTCACGCGCGTTCCCCACCGCCGGCTTCATGCGCCTGCGCATGCACCTGGACCACCTCTTCTCTGGCGGCGGCGTGAGCTGGCTGGACGCGGATGAGACCCTCCCCTTCGGCGACCTCACCAGCCGCTTCCACGGCCTGTCCGACCACGTGCCCCTCATCGCCCGCTTCAACCTGGACACGGCCTCGGCCACCCCGGCGCTCATCACCTGACGTGACGCGGCCTCAGGCGGGGTCGCGCTCCAGCGCCTCCCACGCGTCCAGGATTTCACGCGTGCGGCGCTCGGCGAGCGCGTGGAACTCCGGCGCCAGGTGCGCCACCTTGTCCGGGTGGTATTGCGCGATGAGCGCGCGGAACGCCTTGCGCGCCTCGTCCTTCGGCGTGCCCCGCGCGATGCCCAGCACCAACCACGGGTCCTTCGCCTCCGGTTCGGCGGCGGCCGGAGGAGGCACCGCGCGGCGGCCCCTGGGCGGCGTTTCGTCGGAGGACCCGGAGCGCGGCGGTGCCTCATCCCGGGCGCTGGCGGGTCCGTAGCGGGGTGGCGCTCGCGGGGCGCGCTCAGGACGACGCGTGCCGGGGCGCTTCGCCGGGTCGGGCGCGGGGATGCCCGGGCTCAGCCGGCTCAGCGCCTCCTGGAGGAACCACAGGTCGTCGGCAGGCCCCCCCTGCTTGCGCACCACCGTGAGGGGTCGGCCTCCCTTCAGGAGCAGGTAGCCGGTGGACGCCGCGTACGCGCCCTTCTTGTCCTCCGGGTAGAGCCGGTCCCCCAGGTCACCCAGTGGGTCACGCCACATGCCCTCCGTGGTGCCTTCATCCGCCACCAGCACCTGGGCCAGCACGTCGCCAAACAGGTCCTCCAGCGCGGCGAAGGGCTCGCGCGCCTGCGGAGGACGCGTCATCGCGGCACCGTGGCGCACCCCCGTCACCAGCAGCAGCCCTGGCGCGGAATCCACGAACGCGAAGAGCTTCTCGCGCACCTGCTTGTCGGAGAAGTAGAGGACGGCCTGCACGTCCCCTCATCCTGTGGAAGCCCCAGGCGTTTCTCAACCGCCGCCTTCCGCCCCTGTCACCTTCCCGGGCCTCCGTCCAGGAGACCCAGGGAGGCCTGGACCCTGAATTCCGGATAAGCCGGTTCGATGTGGCTCGACCCCGGCACGGGCTTGCGGAAGAGTCAGCCCCCTCATGCGCTGCTGCCACCGCCACGCCCCCGCCGCCGCCGGGTCCTC
>NZ_RAWI01000394.1 GCF_003612125.1 Corallococcus praedator
GCAAGGCCCCCGAGCAGGCGCCCCAACTGCCCGCCGAGCGCCCCGAGCTGCGCGTGGAGCTGCCGCCCTCCGACACGGAGCTGGCCCTGCGCCGGGACGCGGAGGACGCCCACGCCCGCACGGAGGACCTGCGCCGCCAGCGCGAGTCCGCGTCGCTCGCCGCCCGCGCCACGAAGGACGGCGCCGAGCGCGCCCGCCTGGAGGCGGAGGCCCGCGACCTCAAGGAGCGCGAGGAAGAGGCCAAGCGCGTCGAGTACCGCGCCAAGAAGGCCGTCGACGACGAGACGCGCGAGCGCCGCAAGCGGGAGCAGGCCGAAGCGGTGCGCCTGCGCGAGGAGGCCCTGGCCCAGGAGGCCGCCCAGGCGGAGGCCGCCCGTCAGGCGGAGGCTGCCGCCGCGCGCGCCAAGGTGGAGGCCGAGGGAGGCCGCACGCTGGCGCAGGGCCTGGACCGCACGAAGAGCCAGGGCTTCATGGCCCGGCTCAACGGGCTGTTCGGCCAGCAGCGCGAAGTGGACGAGTCCGTGCTGGCGGAGCTGGAGGAGATCCTCTTCACCGCCGACATCGGCGTGAGGACCGCCAACCACCTGGTGGAGGTGGCGCGCGAGAAGCTCAAGCGCAAGGAATTGAGCGACCCGGAGCGCATCAAGGGCGTCATCCGCGAGGAGGTCGCGCGGATGGTGGACCTGCCGGTGCCGCGCTCGCTGGAGGGCGGAGGCCCGCCGCACGTGGTGATGGTGGTGGGCGTCAACGGCGCCGGGAAGACGACGACCATCGGGAAGCTGGCCGCGCAGCTCACCGGCCAGGGCAAGAAGGTGGTGCTCGCCGCGGGCGACACCTTCCGCGCCGCCGCCACCGAACAGCTGGACGTGTGGGCCGAGCGCGCCGGCGCCCAGCTGGTGAAGGGCACCGACGGCGGAGACCCGGGCGCCGTCATCTTCGAGGCCGTGAAGAAGGCCCAGACGGAAGGCGCCAGCGTCGTCATCGCGGACACGGCGGGCCGGCTGCACACCAAGGCCCCGCTCATGGAGGAGCTCAAGAAGGTCAAGCGCGTGATGGACAAGGCGCTGCCCGGAGCCCCCCATGAGGTGCTGCTCGTGCTGGACTCCACCAACGGGCAGAACGCCATCATGCAGGCCAAGCAGTTCCACGAGGCCGTGGGCGTCACCGCCATCGCGCTCACCAAGCTGGACGGCACCGCCAAGGGCGGCGTCATCATCGGCATCTGCGACGAGCTGAAGCTGCCGGTGGTCTGGGTGGGCGTGGGCGAGAAGATCGCCGACCTGCGCCGCTTCGAGCCGCGCGAGTTCGTGCAGGCCCTGTTCGACTGACGGCCCTCGTCACTGCCCCAGAAGCTGGTTGTTGATCTCCTCCAGCATCTGCTGCAACTGCTGCGTCTGGGCGCCCAGGTCCACGTCGCCCGGGCTGCCGCCGCCCATGGCGCCCATCAGCCCCTGGAGGTCCTCTGAGGAGCCCAGGTCCTCGTCGCCGTGGGCCTCCTCCCACCAGCGCGTGCGCAGGGCGCCCAGCGCCTTCGCGTTCGTGGGACTCGCCTTCGCCAGCTCCTGCGTGAAGCAGGAGCGGCACGCCCACTTGAAGCGGTACGTGTCCACGTACGCGCGCAGGGCCTTGAAGAAGGCTTCATCCCCCATGAGCTCGCGCGACGCCTGATGCAGCAGCGGCGCCTTGCCATACACCAGCGCGCCGTACTCCATCTCGCCGCCCGCGAAGTCGCCCACGGGCCGGTCCGCGCGGCCGTCCTTGCCGCCCCCCACGCGGTAGAGCTGGTAGGGCATCACCAGGGCCTCCTGCTTCAGGGCTTCGGCGGCCTCCTTGCCGTGGGCCCATTCGATGTAGAGGAGCGCCGCGTACTGCGCCAGGGACTCGTCCACCACGGGGTCATGGATGGGGTCGGAGCCCACGAGGCCCGCGAAGTACTGGTGCGCCACCTCGTGCGCCACGGTGAACTCCAGCGTGCGCTCCAGCGAATCCCCCAGTTGGGCCATCAGGCCCGCGCCCTGCGCGCCCATGAACTGCTGGAGTGCCTCGTCCATGCCGGGCATCCCGCCGAGCAACGCCATGGGGTTGGCCTTCGCGCGGTAGAGCGACGTCGCCACCGTGACGAGCCCCGGGAACTCCATCCCGCCCGCGCCCCCGCTGAGCGGCGCCTGCACCACGCGGAAGTGGGTGTAGGGCAGCGGGCCCAGGCGCTTCTCGAACTCGGACAGGGCCTGCGACGCGTACTTGAGCACGCGCTTGCCCACCGCCGCGTCCTGGGGCGCGAAGTGGCTCTCCACCGTGACGGCGTTCACCGTGGCGGTGGCGGACTGGTAGCCGCGCGTCACCAGCACCGGGAAGTCGCGCACCGCCGCGGCCGCGAAGCTGTAGCGCACGCGGCCATCGCGCTCGGGCACCTCTCCCAGCGGCGTCCCGGTGGCGTGCGCCGCCCAGCCCGAGGGCACGGTGAGCGTGGCCAGCACGTGCGCGGGCTCATACAGCGCCAGGTCGCCCTGCCCCTGCGGCCCGTCCCACGGACGCCCCTGGGCATCCATCGGGGGCACCTGCGGCACCACGCCCACCAGGCTCACCACGTCCGCCGTGGCGGAGAAGGCCCCGTGGTCCTCCGCGCCGGACTTCTTGCCGCCGCCCATGAGTCCGCCCAGGCCCCCGGCCAGCGACTCCGCGCCCGGCGCCGCCCGGGGCACCGTGCCCTTCACCGCGAACTCCAGCGACACCGTGCCGCCCGGCGCCACCGGCGGCTCCAGCGCCACGCGCTGCAGCGTGGGCTCCGGCCCCGGCTCCAGCGTCACGGCCTTGCCGTTGAGCTTCGCGCCGGAGAGCGTCACCTGCCGCGAGCGGGCATTGGGCGTCAGCCGCAGGTACAGCTCGGTGAGGGGCTCGGGGCCCTTCGCCACCAGCTCCACCTGCACCTTGCCCCAGACGCGCCGCTCCTTCGGCTCCACCTCCAGTTGCACGCGGTAGCGCGGCAGGGAGTCCAGCGGCCCCAGCGCCCGCGCGGCCCTGTCCCGCTCCGACGGCTTGAGGTGCTGGAGGCAGAGCTGGACCTCCGGCGCCACGCTGCCCGCGCCCGGGACGGAGGCCGGCGTCGAAATCGGAGCGGGAGTCGGGGCGCGCGGAGGTGCCGCGGCGGACGGGCCTGCGACGAGCACGCACAGCAGCCACCATCCGGGGAAGGTCCTCATGGGGGGCATGCTAATTGACCCGCTCCGGGGGCGCTCGCTACAAGCCTCCCTGTGATCCACCCGCGAACGTTGACCCTCACCGCCGCCGTTGGCCTCCTGGCCGCCTGTGCCAAACAGGTTCCCGTGCCCACCACCGTCGCAGCCGCCGCGTCGACGAAGCCGCGCTCGGTCCGCCTGCTGCCCAACACGCCCGAGCGTGAGACGGCGAGCCTGGAAGGACGGCGTGAGGACGTGGAGGTGGACACGCGCGAGGGCGAGCGCAATCCCCGCATCGTCGCCACCGCGGAGACGCAGCCCCTGATGCTGGACGGAGCGAAGGCCCGTCTCTGCGGGGACGAGGCCTGCACCCAGGGCTTCGCCGTGGACAACTTCCTGCTGCTGGAGGTGCTGGACGCGAAGGGCAAGGTGTCGCGCCGCGCCGCCGTGGGCTTCACCGACAGCGTCTTCATCGGCAACGAGCAGGTGGACAACCTGGGCCGGCACGCCTTCAGCTTCGAGCCCAACGAGGTGGACATCACCGGCCTGCTGCCGGAGTCCGAGCCCTTCCGCATCCGCGCCACCGCGCTGGACTTCTGGGGCGTGGGGCGGGTGACGGCCATCTACCTGCGGCTGGAGCCGGGCGCGGGCCGCAACGAGGACGACCTGCGGGGCCAGTAGCCGGCCCCGCGCGGTACGGCTTCAGCGCTTCCGAAGGGACCTCAGAAGCGCAGGGCGCCCGCGGGCATCCCCGAGCGCAGGCCCGCGCCGATGGTGCCGTCGCACTTGCCACCGCAGACGTCGACGTCCGGGTTGAGCGCCGCCGGGGGACGCGTCGCCGCGTAGGCCCCCGCGCCCGCGGCGGCGGCCACCACGCCCACGCCGACCCAGACGTACCAGCGCTGGTACCACGCGGTGCTGGTGCTCTCCTTCACCTCCGGCGGCTGCTCCGTGCCCAGCGCCAGCCCCGGCTGCTCCACCGGCCCGGCGGGCGTCGCCGCCGGCTCCAGCACCGCGTTGCGCGGCACGTCCGAGTCCGCCACCGGGCGCAGGCGGCCTTCGACCAGGTAGGGCTGGCCGGCGCGCACGACGATGTTCTTCACGTCCTTGAGGCCCGGGGCGCGGAACTCCACCTCGTGCTGGCCCGGGCTGATGGCGTAGTTCTCCAGGGGCGTGACGCCGACCTTCACGCCATCCACCAGCACCGTGGCGCGAGGCACGTCCGCGCGCAGGGTGGCGATGCCCGTCGCCACCTCCAGCGCCACCGTCACGTCCGTCGTCTGGCCCGGCGACACCACGACGCGCTGGAGGAAGTCCGAGTAGCCCTGACGGCGGGCCAGGACGCGGTGCTCGCCCGGCGCCAGCTCCACGGGCTCCAGGGGGTTCACCTCCACGTCATCCACGGTGATCTTCGCGCCGCGCGCGTTGCTGCCCAGCCGGAACGCCAGCGCGGACTTCGCGGCCTCCGGCGCGTCGACGGGAGACACCGCGGGCGTCTTGCCCGGCTTGGTCTTCTTGCCCACGCGCTCCTTCTTCGGAGCGGGCGGCTTGCGCTTCACGGTCGGCTTCGGCTTCACCGCCTTGGGCTTGCCCTTGGGCTTCGCCGGCGTGTCCTCCGAGGGAGGCGCGATGAGGTCATCGGTCTCCTGGGCGAACACCGCGGAGGGGAGCGCCAGGGCGGCGACGAGCGACAGGACGGCGAAGCGGCGAAGGCTCATGTCGGCCCGAAGGTTAGAGAGTCATCCCTGGGGAAGCAAACACGTCCCACACGCACGTCGCTTGGGAGAATATCCGCGCCCCATGCACCGCACCCTCGTCACCCTCCCGCTCGGCCTCTGTGTCCTCTCCCTCACGGCCTGTCCGGCCAAGGCCCCGCCCCGGGTGGAGACCACCCCTCCCGCGGCGCCCGCCATCCATGTGCCGCCTGGCTGCGAGAAGGATCAATCCGGCGACTACTTCCACGCGCAGAACCCGGCCTTCCGCTACCTGGGCCAGGACGACGGCGGCACGCTGTCGCTCGCGGTGGTGCGCGCATGGGCGGACGGCGGCGTGGAGTCCCCGGACGCGGGCTCCGTGGGCATCGTCCTGCACCGCACCCCGGACGGCTTCGTGGGCGAGACGCGCGCCACCGGCTTCACCGGTTCGGGAACACCCTGCCCCGTCGCCTTCCCCACCGAGGCGGTGGCCTGCGACGACTCGGGCCTCACGCTGCGGGCCGCGTCCAGCACCGCCATCGACGAGGACTGCCGCCCCGCCACCTCCGGCCCCGCCCCCGTGCGCCAGGAACAGGTGCTGCGGCGCGGGGTGCCCGACGCCGGCCTGTAGGGGGGCCTGGCAAGCACCGCGCCGCCGTCCCTGCTTCCGGAAGTCGGAAGAGGAAGCGGCGGCGCGAGACACCCGAAACGAATGCGGCCCGGAAGGACTCAGGCCGCCTGACGCGGCTGCTCCTCGGGGGAGGTCACGGCGGGGGCGGACTCGGTCACCTTCACCCGGCCCGCGAAGCCCTGGAGCAGGCTGGACATGCCCACGTACAGGAAGCCCGCCTGGAACAGGACGATGAAGGGCACCGACGTGTAGATGCGCGCGTCGATGGCGAACCACAGCGCCCCGGTGAAGTAGGCGGCGAAGAGCAGCTCCACCACCGGCATCAGCGTCTTGCTGCCACGGTAGCTCTTCTTCACCGGCGCCTTGACGCTCTTGCCCTCGGCGCCCGTCTTCGGCGTGCGCGCGAAGCCCGACTGCTGGTTGAGCAGCGCCTCGCCCACGGCCTTCGCGTTGTTGATGGCCAGGCCGATGCCCAGGCTCATCAGGAACGGCAGGTACTTGAAGCGCTCCCAGCCGGTGGCGCCGCGCTCGCGCTGGGCGGCCACGTAGAAGACGCAGACGCTGGCCGTCGCGGTGATGAAGAAGGGCAGGTCCAGGAACAGCGTGCCGTACAGGCCGTGCTGGAAGCGCACCACCATGCTGATGGGCATCAGCACGGACAGGAGCACCATCAACAGGTAGGCCATGTTGTTGGTGAGGTGGAAGAACGCCTCGCGCTTCACCAGCAGGGGCAGGTCGCTCTTGAGGATGGTGGGCAAGAGCTTCTTCGCCGTCTGGATGGAGCCCTTGGCCCAGCGGTGCTGCTGGCTCTTGAAGGCGTTCATGTCCACCGGCACTTCGGCCGGGGAGATGACCTCCGGCAGGAACACGAACTGCCAGCCCTTGAGCTGCGCGCGGTAGCTCAGGTCCAGGTCCTCCGTGAGCGTGTCGTGCTGCCAGCCGCCCGCGTCGGAGATGGTGCTGCGGCGCCAGATGCCCGCGGTGCCGTTGAAGTTGAAGAAGCAGCCGGCGCGGTTGCGCGCGGTGTGCTCGATGATGAAGTGCCCGTCCAGGAAGATGCTCTGGGCCTGCGTGAGGATGGAGAACTCACGGTTCAGGTGGCCCCAGCGCACCTGCACCATGCCCACCTTCGCGTCCGCGAAGAAGGGCACCGTGCGCATCAGGAAGTCGGGGCTCGGGACGAAGTCCGCGTCGAACACCGCCACGTACTCGCCCGTGGCCAGCTTCAGGCCGTTCTCCAGCGCGCCCGCCTTGTAGCCCTGGCGGTTGACGCGGTGGATGTAGACGATGTCGTGGCCCTTCTGCCGGTGGCGCTCCACGCACGCACGCGCGATGCCGCACGTCTCGTCCGTCGAGTCGTCCAGCACCTGGATTTCCAGCAGCTCGCGCGGGTAGTCGATGCGACACACCGACTCCACCAGGCGCTCCACCACGTACATCTCATTGAAGATGGGCAGCTGGATGGTCACGCGCGGCAACGCGGGAAGCGTGCCGTTCGGCGTGGGCAGCTTGAACTTGTGGCGGTAGTACAGGAACGCCATGCGGTACCGGTGGGATCCATAGACCCCCAGCACGCTCAGCAGGCTGAAGTAGACAGCCAGGAAGATGATCTCAACGGTGGTCATCGGTGACGCTCAGCCCCTCCCGCTGGCACTGGCGCCAGCGGTCCAACCAGACGTGGCGGCATGCCCGACCGACCCGCTCACGCTGACCGCCGCCTCCTGGGTCCGCTGAGCCCCGCCCCGTATGTGCCCGAAAAGACTAGGCTTTGACGTTCCGACTCCTGATCGCGGCCGGACAATAGGGAGGCACCCGGGTCGTGTCAAACTATTCCCCGGTTCCGAGAGGCTTGAAAGGGCGGCATTGACGCGAAACGTCAACCAGCGTTTCCCTGCGTCATGGCGCGCCCCTGGAAGTCCCCCAGCCCCGTCGGGCGGAGGACGTCCAGGGTGCGGAGGTCGGCTCAGGACCTGGCGGCGTCGCTGACGTGGGCTTCGTCGCGGGTGGCCCGGTCCAGGACGCCCTGCACCAGCTCCGGGAAGTCCAGGCCGGCGCGGGCAGCGATCTTGGGCAGCAGACTTACGGGGGTGAAGCCCGGCAGGGTGTTCACCTCCAGCACCACGTCGTTCTCCGTGTCCGAGCACAGCACGTCCACGCGGCCGTAGCCCCGGCAGCCCAGGGCGCGGTACGCGGCGAGCGCGAGGGTCTCCACGTTGACGCGGCGCGTGTCGGACAGGCGGGGCGGCAGGAAGTACTGCGCGCCGCCCTTGTACTTGGCCTCGTAGTCGAAGCCCTCGCGCGGGAAGGCCACCTCGCAGCTGCCCAGCACGCTGTCGCCGAGGATGCCCACCGTCACCTCCTGCCCCTGGACGAAGCGCTCCACCAGGGCCTCGCCGCCGAAGCGGCACGCGTGGGCCACCGCGGGCACCAGCGCCCCGGCGTCGTGCACCACCGACAGGCCCACGGATGAGCCGCCCTTCGCGGGCTTCACCACGCAGGGAAAGCCGCTGTCGCCGTGCAGCTCCAGCGCGCGCTCCACGTCCGCGCGGCCCACCTTGTAGCCCCGGGGCGTGGCCAGGTTGTGGAGCTGGAAGAGCTTCTTCGCCATGGGCTTGTCCATGGCCAGCGCGGAGGCCAGCACGCCGGAGCCCGTGTACGGCAGCTCCAGCAGCTCCAGGAGGCCCTGCACGCGGCCGTCCTCGCCCATGCGGCCGTGCAGCGCGAGGAAGGCCACGTCCAGCTCCGCCGAGCGCAGCGCCCGGTCCAACCCGGGCCCGGCGAAGACGCGGGTGACGGTGTGCCCCAGCGTCTCCAGGGCCGCCACCACGGCCTCCCCCGTCTTGAGCGAAATCTCCCGCTCCTCACC
>NZ_RAWI01000395.1 GCF_003612125.1 Corallococcus praedator
CTTCTTCGTGGAGGAGCAGCGCTTCGCGGCCCGCGCGGAGGAGGTGGCGGCGCTGGTGGCCCGCAGCCATGTCCCGCCTGCGTCGGATCGCGAGGACGCGGAGGGCACGCTGGATGTCCTCTACACGTTCGCGGACGTGGAGCACTCCGTGTCGGGCGTTCGCACCCGCGCGGACTTCGCGGCGGGCATGGGGCACGGCTCGCAGGTGATGCTGCTGGTGGATCCGGAGCACCCGGGGATGCCTCGCGAGGCCGCCCATGCTCGCGCGCGGGCGTCCCGCATGGGCTGGCTGCCCTGGGGCATGGCCCTGGGCGCGCTGGTGGCCGCCGCGGGCTTCGGCTGGGAGGTGCGCCGGCTGTGGCGCAAGGAGGTGGTGCCCCTGCGCCTGGGCGCGCTGGTGTGGCTCACCCCGGACGACGGCTCTCTGCCGGAAGGCAAGGGCGAGGCGGAGTTCCCCGCGCACTACTTCCGCCAGGACGTGAAACAACCCGTGCGGGCACGCTGCCGCCCCCAGCGCGCCCCCGTGCGCAATGGCGGCAAGGTGCTGGCGGCCGTCGTCCCGAGCGAGCCCGGGTGGTGTCGGGTCATCGACGAAGAGCTGGCGCGTCAGCTGGGCTGGGTGCGCTGAAGCACGCCCAGGCAGGGCCGAAAAGTTGCCGGGCTCCAGGCGCCGTGTGACACACGCCTGTAGCTCTGCAACGTCTGGAGGCCTTCGTGCGCGTACGCTTCTCCCACCTCGTGCTGCCCGTGCTGATGCTCATGGCGCCGAACGCCGTCGGGGCCAGCAAGCGCAACGAGGCCGAGGAGGCGTACCAGCAGGCCCGCCGCGCCTACTACGCCCTCAAGGACGACGCGTCCCGCCGCAAGCTGCGCCACCACTGGCTCAACGTGGTGCACCGCTTCGAGGCCGTGGCCAGCCACTACCCCAAGAGCGACCGCGCCCCGGATGCCCTCTTCACCGCGGGCGATCTGCTCCAGGAGCTGAGCCGCATCTCGTTCGTGGAGGGGGACCTCCAGTCCGCCATCAGCGATTACTCGAAGCTGCTGGAGGCGCACCCCAAGCACCGGCTGGCGGATGACGCGGCGCTGGCGCTGGCGCGCATCCACGTCAACCGCCTGGACAAGCCGGACGCCGCGCGCAAGGTCCTCACCGAGTCGCTGGCCACCAACCCCAAGGGCGACCAGGGCAAGGAGCTCAAGGCGCTGCTCGCCTCGCTGCCGCCGTCCAACAAGGCGCCCTCCGCGAAGCCGACCGTGAAGCCGCTGCCTCCGACCCGGTCCCCCCAGGGCACCGCCGTCGCCGAGGCCTCGGCGCAGGATCGCTCCGCCCTGGTGGATGCCATCACCAAGCTCGCCCGCGAGCCGTCGTCCGCGCAGACTCGCGTGGAGCCGACGGCCCCCGCCAGCGTCCCCACGAAGGAGCCCGCGGTGGTCATCGCGGATGCGCCCACCGTCGCGGACAAGGCCATGGAGGCGAAGGACGCCGCGAAGGCTCCCGCCGACGTGAAGGCCCCGGAGTCCAAGGGCCCCGAGACCGTGGCCTCCATGCGTGGCACCGTGCTCCAGCCCGTGGTGAAGCCGGACACCCACGCCGAGCCCGCGTCCCGGCCGGAGTCGAAGCAGGCCGAGCCGGAGGTCGTCGCGTCGAAGCCTCCTCGCGCGGTGACGGTGTCGCCCATGCCGGAGGCCCCGCGTCCGGTGACGGCGCCGGTGGATGCGCAGGTGGCGCAGGCCCGGCTCAAGGCGGTGGCGAGGCAGTCGCGCAACGCGGAGCTGACGCTGGCGGAGCAGCTGGGGCTCAAGGTGCGCCGCGTGGTCATCGATCCGGGCCATGGCGGGCACGACTCGGGCGCGGTGGGCAAGGAAGGCACGAAGGAGAAGGAGGTCGCGCTGGCCATCTCCCGGAAGGTCGCGGACGGCCTGCGCGAGAAGGGCCTGGAGGTGGTGCTCACCCGCGACGACGACACCTTCATCCGCCTGGAGGACCGCGCGAAGCTGGCGAACGAGGCGCACGGGGACCTGTTCATCTCGGTGCACTGCAACTCGGCGGCGACGCACAAGCTGCGCGGCATCGAGACGTACACGCTCAACACGTCCGCGGACCGCTACTCCATCCGTCTGGCCGCTCGGGAGAACGCGTCCTCCGAGAAGGGCATCAGCGACCTGCAGTTCATCCTGGCGGACCTGGCCACGAAGGCGAACACCGAGGAGTCGTCGCGGCTGGCGAAGTCCGTGCAGCACAGCCTGGTGACGGGCCTGTCCACGAAGTACGACGGCATCAAGGACCTGGGCCACAAGGAGGCGCTGTTCTACGTGCTCCTGGGCGCGAAGATGCCGGCCATCCTGGTGGAGACGTCCTTCCTGTCGCACGTGGAGGACGAGAAGCGCCTGGCGTCCGAGCGCTACCAGGACGAAGTGGCGAAGAACATCGTGCTGGGAGTGGAAGAGTTCCTCGGAGACCGCCGCCGCGTGGCCAAGGTAGACTGACGCTCGCGTCGTCACCATGGCCGAGCAGTCTCCCCCGTCCGTCCCCCGTCCGTCGCAGGACCCGAATGCGCCCCCGTTCCAGACGGAAGCGGACCTGCGCGCGTGGCTGCGGGCGGAGGGCCTGGAGCACGTCTCCCGCCTGAGCCTCGCGTTGCTCACCCCGCGCGTGGAGGCCGCGTACCTGCCGCAGGTGCGCGCGGTCATCTCCCGCCGCCGGCTGGTGGAGCTGCTGGCCACGGACTCGCTCGACCGGTGGACGGCGGAGATGCTGCCCACGCCGCGCATGAGGGATCTGCTGCCCAAGCTTGCCTGGCGCTACGTGGAGGAGGAGCGGGCAGGCGCAGCCGAAGCGCGCGCCTCGCTGGCCGAGCGCCTGGCGCCTCCCGCTGATCCGCGTACACACCCGGTCCACGGGATGCTGATCGCGTGGCGGGCCCTGGTGCCGCCGGGCGTGGCGCCGCGCCCGGCGCGCGCGCTGTCGCTGGACGCGCTGGTGGAGGAGCCGGAGCCGCCGGGCTTCCGCCTCAAGGAGACGCGCATCTCCGAGCTGCCGGTGGGCCCGGCGCCCAGTGTCTTCATCCTGCCGGACGCGCGGCTGACGTTCAGTCCCTCGGCGCTCACGGTGGAGTGTTCGTGCGGCGCGACATTCTGCGTGCACCAGTTGGCGGCGGTGGACACCACGCTGCTCTGGTTGCGACAGCGCTTTACGGAAGCCTTCGGCGAGACGCTGGAGGAGCTGGTGCGGCCCCCGTGGGCGCGGACACTTCGCGCGCTGGAGCGGGCGGTGGAGGAGAGCCCCGGTGGTTCGGGCGGGGTGGAGATCTCCTGGCGCGTGGACGTCATCGACGGGTACGGCGTGGAGGTCTCGCCCTACGTGCACCGGCGCACGAAGAAGGGCCAGCGCACGCTGGGCGCGAAGCTGGGCCGGCGCAAGCTGTTGCAGGAGTACGGCTCGCAGCTCACCGCGTCGGATTCGCGCATCGCCGCGCTGATGGCGGACAACGAGGCCCCGGCGTCACGCGCGCTATTGTTCGAGCTCATCGACCATCCGCGCATCTACCTGGAGGGGCTGGATCCGGACCTGCTCGTGCGCATCGAGCGCCAGAAGGTGGGGCTCGTCGCCGAGGACCGGGGCGGCACCGTCGTGGTGAACGCAGGCGTGGATGGCACCGCGCTGCCGGCGGCGATGCTGGAGCGCGTGCGCAAGTCGCGGCCGGAGGAGGCGGTGTTCCTCTGGGATGAGGGGGCGCGCCTGCTCACCGTGCTGGACGTGAGCCCGGAGGTGCGCGCGCTCACCACGGTGCTGCTGCGCCACGGCAACGCGTTCCCCCCGGAGAGTCACGGCCCGCTGTTGGAGCAGCTCTCCAAGTTCTCCATGCGCCTGCCGGTGGCCATGCCCCGCAGCGTGATGGGAGAATCCGTGGCGCCCGGGCAGCATCCGGTGCTCCGGTTGGAGGGACAGCCCGGGGGCGGGGTGCGTCTGGAGTTGCGCCTGCGTCCGCTACCGGACGGGCCCTCGTTCCTGCCCGGTGAAGGGCCGCGCGACGTGCACGTTCGGCGCGGCACGGCGTCCTTCCACGCGGTGCGCGACTTCGGGCGGGAGCTGGCGGCGGCCTCGGCGCTCCAGGCCCAGTTGCCCTTGCACTCGGCGGAGCCGCAGGACCAGCCGTTCTGCTTCCTCTTCCACAGCGCGCAGGGCGGGCTGGCGGTGCTGGCCGTGTGCGCGGACTTCGAGCCCCGGCCGGAGCTGGAGTGGGTGGGCCCCTCCATGCGGCTCGTGGAGAAGCGGGGCGCGCAGGACCTGAAGGTCGTGCTCCAGCGCAAGCGCGACTGGTTCGGTGTGCTGGGCGGGCTGGCGGTGGAAGGCGAGCGGGTGGAGCTGGCGCGCCTGCTGGACGCCGCCCGGCGCAAGGAGCGCTTCGTCCAGGTGGACGCGAACACCTGGGTGGAGATCGAAGCGGCGCTGCGCGAACACCTGGAGAAGCTGTCGGATCACACCTACGCGTCCCGCCACGGGCTGGAGGTGGGCCCGTCCGCTGCGGAGGCCCTGGCGGGGCTGGGCTCCGCGGGCGCGGACATCGACGCCGATGCGTCCTGGAAGACGCTGGTGGAGCGCATCTTCGCGGCGAAGGAGCTGAAGCCCAAGGTGCCGGCGTCGCTCAAGACGGAGCTGCGCGACTACCAGCACGAGGGTTTCCGCTGGCTCACGCGGCTGGCGTCGTGGAACGCGGGCGGGGTGCTCGCGGACGACATGGGCCTGGGCAAGACGGTGCAGGCGCTGGCGGTGCTGCTGGAGCGCGCGAAGCTGGGCCCCGCGCTGGTGCTGGCGCCCACGTCGGTGGCCTTCAACTGGCGGGACGAGGCGAAGCGCTTCGCTCCCTCGCTCAAGGTGACGCTCTTCTCCGAGACGGAGGACCGGGGCGGCACGCTGGAGCGGCTGGGCCCTCGCGACGTGCTGGTGCTCAGCTACGGCCTGCTCACGCGCGACGTGGAGCGGCTGGCCGCGCAGCGCTTCGCCACCATCGTCTTCGACGAGGCCCAGACGCTGAAGAACGCGGCCACGCACCGCTTCCGCGCGGCCCGGGCGCTCCAGGGGGACTTCAAGTTCGCGCTGTCCGGCACGCCCCTGGAGAACAACCTGGGCGAGCTGTGGGCGCTCTTCGCCGTCGTCTTCCCGGGGCTGCTGGGCAGCCTGGAGGCGTTCCGCGCCCGCTTCGCCGCGCCGATTGAACGTCAGGTGGATCCCACCGCCGCGCCCGCGCTGGCCCGGGTGCTCCAGCCGTTCCTCCTGCGTCGCACCAAGGCGCAGGTGGAGGCCCAGCTTCCGCCGCGCACCGACGTGCACGTGCCCGTCGTCCTGTCCGCGCCGGAGTGGACGCTCTACGAGGACGCGCGGCTGGCGGCCCTGTCGGACCTGGAGACGCGCAAGCCGAAACTGAAGGAGCAGGAGCGGCGCATCGAGGTGCTGGCCGCGCTGACGCGGCTGCGGCTGCTCGCGTCCCACCCCCGGCTGTACGACCCGGTGTCCAAGCTGGAGTCCTCCAAGCTGGAGCGCTTCATGGAGCTCATCCAGGAGCTGCGCGAGGAGGGACACCGTGCACTCGTGTTCAGCCAGTTCACGTCACACTTGGCGCTGGTGCGCGAGGTGCTGGACGCACAGGGCATCGCCTACGAATACCTGGACGGGCAGACGCCCGCCGGAGCGCGGGCCGACCGCGTGCGCGCCTTCCAGGAGGGCGACGCACCCCTGTTCCTGATCTCCCTCAAGGCGGGAGGCTTCGGCCTCAACCTGACGGCCGCCACCAGCGTCATCCACCTGGACCCGTGGTGGAACCCGGCCGTGGAGGACCAGGCGTCCGACCGCGCCCACCGCATCGGGCAGCAGCGGCCCGTGACTGTGTACCGGCTGGTGGCTCGTGGGACCATCGAGGAGCAGATGCTCGCGCTCCATGAGCACAAGCGCGCCCTCGTGGCCGGCGTCCTGGAGGGCAAGGATGCGGCCGGGCGCCTGTCGACGCAGCAGCTGCTGGGGCTGCTCGCGCAGCGACTGCCGACCATCGACGTCGAGTCCGACGCGTCCAAGCACTGAGCCGGTTCCGGAGGAGGCTTCCCTGGGTTTTTCCCGGGGCCTTCGCACACCTGAACCGGCACTGAACAAACATTGAGGTAGTTTTGCGCGGCCCTTGGACTGAACGGTCGAGCAGTCCTGGGGTTCTGATCGCGCATGCCTACATGCAAGGACGATCAGGTGCGGACGTGTGGTGGGCGCGCAGGCGATCCATGATGTAGGGAAAGTTGCGTCAATCCGCGCGTCGGATCAGCAATGCCTACATGATCGGATTATCAGTGAGTCGGCACCAACACCAAGACATATCAAATACTGAATATGTATCAATCATTGTTCAATAAATCCAGACAGAGGATGCCCGGATGCAATTGATTGCATTGATATGCGTGATATTTGATGTTTCACGACGGGTTCAGGGGGAAGAAGTGCCCGATGGGGCCGTTCCCGTGGCCCACGGCGAGCGGGTAGCGCAGCGCGGCCGTGACGTACTCCTTCGCGAGCCTCACGGCCTCCAGCGGCGCGCTGCCCAGGGCGAGCCGCGCGGCGATCGCCGCGGACAACGTGCACCCCGTCCCGTGCGTGTTCGGCGTCTCCACGGGCTCGATGGCGAGCGTCTCCAGGTGCTTGCCGTCGAACCACACGTCGGTGCCTCGCAGCGCGCCCTGCATGCCGCCGCCCTTCACCAGCACGGCACGGGGGCCCAGCGCGTGGATGCGCCGGGCCGCCTCGCGCATGTCCTCCAGCGTTTCGATGTCCATTCCCGCGAGCAGCCGCGCCTCATGGCGGTTGGGCGTGAGGATCGCGGACACAGGCAGCATCCGCGCCCGCAGCGCCGCCACCGCCGCGTCGTCGATGAGCTGCGAGCCCGCGCGCGACACCATCACGGGATCCACCACCACGGGCCCCATGGGGAGCAGGCCCAGCTGGTCCGCTACGGCCTCGATGATGCCCCGGTGGGCCAGCATGCCCACCTTGACCGCGTCCACGCGCATGTCCGACGCCACGGCGGACACCTGCGCGGTGACGGACTCGGGCGGTAGCAGGTCCACGCGGGTCACCCCGCGCGTGTTCTGCGCGGTGATGGCGGTGAGCGCGCTGGTGCCGTGGACCCGGTGGAAGGAGAAGGTGCGGAGGTCCGCCTGGATCCCCGCGCCACCGCCGCTGTCCGAGCCGGCGATGGTGAGGGCGATGGGGACAGGGAAGGGCGTCATGGCGCGGCATCCTACCGGGGCCCGCCCGCTTCGCGTCCCGGAAGTAGCGCGCGCCTGCGTGCTTCAGGGCCTCAGAACTGGCCCTGGCGCGCCTGCTCGAAGCCCACGCGGTGCTTGAGGTACAGCGTGTCCAGCATGTGGTTGCTGATGGGGTTCGCGTTGCCGTCGGTGAAGCGGTGCACCACCGCGCCCTTGCCCGCGTCCTTGATGAAGGCCAGCGGATCCACGGAGCCGCCCAGGCCGGTGAGCGTGGGCACGGGGTCCGCGTTGTTGACGTAGTGCACGTACTTGGGGCCGTCCGGGTACGTCGTGGACGCGGCGCCGAAGGTCTCCACGCTCAGGTGGCCCATCTTCGCCTCGACCTGCGCGGGGGACAGCCCGTCTTCGATGCGCAGCCGCTTCGCCACGTCGTTGAGCGCGCGAGCGGTGATGAGGCCGCCCTGGCTGTAGCCCACCAGGTGCACGTCGCGGCCGGCCTTCAGCTCCGAGTAGAGCGTGTCCGCCAGCGTGTCCACGGCGGGGTTCTTGCCCTTGTCCAGCTTGTCCGTCACGCACTGGGCCAGGTCCTTCACCAGCCCTTCCGTCGCGTTGTGGATGCCCACCACCTTCGCGCCGGACGAGTCCGCCAGCGCCTGCATCTCGTTCACCTGCCCCGGCGTCGTCGTCATGATGCCATTGACGTAGAGGATCGTCTTGTCGGGGTTCGGGTTGTTCTTCGGCGTGACGCCCGGAACGTCGCCCAGCTTCGTGCTGGAGGGCAGCGTCTTGCCGCCCGCGCCCACGAACATGCCGTCCTGCGCGCGGTCCGGCTTCGGGCCGCCGAAGAGGCTGGTGACCTCGCGCACCGTGGTGGCCTCGAAGACGCCCATGCCCATCTCGACGAAGCGGGGGATGTCCTTGATGCCACCCACCACCGCGTCGATGACGCCGCCCAGCAGCCCCTGGGTTCCCGCCTGCTTCGCGGCCGCCTGCGGGGCCACGGTGTTCCGCTGGGCCGGGGAGGACTCGAAGGAGGACTTCTGGAAGGCGGGCTGGTGGGGCGCGGGCTTCGTGGCCGCCAGCGGCTCCGTCGTCTTCCGGGGAGAGGGGG
>NZ_RAWI01000396.1 GCF_003612125.1 Corallococcus praedator
GTCCACGTCTCCCCCGGTGGGCCTGCCGGACGCGCTGGAGTTCGACCCCACCGCCGCGCCCGTGGATGACCTGGAAGCGGACCTCTCCGCGCCCCTGCCGCCCCCGCCCGCCGCGGGGCCCACGGACGGCCTGGAGATGCTCAGCTTCATCGACGACGCCGCCAGCAAGGACAGCGGCGGGCGCATGCAGGTGAAGCGCTTCCACGTGCGCCGGCGCTCCGGGAAGATGTTCGGCCCGTTCGAAGAGGGCGTCATCGTCAAGATGCTCGAGGACGGCCAGCTGCTGGGCAACGAGGACGTCTCGCCCGACTCGGAGAGCTGGTCCGCCATCGGCACGGTGCCCATCTTCGCCAGCGCCATCCAGCGGCTGATGGAGGGCCCCGCCAAGGCGATCCCCGTCGCGGCCTCCGCGGCCCAGGCGGGCACGGAGACGGCGGGCACGGAGCCCGCGAACGGGCAGGCCAGCATGGAGCGGCTGCGCCAGCTCTATGAAGGCCGCATGGCCGCGGTGTCCGTCGTGGACCGCAGCGCCGCCGACCTCAAGTGGAAGAAGCGCATCCCCTTCCTGGTGGCCGCCGGCGTGTCGGTGCTCGTGCTGGGCACGGGCGCGGGCTTCGAGGCCAGCCGCTACGGCGCCTTCGGCCGCCACAAGTTCTTCCCCGCCAGCGTGTCCTCGGGCTCCCCCCAGGCGAAGCTCGTGGCGGAGGCGAAGCTGGGCCTGCTGAGGGACACCTACGCCAGCTACCAGGAAGCGCGCGACAAGAGCGCCCAGGTGCTCAAGGGCAAGGAGTACCCGGAGGTCCGCGCCCTCTGGTGCCAGTCGGTGGCCTACCTGCAGCGCCGCTACGCGGCCGCGGAGCGCGCCGACCTCAACACCTGCCAGAAGCAGGTGGAGGCCATCGAGCTGCTGGGCGAGAAGAACGTGGAGGTCCTCAAGACGAGCGCCGGGCTAGCGCTCAACGCCCGCAAGGGCGCGGAGGTGCAGACCCGCCTGCGGGACGCGTACAGCCGCGAGGGCAACCAGGGCGACCTGGAGCTCGCCTTCCTCCTGGCGGAGACCTACGCGCAGCAGAAGGACAACGCCAACGCCATCGCCACGCTGAAGAAGGTGCTGGAGCGCGACGCGAAGTCCGCCAAGGCCCACCACGCGCTCGGCAACCTGTACCAGGCGGCCGGCAAGGCCGACGAGGCCGCCCAGGCCTACGCCGCCGCGCTGCAGGCCGACCCGCAGCACGCCGCGTCCGCGGTGGAGCTGGCCGCGGTGGAGCTGCTGGTGCGCAAGGCGAACATCGAACAGGGCGCCCAGGCCGTGGAGAGCGCCCTGAAGCTGCAGAGCGAACTGGGGCCCGCCGAGCGCGCCCGCGCCCGCGGCCTCAAGGGCGTGGCCCTCTTCCAGCAGTTCAAGCCCAAGGAGGCGGAGGCCGAGCTGAAGGAGGCTCTGAAGGACAACAAGGACTCCACCTTCATCAAGGCGCAGCTGGCCCAGGTGCTGCGCTCGCAGCGGGACTACGACGGCGCGCTGCCCCTCTTCGAGTCGCTCGCGAAGGACGACAACGGCAACCTGGAGTACGTGGATGGCCACATCACCTCGCTGGTGATGACGGGCAAGATGCAGGACGCGCTCACCGCCGTGGAGGCCGCCAGCAAGGGCTTCCCCAACGAGGCGCGCATCGCGTACCTCTACGGTCGCATCGAGGACGCGCTCGACAAGCCCGTGGACGCGGAAGGCCACTTCAAGCGCGCCACCGCCGCGGACGCGAAGCTGGTGGACGCCGGCCTCTACCTGGGCCGCCTGTACCTGCGGCAGCACCGCAACGCGGACGCCCGGGCCCTGCTGGAGGCCGCCGCGGCGCAGGCGCCGGACCACGCGGGCGTGCACGCGGGTCTGGGAGAGCTGGCGCTCGCGGAGAACAACAGCCTGCTGGCGCAGCAGGAGTTCGACCGCGCCGTGCAACTGGACCCCAACCTGGCGGACGCCCACCTGGGCCTGTCGCGCGTGGCGCTGCTGGGCGGCGATGCGACCCGCGCGGAGACGGAGGCCAACCGCGCCCTGGAGCTGGATCCGCACCTCTTGAAGGACGGACGGCTGCAGCGCGGGCTCGTGCTCTGGCGGCTGCACCGGCTGGACGAGGCCGCCGCGGAGCTGGAGAAGGCCAAGCAGGAGGACCCCCGCTCCACCACCACCCCCATCACCCTGGGCGCGGTGCTCCTGGAGAAGGGCGACCTGCCCGGCGCGGAGAGCAACCTGGGCCTCGCGCTGCGCAACGAGCCCTCCAACCACGAGGCGCTCTACTACCTGGGCCTCGTGCGCGCGAAGCGCTCCGAGTACACCCAGGCGCTCGACAGCATGAAGAGCGCGGTGGAGCGCGCGCCCAAGCGCCCGGACTACCACTACGCCTACGGCGTCATCCTGCGCGACGCGAAGAAGCTGCCGGAGGCCGTGGAGCAGTGGCAGTCCGCCGTGGCGCTGGACGCCAACTACGCGGACGCGCACGAGGCCCTGGGCCACGCGTTCCTGGAGAAGGCCGACTTCGACGGCGCCATCGCCTCCTTCGAGGCCGCGCTCAAGGCGGATCCGCAGCGCACGCGGGTGATGGGCGCCATCGGTGACGCGCTCTTCAACGCCGCGCGCTGGGACGACGCCGTGCGCCGCTACCAGGCGGCCATCAAGGCGGATCCGAAGCTCACGTACGTCTACTACAAGGTCGCGCGCGCCTTCACCGAGCAGGCCCAGCACGCCAAGGCCATCGACTGGTACCGCAAGGCCACCGCCGCGGAGCCGGAGAACCCGCAGCCCTTCTACTACCTGGGCTTCGCCTACAAGGAGCGCAACAAGCGCAAGGACGCCATCTCGGCCTTCAAGGAGTACCTGGTGAAGAAGCCGGACGCGGCGGACAAGAAGGACATCGAGGACGAAATCTACGACCTCGAACACTGACCGGCCTCCCGGGGCGGGCCTCCGGGTCCGCCCCGGGGGCAGTCGGTCAGGCCGTGGGGGCGGGGTGCGTCCGGCCGTGAGCACGCCGGACGTGGTGAGCCTTGCCGGCCCACGCCCGGGATGACTACAAGGCGTCCCCCTATGCTGGACCTCCGGAACGTTGCGCAGAACTTCGATGCGGTCGTCGCCCGACTGAAGACGCGGGGCGGCAGCCTGGACCTCGGGCCCTTCCAGGCGCTGTTCCTGGAGCGCCGCGACCTCTACGTCTCCATGGAAGCGCTGGCCGCGCGCCGCAACGCCGCCAACGACGAGATGAAGCGCAAGGCGAAGGAGGATCCGTCCGCGATGGAGAAGCTCCGCGGCGACCTGCGCGGCGTCTCCCAGGAGATCAAGGAGAAGGAGTCCCGCCTCAAGGAAGTGGAGGAGGAGCTCAACCGCATCCTGCTGCTCATCCCCAACGTGCCCCACGAATCGGTGCCCGTGGGCGCGAGCGCGGACGAGAACGTCCAGGTGAAGGCCTGGGGCGAGAAGCCGAACCTGCTCTTCACCCCGAAGCAGCACTTCGAGCTGGGCGAGTCGCTGGGCATGCTCGACTTCGAGCGCGCCGCGAAGGTGTCCGGCAGCCGCTTCACCTTCTACAAGGGCGCCCTGGCGCGGCTGGAGCGGGCGCTCGTCACCTTCATGATCGATGTGCACACGCAGAAGGGCTACACGGAGCTCTTGCCGCCCTACCTGGTGCTGCGCGAGACGATGATGGGCACCGGCCAGCTGCCCAAGTTCGAGGACGACGCCTTCAAGACGTCCGGCGAGCCCGAGCGCTTCCTCATCCCCACGGCGGAAGTGCCCGTCACGAACTACCACGCGGACGAAATCCTGGAGGGCGACCAGCTCCCCATCCGCTACTGCGCCTTCAGCCCCTGCTTCCGCGCGGAGGCCGGCGCGGCGGGGCGCGACACGCGCGGCCTCATCCGCCAGCACCAGTTCCACAAGGTGGAATTGGTGAAGTTCGCCCCTCCGGAGAAGAGCCTGGAGGAGCTGGAGGCCATGACGGACGACGCGTGCGACATCCTGCGCCGGCTGGGGCTGCACCACCGCGTGATGCTGCTGTGCACCGGGGACATGGGCTTCGGCGCGCGCAAGACCTACGACATCGAGGTCTGGCTGCCGGGCCAGGGCGCGTACCGGGAGATTTCGTCCTGCTCGGACTGCGGCGACTTCCAGGCCCGCCGCGCGAAGATCCGCTTCCGCGCCCAGAAGGGCGACAAGCCCCAGATGGTGCACACCCTCAACGGCAGCGGGCTGGCCGTGGGGCGCACGAGCATCGCCATCCTGGAGAACTACCAGCGGGAGGACGGAAGCGTCGCCATCCCGGAGGCGTTGGTGCCGTACATGGGCGGCCTGAAGGAGCTTCGCCCCCTGTAGCGCGCGAAAAGATGGGGCCCCGTCAGGAAAAGGGGCCAACAACCATCTTGCACGCGAACCGAAATGATGTAGAAGGGCGGCCCCACGGGCGCGGTTGGCCCGAGGGGGACCGACGGCACAAGTTGTGGAGGCGTGGCCGAGCGGTTGAAGGCAGCGGTCTTGAAAACCGCAGAAGGTGAAAGCCTTCCGTAGGTTCGAATCCTACCGCCTCCGATTTTGGACTTGAGTTTCGCGGGTCTTTGACAGAGAAGAGTTGGAGAGATGGCCGAGAGGCTGAAGGCACAGGTTTGCTAAACCTGCATACTCGTAAGGGTATCGAGGGTTCGAATCCCTCTCTCTCCGCCATCAGTCGTAAGCAGTAACGGAAGACATTGCTCCCTTAGCTCAGCTGGATAGAGCGTCGGACTACGAATCCGAAGGCCGGAGGTTCGAATCCTCCAGGGAGCGCCATCTTCTTTTTGTGGCGCAGGACTCATGAGTGACGACATCGCTTTCATGCAGCAGGCACTTGTGCTCGCGCGGGAAGCAGCTTCACTCGGAGAAGTACCCGTCGGTGCGGTAGCGGTGCTGGACGGAAACGTCGTGGGCACGGGCTTCAACCGGCGCGAGTGCGACCGAAACCCCTTCGCCCATGCAGAGATGCTCGCGCTGGATGCCGCTGCGAAAGCACGCGGTGCCTGGCGCCTTTCTGGCGTCACCCTGTACGTGACGTTGGAGCCGTGTGCCATGTGCGCCGGTGCGCTGGTGCAGTCTCGCGTCACCCGACTCGTCTTTGGTACGATGGATCCCAAGGCGGGCGCGGTCGGTTCGCTGTACAATCTCGTAGAGGAGCCGCGACACAACCACCGGCTCCAGGTCACAAGCGGTATCCTGGCGGAGGACTCTCGCCAGCTTCTCAAGACGTTCTTCGAGCGCTTGCGCGCGAAGCGACGTGAAAACTGAATACTTGGAGAGCTGGCCGAGTGGTCGAAGGCACCTGACTCGAAATCAGGCGTACCGGTAACGGTACCGTAGGTTCGAATCCTACGCTCTCCGCTCCATTGTCCTTGGAGAGGTGGCCGAGCGGTTGAAGGCACACGCCTGGAACGCGTGCATATCTGAAAGGGTATCGTGGGTTCGAATCCCACCCTCTCCGTTGTTAGCTTCGAAGTACAGAGTTTGTGGTCGGGCACCACGGGCGTGGGGTGGACGCTCACGGTCGCGGTGCCGGTGCCGGACAGGCGCAGGCCGCCGGAGGATGGCAGCCAGGACGCGCCCGGGGTCAGGTCCACGCGGCCCCCGCGAGCGCGCTCCTGGCCCTGATCGCTGGCCTCCAGGTGCGTCAGCGACGTGAGCAAAGTGGGTTCACCGCGCGGCAGCAGGCGCACCTTCGTGGCGCCCTCCAGCACGTCCTCGCCCAGCAGCGACGGGCGGAGGATCATCTGCCCGCGCGTGGGGATGGAGAGCGCGACGGTGTCCATGATGGACGCCAGGTCCACCTGAGAGCCCGCCCACAGGTCCACCTGCACGTCGACGGTCATGGCCCGGGGCGCCCGCAGCCGGCTCAGGTACGTCCGCCCTTCCTGCGAGCGCTCCGGGGGCTCCAGCCCCAGTGCGTCCGCGATGCTGTCGGCCACGGGCAGCACCTCCACGCTGGAGCGGAAGTCGAGCGACGGGATGCCGGGGTCCGCGCTGATGGCGATCCGCCCACCCTCCGCGTCCCACCGGCAGGTGACGGCGGCGAGCGCGGCGAGCAACAGGGGGTCGGTGAGCGGCGCCCCGGAGGGCTCCTGGAACTGGCCTCCGGCGAGCGCGTCCGCGAGCTTCGTGTTCAGCGCCGCGACCAGCGCGGGGCCCGTCGCGGCGGCGCCGAACGAACCGCCCGGAAGGCCCGTCAGCGTGACGGTGGCGCTGCCATCCAGACGCAGCTTGAGCGCCCCTCCCCCGGGCACGCTGTCCGCAGGGCCGCGCGGTCGTCCAATCAGGTGGCCCGGGATGCGGACGGTGGAGGTGGCGGTGCGGCCGTTCTCGCGCTCGGGTTCGGGATGCAGGCCCAGCGGACCGACGACGGAGAAGAACGGCACGCGCGAGGGCCGGTAGCCTTCATCCACATAGCCATGCGCGGCGAAGACGCGCACGTCACCGCTGCGCAAGGCCATCCGGCCCTGCCACAGCAGGCCCGTGAGGATCTCACGAATCACTCGGCGTCACCGGCCCACGACGGGCAAACCCATCGCGATTCGAGCTGCTGCGTCACGGCACCCCCCGGACCCGCGGAACCTGAATGTCTTCACCACGGCTTGAGACTTCGCGCGGCGACAATGGAGCAGAAGCTCCGCGGCCGTCAACACCGAGCGTGTGTCAGTTGTTGCCTTGCAGTGTGACAAAACCAACGATTGAGCAGCCCTGGAAGACAGGTAGACAGCGCATCAATCACAAGCATCCCGGGAGCCTGCGGGCGGACATGCGCCGCCTCGCATCCGTCCGCGCCACTCATCAGGCACGCGTGCGCACGCCATCCTCCCGCGTGGGGGAGTGCCCGATGCAATTCACTGACTTCGTGGCCCTGGCCGCGCGCCTGTTCGAGGCCGCGGGGGTGGGAGTGATGGTGGTGTGGTCGGTGGCGGCCGTGGGGCTGGTCGCCGTCCGCTACCGGGGGACGCGGCGCCGGGATGGCATCCGGGTGCTGCGCCACCACCTGGGCAGCGCCATCCTGTTGGGATTGGAACTGCTCGTGGCGGCGGACATCATCCGCACGGTCGCCGAGTCCCCCACGCTGCAACAGGTCCTCATCCTGGGCCTCATCGTCCTCATCCGGACCTTTCTCAGCTTCACGCTGGAGGTGGAGATCGAAGGACGCTGGCCCTGGCAGCAGGGGCGGCAGGACGGAGAGTGTCCCGACGCGGATGAAGCCCAGGGAGGCGGGCGCGAGCCCCCACCTCCTTGAGCTGTCATTGAGAAGTCATTCGCGCCGGTCGTCTGGCTTCAGTGGCGGGCAGGCGCGGTGCGGGTCCGCGCCACCCATTCACGCCAGGGACCCACGTCCTCGCCCAGGTCGCGGCCCGCGAGGACCGTCAGCACCTTGCGCGCGGGTTCCCGATCGATGGCCTGCTGCATGCCCGCCATCTCCACCAACGCCTCCCCCGCCTGGTTGAGGATGGCCTCGCGCCGTGCCGCGCCTTCCGTCTCCACCAGGCGCACCAGCGCCCAGGCCGCCTTGTTGCGGTCGCTGGACAGCGGGAACCACAGCGCCTCCAGCACGGGCTCCAGCGGGATGAGGACCTTTTGCTGTCCCTCTTGCACGGCGCCCAGCAGTCGCAGGACTTCGTTGCGGACGCCCTCGTAGGGGTCGTTCACGGAAGGCAGGAGGTGGCGCACCAGCTCCTCGCGCGAGCGCACGTAGGACAGGAGGATGGCGGCGGTCATCCGCTTCCCATCGTCCCGGTCCTCGCGCAGCACGCGCACCAGCGCGTCGGTGTTCCGGGGCACCCCGGTGAGGAACTTCGCTTCGAGCGGCGCAAGCTCGGAGTGGTTGAAGCCGCCGTAACAGGTCAGGGCCAGACACCCTCCCACGGAGGTCTCCCGCACCGCATGCTCGCGTCGCAGCTTCCAGTAGGTCTGCTGGTAGGCCCCCCACGCGGCGATGAGCCCTTCGGGATCCTCCACCGTGCCCGTGGGCGCCGGAGCGAAACGCATCCGCCATTCGTCGCCCGGCTCCACCAGGTCCACCGTGACGCGGAAGGTGTGCGTCGGCGGATAGGTGACCATGGAATAGCGGCAGAACGGCAGCGGGTGCGCCGCCAGGAGGCGGGGCTTGCTCTCCAGCAGGTACGGCGTGAACTCGCCTGCCTCCAGGTTGAAGCGCGCACCGGGCGCGGGCATGGCGATGAGCCGGAGCAATTCCTCCCGGGGAAGCTTGCGGATGCCGAACACCTCCACACCTTCGAAGAGGTACAGGGACGCGGCGGTCGCGGGCGCGCTGGGGGCGGCAGCGGCG
>NZ_RAWI01000397.1 GCF_003612125.1 Corallococcus praedator
GTTCATGGAGACGGGTGGGGCGCTGGATGAGCACCTGGCGGAGCAGCTGCTCCTGCCGGCGGCGCTCCTGGCGTCGGGGCGGCTGGGGCCGGTGACGCCGGGCACCACGCGCTTCACCACCGCGGCTGTCACGGGGGAGCTGACGACGCAGGCGGAGGTGCTGCGCCGGTTCCTGCCCGTGGACATCCGCGTGGAGCCGGGCGGGGCGGTGGAGATCCGCCCGGCCTGAAGCTCCGGCCGAAGTTCTGGACGCTGGCGCCGGAGGGGACGGCGCCAGGACGGCGCTAGGCTTCGTCCTCGTTGTGGTCCTGGGCGCCGAAGGTGTTCGCGGTGGCCATCTCCTTCACCGTGCCCCGGTAGGCGCGGATGGCGAAGGGCAGACACACCATGAAGATGATGCCCGCGAGGCCAATGGCCCGCCACGGCATGGGCTTCTCCTTGGGCTTCTCGTCCTTGCTGTAACCCGAGAGGTTGTTGCCCATGGCGCGCGCCTTGGCGGCGTCCTTCTCTTCCTGCGTCAACTCCTTGCGGGTCTGGAAGTCCTGGGGCTGACGGCGCTGGGGCTGGGCCACGACAGCTCCGCCCCAGACGAGGGCGAGGATGAGAACAAGCCGGGGGAGCGAGGGGGAGGACATGGGCCCTGAGCCTAACAGAGCCTCCCTTCGCGATGAACAGGGGTTGCTTCACACCACCTGGGCCGTTACCCGCGCCGCATGCTCCGGCTCCCCTTCGTCCTCCTGGCCAACCTGTTCCTCGGGTTGCGCCTGCTCCTGGGCCTGCCCTTCCGGGTGATGGCGGTGCGTCAAAGACCCGCATGGGTCCGCTTCCGGCTCGCGGGCAGCCTGCCGTACCGGCCGCGCCGGGGCCCCCGTTTCCGCCTGGGCGCCCCCCCGGTGGAGCCCGCCACCGTCACCTCCCTGGAGGACTTTGGCCGGGCGCTGCGGATCCTGGCTGGAGACGCGAAGGTGGAGGGCATCCTCCTGGAGGTGGAGGGCCTGTCCCTGACGGACGCCCGCCGCGAGGCCCTGCTGGCCCTGCTGTCGGACTTCCAGGCCGCCGGCAAGCGGGTGGTGTCCTGGGCGGTGATGGTGGACACGAACGAGTACCCCGTCCTCGGCGCGGCGGACGAGGTGCTGCTTGCCCCCATGGGGCGCGTGGAGCTGGTGGGCTACGCGGCGGAGGCCACCGTGCTGGGCGAGGCCTTCGACCGGGTGGGCATCCACGCCCACTTCGCCCGCCGGGGTGACTACAAGACGGCGCCGGAGTTCTTCACGGACGGCACGGTGTCCGACATCCAGCGCCAGACGCTGGAGACCTTCCTGGATGAACGGTTCGCCGTGCTGGTGGACTCCCTCTCCCGGTCGCGCGGGAAGACGCCGGAGGAGGCGAAGGCCCTCATCGACGCGGGGCCCTACAGCGCGAAGCGGGCGCTGGAGGCGGGGCTGGTGGACGGGCTGGTCCACGAGGCGGACCTGGGCGCGCACCTGGGCCTGGAGTCGAAGAAGAAGGACGGCGACGAGGAGGCCCCGGTGCCGACCTTCAGCGCGTACCTGGCGACGCAGGCCTTTCCGCCGGTGCGCTGGCGCACGCTGCGGCGCAGGCCCCGGCTCGCGGTGGTGGACGTGACGGGCATCATCGTCCCGGGCAGCGGCGGGGCGGGCCGGTTCGCGGCGGCGGACACGGTGGTGAAGGCGCTGCGCAAGGCGGGGCGCGACCCCAGGGCGAAGGCGGTGGTGCTGGCGGTGAACAGCCCGGGCGGCTCGGGGCTCGCGTCGGAGCAGATGCTGGAGGCGGTGAAGCGGGTGGCGAAGCAGAAGCCGGTCATCGCGTACGTGGATCAGATGTGCGCGAGCGGCGGGTACATGGCGGCCATCGGCGCGAAGGAGATCTGGTCCGCGCCGCACGCCATCGTGGGCTCCATCGGCGTCTTCATCGGCAAGTTCGAATACGGCGGCCTGCTGGAGAAGCTGGGCATCCAGCGCACCACGCTGACGCGCGGTCAGAACGCGGCGTTCGGCTCCAACTCACGGGGCTTCACACCGCACGAACGCGCCGCGCTGGAGCGCGAAGTGGAGGAGTCCTACCAGTCCTTCCTGGAGCTGGTGGCCCAGGCGCGCGGCCGGACGAAGGAGGAGATCCACGAGCGGGCGGAGGGCCGGGTGTACTCGGGGCTGCGCGCGAGGGACGCGGGGCTGGTGGACCGCATCGGCGGCTTCGAGGAGGTCTGCCGCCACGCGATGGAGGAGGCGAGGGCGCCGTCGGACGACTTCGAGATCATCCGCTACGGCGGCGGGGCCCGCTCGAAGCTGTCGCTCCTGAAGCTGCTCACGGCCGCGGCGCACCCCACCACCTACGCCTTCTGCACCGCGGCATGGGGCCTCTGGGGGTTCGGGACTTCCCGGCGCTTCGACTAGCATGGGCCCATGGCCCGCTCCTGCCCGGTGTGCCCCCGCCAGCCGTTGAACGTCGTCCAGGCCTCGGACGTGGAGGTGGACATCTGTCCGCGCTGCCACGGCCTGTTCTTCGATCGAGGCGAGCTGGAACGCTTTCCGGACCGGCCCTCGCTCAAGCCGCTGATGGGCACCGCGAGGAACGCCGCGTCCCGGTGCCGCGCGGGAGGCCACCTGGTGCCGCGCGCCCTGGCCAGCTGTGCCACCTGTCGCAGCGAGCCCGTGTCCTGTCCGGGCTGCGGCGCGAGGCTGGGGCTGGTGTCCGCGCGCGTCTGCACGGTGGACCTGTGCGTGCAGTGTGGCGGCGCATGGCTGGACGCGGGCAAGTTCGAAGCGCTGGAACACGCCACCGTGGAGGCCCCGAAGGCACCACCGTCCGGCGCCAAGGCGGGGTGGGAGGTCGCCCCGGCCACGGATGGCGGCGCCGATCCCTGGAAGGCCCCGGGCTCCACGGCCGCGCTGCCCCCGTCGCATTCGCCCTCGGGAGGCTACGGCCTGTCGTCTCCTTTTGGCTGCGTCCAGTGCGGACTCCCGGTGCCGGTGAGCCAGGCCTGGGCCTGGAACGGCGACATCTACTGCGGCGAGCACCGCCCGAAGGGCGCCGTGTCGGGCGCGAGCCTGCCCAAGCACCGATACCCCGATGGCGTACCCGACATCGCGGTGGGCCAGGGCGTGGAGCTGGGCGAGCTGGTGCACTGGGTGGTGCAACTGCTCCGCAATCGCTGACGCCCCCCTGCGGCGGACCTCCCACCTGCCCGCCCGCACAGGGGCGCGGCGGGAAGGGGAGGGCCCCGGAACGACGCGTCGGGTCGCCCGGAGATTGCTCCCCCCGGGGCCGGGGTCTACCCTGCCGCGCCAGTGATGCCGCGCCTCGCTCCCTTCAGTCTGCTGCTCCTGGGCACCGCCTGCGCCACCGCGTCGCGTGAGCCGGCCTCCGTGGCGGAGGCGTACGCCAAGGCGCTGGAGGAGAACCGGCTGTCGGACGCCTACCGCCTGACGACCGGGGGCCCGGAGGGTGAGGTCGCCTTCCTGGACGAGTTCTCCAACGAGGCCGCCCGCCGTGAACGCGCCGCCGCCGTGCGCACCGGCACGGGCGTGCTGGAGGCCCGGGCCCCGTCCGTCACCCTGGCCCGCCAGGGCGAGGACTGGCGCGTGGTGGAGTCCCGTCCGGCCGACGTGCCCCGGGCCGCGCTGAAGAAGTTCCTCGACGAAGTGGAGTCGCGCGACTGGAAGGGAGCATGGGGCCTGCTCGCCTCTCCGCTGCGCGCCCGCTACACCCCGGAGCGCCTGCGCGAGGACTTCGAGCGCGAGCCCCTGGCGAAGGAGCGCCTGCGCCGGGCCCGCCTGTCGCTCAACACCCACGTGCGCGTGGCGGCGGGCGAGGCGCTGTTCCCCCTGGGCGAGGACCGCGCGGTGCGCCTGGTGCTGGAAGACGGGGAGTACCGCGTGGCGGCCATCGAATGAGGGCCAGAAGCCGGGCGCGGTGAGTCCGTGGCGATGGCTGATGCACCTTCCGGGCCCTCGCGTTAAACGACGTTGACAGCCCCCGGAGTGCTGGCAATCTCCGCCCCCCTTCAAGCGTGCAAACGCCTGTTTTCAAAAGGTTTCAGGTGTCCCGATGAGCGTCACACAGGCCGATGTCATGACGGCCATGTCGAAGGTGATCGATCCCGAGCTGCACGTCGACCTGGTGAAGGCCGGGATGGTGAAGGACGTGCGCGTCACGGGCGACACGGTGAAGTTGAAGATCGAGCTGACCACGCCCGCGTGTCCCATGAAGGGGAAGATCCAGGCGGACGCGGAGGCGGCGCTCAAGGCGGTGCCGGGCCTGAAGTCCTTCGACATCGAGTGGGGCGCCCAGGTGCGCGGCGTCGCGGGCGGTTCGGGTGGCGGCGGGGCGCTGCTGCCGGGCGTGAAGAACATCCTGCTCGTGGGCGCCGGCAAGGGTGGCGTGGGCAAGAGCACGGTGGCGGTGAACCTGGCGGTGTCGCTCGCGCAGCACGGCGCCAAGGTGGGCCTGCTGGACGCGGACTTCTACGGCCCGTCGGTGCCGCTGATGACGGGACTCGCGGACAAGCGTCCGGTGAGCCCCAACGGCAAGACGCTGGATCCGCTCATCGCGCACGGCATCAAGGTGATGTCCATCGGCTTCCTGGTGGAGGCGGATCAGGCGCTCATCTGGCGTGGTCCCATGCTGCACGGCGCGCTGATGCAGCTGGTGCGCGACGTGAACTGGGGAGATCTGGACTACCTCATCCTGGACCTGCCCCCGGGCACGGGTGACGTGGCGCTGACGCTGTCCCAGTCGGTGCGCGCGGCGGGCGCGGTGCTGGTGACGACGCCGCAGGACGTGGCGCTGGCGGACGTGGTGCGCGCCAAGCAGATGTTCGACAAGGTGCACATCCCGGTGCTGGGCATCGTGGAGAACATGAGCCAGTTCATCTGCCCGCACTGCTCCAAGGCCACCCACATCTTCAACCACGGTGGCGGGCGCAAGGCGGCGGAGATGTTCGGCATTCCATTCCTCGGGGAGATCCCCCTGGACCTCAAGGTGCGCGAGTCTGGAGACTTGGGCGTGCCGGTGGTGGCGGGGGCGAAGGACAGCCTGGAGGCGAAGGCCTTCCAGGAGATCGCCCGGAATGTGGCCGGACGTGTGTCCGCGCAGACGATGAAGAGCGTGCCGTTGCCGGTGATGCAGGCCCGGTAGTGCCCAACCCGTAAGGAGACCGCATGGCCCCCGCCGGCAACGACGACGACTTCCCGCCTGATCCGCTGTTCGACGAATCGGAGCAGCAGCCCGGGCGTGAGAGCCGCTCGGGGGGCTTCGTGCCGGACTTCGTGCGGCGCATGGCGGTGGCCGGCATGGGCGCGGTCTTCATGACGGAGGAGGGCATCCGCTCGCTCGCGGGCCAGCTCAAGCTCCCCAAGGAGGCCCTGGGCTTCATCCTCTCCCAGGCGGAGAAGACCAAGGACGACATCTCCCGCGTCGTCACGGAGGAGCTGCGCCGCTTCATGCAGTCGGAGAAGCTGCGCGATGAATTCCTCAAGCTGCTCTCCGGCATGACGGTGGAGGTGAAGGCGCAGATCCGCCTGGTGCCGTCGGAGAAGGAGGAGAAGCAAGAAGCGCCTCCGCCGCCGGAAGCCCCCAAGGGCAAGAAGGCCGCGGAGCCGCCGCCCTCCGCGCGCGTGGTCATCACGGAATTGAACGCGCGCCGTCCCGCCTCCAAGCGCACGAAGCGGGAGTAGGGACGTGGCGGAAGCACCGGAATCACCACCGGCCGCACCGGAGCCCCCACAGGCGCCGGTGCCCCCGAAGCCGCGCGGAACCTGGCGCACGCACCCGCTGCCCAAGCGCCTGGCGCTCATCGCCATCGTCGCGGTGGGCCTGTGGCTGTGGAAGGCGACGGACGTCCCCGAGCGACAGCTCATCCTCCAGCTTGACGGAGCGGGTTGGAGCGACGTGCGCGCCATGGACCTCCAGGTCCTGGACCCGGAAGAGCACATCCTCAAGCGCGAGGAGCGGTTCTTCACCAGCGGCCCGCCCCCGGAGGTGACCTTCAAGATGAACCTCCCGGAGGGCACCTTCCGCACGCTCCTGTTCCTCAAGATGCGGGACAGCGAACAGCGGGTGCGCCTGGAGGAGCGGGTGTCGGTGGGCGAGGGTGAGGCCATCGTCCGCCAGCTGCGCCTGCCCGCCACCAGTCGTTGACCCTCCTGGAGGCGTGCGTTATGGCCGCCGGCACAGGAGAAGTCGCCATGGCAACGGAACACATCGTCGTCGTCGGTGCAGGGCAGATGGGCGCGGGCATCGCGCAGGTGGCGCTCCAGGCGGGCATTCGCGTGTCGCTGGTGGACGTCAACAAGGACGGCCTCGCGAAGGGCGCGGACCGCATCAAGGCGGGCCTCAAGAAGCTGGTGGAGAAGGGCAAGCTGGACGCGGCGAAGCAGCAGACCGCGGAAGCCAACCTCGCCACGTTCACCAGCGCACGCGACGCGAAGGACGTGGACGTCGCCATCGAGGCCGTCACGGAGAACGAGGACCTCAAGCGCCGCATCTTCCTGGAGCTGGATGAAGTCGTCCGGCCTGGCGGCATCCTCGCCACCAACACCTCCTCCATCCCCATCACCCGCATCGCCGCGGCCACGAAGCGCCCCGAGTCCGTCATCGGGATGCACTTCATGAACCCGGTGCCGGTGATGCAGCTCGTGGAGCTGATCCGCGGCGCGGCCACCAGCGATGAGACGTACGCCACCATCCGCGCCATGGCCGAGCGCATGGGCAAGACGACGGTGGTGTCCAAGGACTACCCGGGCTTCATCGTCAACCGCATCCTCATCCCGATGCTCAACGAGGCCTGCTTCGCGCTGATGGAGGGCCTGGGCACCGCGGAGGACATCGACACCGCGATGAAGCTGGGCACCAACCAGCCCATGGGTCCGCTGCAGCTCGCGGACTTCATCGGCCTGGACACGGTGCTCTACATCGCCGAGGTCCTGCACAAGGGCCTGGGCGACTCCAAGTACCGTCCGTGCCCGCTCTTGCGCCAGTACGTGGACGCAGGCTGGTACGGCAAGAAGAGCGGCCGCGGCTTCTACAAGTACTAGCCGTCCCCACCCGACACAGGAGCTTCGACGCACATGGCCTACGAGAACATCCGGTTGGAGAAGGACGGCCCCCTCGCCGTCCTCACGGTGGACCGCCCCAAGGCGCTCAACGCGCTCAACAGCGCGACGTTCCACGAGATGGACGACGCGCTCCGCTCGCTGAAGTTCGACGAGACGCGCGCCCTCATCGTCACGGGCGGAGGGGACAAGGCGTTCGTCGCCGGCGCGGACATCGCGGAGATGGTCACCATCACCGCCGCCCAGGCCCGGGAGTTCTCCGCGCTGGGACACCACGTCTTCCAGTCGCTGGAGAACCTGCCCATCCCCACCATCGCGGCGGTGAACGGCTTCGCGCTCGGCGGCGGGCTGGAGCTGGCGCTGGGCTGCGACCTCATCTACGCGTCGGAGAAGGCGAAGCTGGGCCTGCCGGAAGTCACCCTGGGCGTCATCCCGGGCTTCGGCGGCACGCAGCGGCTGACCCGGCTGGTGGGCCGCTCCCGCGCGAAGGAAATGCTCTTCACGGCGGACCGCATCGACGCGGCCCGGGCCAAGGAGATCGGCCTGGTCCTGGACGTGGTGCCCGCGGACAAGCTGATGGAGCACTGCCGCGCGGTGGCCGCGAAGATCCTCAAGAACGGACCGCTCGCGGTGGCCCAGGCCAAGCGCGTGGTGGAGTACGGCGCGGATCAGGACCTCCGGAGCGCCAACGAGCTGGAGCGCCAGGGCTTCGCGGTCCTCTTCGGTTCGGAGGATCAGCGCGAGGGCATGGCCGCGTTCCTCGCCAAGCGTCCCGCCGCGTTCCAGGGCAAGTGACGTGAAGCACGCGGTCGCGGCCGGAAGCCTGCTGTGCTTCCTGGCCGCGCCCCAGGCCCGGGCTCAAGCCCCGGCCGAAGCTCAACAAGCCGAGGCGCTGGACCGAGCCCCGGCCCTGGTCTCCTGGAAGCGCACGCTGTGTCTCTACACGCTGTGCTTCCTGGAGCCACTCATCCCGGACCTGCGCCGGGAGTGGGGGGACGGCGCGCACTGGGTGTTGTCCTGGCCCATCCACCCCTGGGCCACGCCGCCCCTGGACGTGCCGGGACCCACGCTCATCGTCTCACCCTTCGTGGAGCCCCAGCTCCGGCTGCGGCCCAGCACGTTCCGCCTGCTGGCCGGGGCCCGCGTGTCGGCCTTCCCGGACACGTCCCGCTTCGGCGTCCTGGCCGAGGGAGCAGGCGTCTGGGGCGGGGACGGGA
>NZ_RAWI01000398.1 GCF_003612125.1 Corallococcus praedator
GCGCTGACGCGTGGCGGCGAAGGGCAGCCCCCCCGACTCCAGGCCCTCACGCGCCACCCGCAGCACGCGGTGCTGCACCCGGGCGGGCGCCGCGTCCGAACGCGCGGGGAAGTACACGATGACCGCCGGGGACGAGCGGGCGCAGTTCATGGGGGCGGCACTCCAGAGGGGGAAACACCAACATTGGAATTATCCGATGCAGGCGCCTTGGAGTTGCGGCCTTCCCAACGCTTTTCAGGGACCTCCGGGCACGGGGCCAGCGAGGGCCTCCACGGCCTCCGGGAGCTGGCCCCGCTCCAGCGCGGCCTGGAGCGCGTCCATCTGCGCGTGCACCACGGCGCGGGACACCTTGGCGCCGGCGCCGTCGCGGATCAGCAGCTCCAGCGTGGCCTGCGCCAGCAGCAGGGGCAGCGTGGTGAAGGCGAGCACGTCCCGGGGGGCGCCCGCGCCGTAGAGGGCTCGCACGTAGCGGGCCGCCGCGACCAGGTCCTCCCCCGCCAGCCGCTCCACGTCCTGGATCTGCACGTCCGCGGGCAGCAGCGCGCGCCCTTCCTGCCGGTCCTGCCGCACGTCCTTGAGGATGTTGACCAGCTGCAGACCCTCGCCAAACAGCGGCGCCAGCGCGCGCAGGTTCGGTGAGTAGGGCGCGAGGCGCGGATCCAGGACGAACAGGTCCGTGAGCAGCTCCCCCACCAGCCCCGCCACGATGTAGCAATAGTCGCGCAGCGCCTGGAGCGAGTGCAGGGTCAGCAGGCCCTCCGTGGTGGCGCCCGCGAGCACCTCGCGCATGCCCTGCACCGTCTTCAACACGAAGTGGCGCAGGATGGCGCCGGCCTCCGTGCGCAGCGCGTCCAGGCTCGCCAGCAGCGCGGGGGTGCGCCCGAGCAGCTCCAGGTAGCCCGCGTTCTCCGTGGGACGGCGCGACAACCATCCGCGCACCATGGCCTCGGCATCCGCCTGGGGATCCTCCTGGAGCAGCGCTTCGAAGCCGGCCAGGGCCTCGCGCCGCTCCTCGCGCGACCAGGGGGCGGCGTCCTCCAGCGTGTCCGCGACGCGCAGGAGCAGGTAGCCCAGGCCCACCTCGCTGCGCAGGGGCTCGTCGAGGAGCGGGATGGCGAGCGCGAACGTGCGGCTGGTGCGCTCGAGGAAGTCCGCCAGCTCGTCGTCCCGGAGCGGCAGGGCTGTCACCAGGGAAGCGTCACTCAAGGAACCGTCCTTCGCGAAGGGGCGCGCTCCGCCCGGGCCCGTGACTGCCACAAGCCGCGCGTCGACACACGCGCGAACGTGAAGGACCCGCGCGGCCTCGCACCGCGCGGGCCCGGGGGCGGACGCCGCGTCACAGCCGGGACCGCCGCCCGGAGCGGGACACCGGAAGGGAGCCTCCCGGTGTGCCGCGCCCCCCCAGGCGTACTTCAGGGGGCCGGGGCGACGGTGGGCTTCGGCGTCGCCGGGGCCGCGGGGGCCGGGACAGGAGCCGCGGGGGTCACCGGAGCCTGGGGCTTCGGCTCGGGCTTCTCGCGGGACTCCAGGCGGGGGCCGTTGTCCGCGGCGATGCGGCGGTACCACGCGTCCTGGTAGCGCGGGTGGTTCACCTTGCCCGTCGCGTCGCGCACGTTGCCGTCGATGTACTTCACGAGCAGCTGCTCGCCCAGCTTGCGCCAGCGCGCGTGCACCTTGTCGCCCTGCTGGAGCGAGTACTCGGTGAGGTACTGGCGGGCCTGCTCGGGCGTGCGCTTGTAGAGCGTCTGCGCGATGCTCTCCACGTGGGCCTGATCCGCGAGGAACTGGCCCTCCAGTTCGCCCTGGGCCTTCTGCACGTCCACGATCATGTCGCTCCAGCGCCCGTAGGCCTGGTTCGACACCCAGTTGAAGACCCAGAAGGACGAATCCCAGGAGAAGTCTCCGCGGCTGGCCACGCCCTGCGCGAAGTTCTTCGGCACCTGCCGGATGCCCGCGTACATGGGCGTGTACACGGTGGTGAACGTGTCATCCACGCCGAACCAGAGCACGCCGCCGATGGCGTCCGGCAGCGAGCCGCGCATCTGCGCGACGAAGGAGAAGCCCGTCTGCTGCGTGGAGATGGCGCGCTCGTGGACGTAGTTCTTGCCGTCCACGTCCCACGTCATGGGGCGCCAGCGGTAGGGCGCCGCGTAGGGCCCCGCGCCCACGTCCTTGGACATGTCCAGCGCGGTGCCCTCGAAGTGGTCGCGCATGAGCGCCATCGCGTCCTGCACGGACACCTTCTTGTCCGGCTTCACCCACAGGGGCAGGCGCTTGTTCAGGTCCGAGCCGTCCGCGTACTCCAGGCCCAGCTTCATGGACGGGGCCGCGCGGCGGAAGATGCTCCACACGCGCCCTTCGGCGAAGCGCTGCCCGCCGAAGTCCAGCGGGTGGTACGTGTCCGCGAAGCTGAAGTCCTTGTCCGCGCCCGTGTACCAGCCCTTCGCGCGCGCGAAGGTGATGACGTCCGGCGAGTACAGCGTGGTGGCGGAGTCGCTGAGCGGGAACTGACGGATGCGCGACTGGTTGGCGTGCGCGGAGATGAAGCCGTCGGGGAGCTTCCGGGCCACCCACACCGCACCCTTCTGGCCGGCTCCCTTGCCAATCATCTCCAGGAGCCACGCCTCCTTCGGGTCTGCGATGGAGAACGTCTCACCGGTGGAGGCGTAGCCGTATTCCGCGACCAGGTCCGTCATCACCTGGATGGCCTCGCGCGCCGTCTTCGCGCGCTCCAGCGCCACGTAGATGAGTGAGCCGTAGTCGATGATTCCCGAGGGCCCCTCCAGCTCCTTGCGGCCCGTGAAGGTGGACTCGCTGATGGAGAGCTGGTGCTCGTTCATGTTGCCCACCACGGAGTACGTGGCGGGCAGTTCCTTGATGCGTCCCAGGAACTTGCCGGTGTCCCAGTCAACGATGTCGCGCTGCGCCCCGGCCGCGTGGCGGCGCGCGGGCGTGTGGTACAGCTCGCCGTACAGCTCGTGCGAGTCCGCCGAATAGGTGATGAACGTGGAGCCGTCCGTCGTGGCGCCCTTCGTCACCAGCATGCTGGTGCAGGCGTCCGCGACGGGGGCGACCAGCACCGCCGTGAGCGGCAGCGCGGTGAACAGGGTCGAGGAGAATCGGTTCATGGCGGCGCAATCTAGCAGGACTGCCGCCGGCTGCCCGCCCAGGCAGGTTGCCCGACCGTGAAGCGCCCGGGCCCCCGAGGCTCGCGGAGTCTCGCCGCCCCGCGGCATGCACGGAGGCGATAGGGGCCGAGCGCCGTGCTACTTCCCGCCCGGTTCCCTCTCGTGGCACCTGCTGGACGGGGACGCTAGGGTTGTCTTTTCCGGCCCCCGCGGGCCCCTGGAGGACGTCTTGACGGAGATCGTGGTGGGCCTGGTCGTGTTCTTCGTCCTCACGGTCGTCCTGGGCCCCGCCCTGTGGAGCTCCCGCATCTGGTGGAGCAAGGCGGACCGGGAGAACGTGAGGGACAAGCACGGCCGCCCCCGCAAGGACGCGGAGGACAGCCGGTCCTGAGCAGGAGGTCGCCTACTCGTCGTTCTGACGGAGGGTGGCCAGCACGTTGAGGTCCTCCAGCGTGGTGGTGTCCTGCGTGGACGTCTTGCCCGCGGCCACGTCGCGCAAGAGCCGGCGCATGATCTTCCCCGAGCGCGTCTTGGGCAGCCCTTCCGCGAAGCGGATGTCGTCCGGCCGGGCGATGGCGCCAATCTCCTTGCCCACGTGCGTGGCCAGCTCCTTCTTGAGCGCATCCGACGGGGCGTTGCCCTGCTTGAGCGTCACGAAGGCGACCAGCGCGGTGCCCTTCAGGTCATCCGGGCGTCCCACCACGGCGGCCTCGGAGACCTTCGGGTGCGACACCAGCGCGCTCTCCACCTCCGCGGTGCCCAGGCGGTGGCCAGCCACGTTCACCACGTCGTCCACGCGGCCCATCAGCCAGAGGTAGCCGTCCGGATCCGTGCGCGCGCCGTCGCCGGTGAAGTACATGCCGGGCAGTTCGCTGAAGTACGTGTTCACGTACCGCTCCGGGTCCCCGTACACGGTGCGCAGCATGGACGGCCAGGGCTTCGTCACGAACAGCAGGCCGCCCTGCCCCTTGGGCACGCGGTTGCCGTCGCGGTCCAATATCTCCGCGTGGATGCCGGGCAGGGGGAGGGTGGCGGAGCCCGGCTTGGTGGGCGTGGCGCCCGGCAGCGGGGAGATCATGATGGAGCCCGTCTCCGTCTGCCACCACGTGTCCACGACGGGGCAGCGGCCTCCGCCGATGACGTCGCGGTACCACATCCACGCTTCGGGGTTGATGGGCTCGCCCACGCTGCCCAGGAGGCGCAGCGAGGACAGGTCGTGCTGCTTCACCGGCCCGTCACCCAGGCGCATGAAGGCGCGGATGGCGGTGGGCGCGGTGTAGAGGATGGTGGCCTTGTAGCGCTCGATGATGTCCCAGAAGCGGTCCGGCCCCGGCTGCGTGGGCGCGCCCTCGTAGAGCACCGTGGTGATGCCGTTCATCAGCGGGCCGTAGACGACGTACGTGTGGCCCGTCACCCAGCCCACGTCCGCGGTGCACCAGTAGATGTCGTCCTCGCGCAGGTCGAACACCCAGCGCGTGGTGAGCGACGCGTTCATCGCGTAGCCCGCCGTGGTGTGCAGCACGCCCTTGGGCTTCCCGGTGGAGCCGGACGTGTAGAGGATGAACAGCGGGTGTTCGCTCTCCACCCACTCCGGTTCGCAGGTGTCGGACTGGTCCTTCACCAGCGCGTCCCACGCCATGAACTTCGGCCCGTCGGGAAGCTTGCCGTCGCCGGTGCGCGTGAGCACGACGACCTTCTCGATGCTGGGGGCGTTGGGGAGCGCGGCCTCCACGTTCTTCATCAGCGGCACCACGGCGCCCTTGCGCCAGCCGCCGTCCGCGGTGAGCAGCACCTTCGCGCCCATGTCCTTCATGCGCTCCTGGAGCGCCTCCGCGGAGAAGCCGCCGAACACCACGGAGTGCACCGCGCCCAGGCGCGCGCACGCCAGCATCGCGACGGCCGCTTCGGGCACCATGGGCAGGTAGATGCCGACGCGGTCGCCCTTCTTCACGCCCAGGGACTTGAGGCCGTTGGCCAGCCGGTTCACCTGCTTCGACAGCTCACCGTAGGTGACGGAGCGGCGGTCGCCGGGCTCCCCCTCGAAGAGGATGGCGGGCTTGTCCGCGAGCTTCGGCAGGTGCCGGTCCAGACAGTTGTAGGAGAGGTTGGTCCGGCCCTCGATGAACCAGCGCGCGTGGGGGGGCTTCCACTCCAGCACCGTCTTGAAGGGCTCCTTCCAGTAGAGCTCCTCGCGGGCACGGTCCCCCCAGTACTTCTGCGGGTCCTTGTCGGCCTCGTCCCACAGCCGCTGATAGTCCTGCATGCTCCGGATGTGGGCCCGCCGGGAGAACTCCTCGGGCGGGGGGAAGACGCGGGACTCGGTCAGGACCGAGTTGATTGCCTGCGGGTCAGCCATGGGCGTCCCTCCATTGCGCGTGGGAACAGCCCTCTTGTTCTAGGGGTCCAGCCCCCGAGTCTCAAGGCGACTCTTCGCAGCGGGTGTTTCCCTGAACGCCTTCGAAGCGGACCCACAGCTCGCAGGAGCATTGCGTGACGCCGTCGGAGTCGTAGACGAGCCGCAGTTGACCATTGAACTGCGTCGAGCACTGCGTCGTGGCGTCCAGGTGCACGCGGATCTGACCGAGCAGGCACTCCTGGCCGTTCGCCGAGGCGCTCACGTTGGCCACGCTGCCGTCCGCGGTGAAGGCCTCGCCGTCCTCCAGGAAGTAGCCGAGCAGCTGCATGTTCTGCACGCCGAAGTCCGCGCGCACCACGCGGCCCGAAATCTGGAGGCCCAGCCGGAACTCGTCGATCACCTGCGGCAGCAGGTTGCAGTCGTCGCGCAGCAGCTCGACGGGGGTCAGTTCGTAGTCGCCCTCGTTCTGGCTGTACGGCAGACAGCCCACCAGGGAGGGGGCCGCGAGCGCGAAGGCAACGAGACAGAGGCGTCGGAGGGTAGACACGGCACGCACCATCGCCCACGGGAGGCATCCGGAGCGGGCGCTCGGGTGGGGGCGGAGGTAGAGTGCGCCGCCATGCCTGAATACCGCAACCCCAAACCCACCGTGGACTGCATCATCGAGTTGTCTGGCGAGCGCATCGTGCTCATCCGCCGCGCGAATCCGCCGGTGGGCTGGGCGCTGCCGGGCGGCTTCGTGGACGAGGGTGAGCCGCTGGACAAGGCGGCCATCCGGGAGGCGAAGGAGGAGACGGGGCTGGACGTGACGCTGGAGGAGCAGTTCTTCAGCTATTCGGATCCGAAGCGCGACCCGCGGCTGCACACCATCTCCACGGTGTTCATCGCGCAGGCGAAGGGAGAGCCGGTGGGCGCGGACGACGCGGCGGAGGCGAAGACCTTCACGCTGGACGCGCTGCCGAAGGACCTCTGCTTCGACCACGGCACCATCCTGTCCGACTACCTGACCTACAAGCGCACCGGGAAGCGCCGCAAGCTGTAGGCGCGGACGGGTCCGGATGCACTACCTGTTCGTCCTGCTCGCCCTTGGGGCGCTGCTCATCGTGCATGAGCTGGGGCACCTGGTGGCCGCGCGCCTGCTGGGCGTGCGGGTGCCGCGCTTCACCGTGGGCTTCGGGCCGCCACTGCTGTCGTTCCGGCTGGGCGGCACGCAGTTCGTGCTGGGCGCGATTCCACTGGGTGCATCCGCGAACCTGCAGGGGATGAACCCGCACCGCTCCGGGGAAGAGGACACGACGGGGTTCGGCACGCTGGGGCCGCTCAAGCGGATGGCCATCATCCTGGCGGGGCCGGCGGCGAACTACGCGGTGGCGGTGGGCCTGCTGTTCGCCCTGTATTCGTCGGGCACGCACGTGGTGGTGCCGCTGACGGTGGGCACGGTGCTGCCGGGTTCGGAGGCGGCGCGCGCGCAGTTGCTGCCGGGGGACCGGCTGGTGCGCGTGGACGGCAAGCCGCTGGAGAGCTGGTCGGACTTCGTCACGCGGGTGGCGGACGGCGTGGGCCATGAGCTGGACCTGGCGGTGGAGCGGCACGGCGAGCCGCGCACGGTGAAGGTGCGGCCCCGGGCGGATGAGCGGGGCACGGGGCGCATCGGCGTGAGCCAGCAGTACGTGTTCCGCACGCACGTGCCCGGCGAGGCCTTCACCCAGTCCATCGTCCACACGGGGCGCCTGGCATCCGAGGCGCTGTCCACGCTGGTGGCGCTGGTGCGGGGACCGGGCGTCACGGGTCGGGGCGGGCCGGGCGCGCTGATGCGACAGGAGTCCTCCGACGTCGCGTCGTCCACCGCGTCGGGACTGGATGCGCTGGTGCGCGCGATGGTGGCGGCGTCGGTGGCGCTGGCGCTGCTGACGATGGTGCCGGTGCCGGGACTGGATGGGGGCCGGGTGCTGCTGCTCGCCATCGAGGCGGTGAGTGGCCGGCGCATTCCGCCGCGCGTGGAGACGGTGGCGCAGACGGCCGGGTTCCTCTTCCTGTCGATTGGCATCGTGGCCACGGCGGGCGCGGAGATCCGTCGCGCGCTGCCCGCGTCGCCCGCTCCGCGTACCGTGACGGGTGGCACGGCGGCGACGGGTGGCGCTGCGACCGCGCACGCGCCGACGTCGCCAGCATCCACGGGGAGCACGATGCCGACGCTGGACGGCGGCACGGTGCACGGCGCCGCGCCGACGGGTGTCAGCGCCAACGCCGCTCCGCATCCGGGGACAAAGGTTGGGGTCACGCCCGCGGGCGTCGCCGTCGCACCGCCGCCGGGAGCCTCAGCACCTCAAGCGCCTGCGTCGTTGGCCGGAACGGTCCCACCGATACCGGGGGCATCCGCAGCCGTTCCTTCGACGGGGACGCCTGCTCCGGCGTCAGGGAACAATCCCGTGTCTGCCCAGGCTGCGACGCCTCCTCCATCGGGGAACAAGCCCGTGCCCGTGCCTGCTTCCATGTCCGCTCCGAGTCCCGCGACGCCGCCCGCTTCCGCGACCGCCGCCCCCGGGCTGGCACGGGACGCGGGTGCCCCTTCCCCCGAGCGGGATTCGCAGCGCGTCGTCACTCCGGCCCCGCCCTGAGAAGCGGACCGGAGCGACGTCTGCTCCCCCGCCCTGCCTCCAGCGCACGGAGCCCCTGCTGGCTGGGCGGCCCAGCGCATCCGCGCTCCCTCGCATCGATTGCAGTGGCCCGTACACACCACTAGAAGCCGTGGCGCCGAGTCCCCTCGCCGCCGCACTCCAAGAGACCCGTATGCCCCTGCC